>JALHMN010000065.1 GCA_022844005.1 bacterium | reverse complement strand
CGGCCTGTGAGTTGAGCACAGCGGCGGACCTCGTCGACGGCCTGGTCCGCCGCTTCGCCGAGAGCCGGCCCCTGCGCGCCGGGTCGTTCATCGTCACCGTCTATGGCGATGCGATCGTGCCGCGCGGCGGCGAGTTGGCGCTCTCCAGCCTGATCCGCATCGTCGAACCTTTCGGGATCTCGGACACGCTGGTGCGGACCGCCGTGTCCCGGCTGGTGTCGGAGGGCTGGCTGGAAGGCGAGCGGATCGGCCGGCGCAGCTTCTACCGGCTGACGGCAGGCGGGGCCGAACGCTTCGCCGACGCGACCCGGCGCATCTATGCCGGTCCCGCGCCGGCCTGGGACGGGCGCCTGACCCAGATCGTCATTCCCGCCGGCGCCGGGCGGGAGGGGCTGCGCCGCGAATTGCTGTGGGCGGGCTTCGGATCGCTCGGTCCCGGTGCCCTGGTTCATCCCGCGGCCGACCGCGAGGCGCTGGCACATGCGGTTCGCCACGCCGGCCCCGGCGTCGTTCCGCTGATCCTGGAAGCCACGATCGAGAACGGCGGGACGACACTTGCGTCGCTCGCGCGCGAAGCCTGGCCGCTGGATGCGGTCGCCGAGCGCTATGCCGCATTCCGGGCACTGTTCGCGCCGCTCGCCGAATTGCCGGCCCCGTTGGACCCTGCGCGCGCCCTCGACCTGCGGCTTCTGCTGATCCACGAATACCGGAAGGCGGTGCTGCGCGACCCGCATCTGCCGGCGGCCTTTCTGCCCGAGGCCTGGAGCGGGTTCGCGGCGCAGGCCCTGGCGGCGCGGCTCTATCGCGCGGTCGCCGAGCAGGCCGAGGCCCGCCTGGACGCGATCGGTGAGACTCGCGACGGCGGCCTGCCGCCGAGCGAGGACGGATTCAGCCGGCGATTCATCGGCTGATTTCGGACGGTGGCGATAACCACCCGATCCTGTTGCCCGTTCAACAAGTTGCAGGTGATAGGTCAGCATCCCTGGCGGAACCCTGCTTCCGCGCAGGCGGAACGCCACTTCCGGACAAGAACGGGTACTTGTCGAGATCTTCTTCTACACGATGTCCAAGAACACCCCGAACCGGGCGGCCATTTTACCACAAGAAGGCAAAAATTGCCAGGCCTCGCCCACGGGCGGAAGGCCGCTTCCGCCTCGGATCGCAAGCCCACCAGGATTCCACCAGCGTTCGGCCAGCGCCTACGGCAACCACGATCAAGCGGCGCATCACCGGCTTGCGGCCGACGGCTGGGATCGGCGTGACAGACCACCGGTGCCCGCCCCTCAGCGCTGGCCGGCGGTGAATCCCCCAAAAAGGTTCCCGATCCTCACCGCCTTGTGAACAACAGACAGCGTAAAAGAGACTGACAGGGCAGTCCTATGATCCAGATCTGGCTTCATCAGCAGTAAAACCAGCATATTTTTCGTAGTCTTGTCGAATACGGAACGCCCATGACCTCAACTGAAGCAGGCGTTAAGTGTGATATTGGGGAACCATAACGCGAATGGCGGAGCACCGTCGCTCACTCCGCGGCACTATCCGTCCGAATTCTTTACAGAATCCGATTTCTGCGCGGGTTCCATTGCGGGAACCTGCTGATTCCTAACGACATCGTCCGAATGGCATAGGCTTTGCCAGGAACGCGCCGGGAGGAGCTTCCATCAGAGCATGGAGGTTCCACATGCGGAAAAGTCACTTTCTAGGGGCATTGGCGGGCGGGGGCCTGTCGATGCTGATCGCCGCAGCGCCGGCAAACGCCGCGTTCATCCAAGGGTCGATCGGGTTCACCGGCACGTTCGACAGCCTACCGGGACCCGGCAGTTCGTCGGTCGTTTCCGACCTCGACATCTTCGACCTCAACAATGTGGCCGACGCCTATGCGGCCGGATCGGCCACCAGCGACTTCGCCGGCGTGACCTCGGCGACAGCGGTCGATTTCGACATCAATGACGCGATCTTCACCATCTTCATGGCTATGGATGGCACGACCTTCACCTTCGATGTCGATACGGTATCGAATGTGATTCGCACGGGGCTGACCTGCGGCGGCGCCGACAACTGCACCGATTCCATCACCCTGGTGCTGTCGGGTAACGTCTTCGCGACCGATCCGACCTTGGATGCCACCCGCTTCACCGGCAGCTTCACGGCGAACGGAAATTGCATCGGTGACGGCGCAGACCTTTGCGAAAGCGACATCACCGCCACCTGGTCGGCGACCCTGACCGCCAATCAGGAGCCGGCGGAAGTTCCCGCACCGGCGGCGCTGCTGCTGCTGGGCACCAGCCTCGTCGGTCTCGGACTGCTGCGGCGGGCCGTCTGACGATCGCCTGATCCGACAGCCAGAGATGACGGACGGCCCGGCACATTGCCGGGCCGTTTTCTGTCCACCCCATCCTGGGATTGCGGCATCAAACGATGACGCGGTCCCAGCCGCCGTAATGCTCCTCGCTGCGGGTGCCGCGTGGCAGGCCGAGGGCGATCAGCGCGATGCCGAGGACGAGGCCGGCGATCGCCCCCACCGCGGTGCCGCCGTCGAGCAGGAAGGGTGAAACCGCGACCCAGGCGCCCAGGGGCAGGTTGAGGAAGCGGATCGGCCGCACCACCTCGGCCATGGCGGTGACGGAGACGAGGATCACAAGGCAGCCGACGATGTGGTCGCTGAAATAGAGCGGCGCCTGGCTGCCGAGCAGCAGCGGCGTCAACATCAGCACGATCCCGATGCCCGTACTGGCGACCAGGGTCCAGGGAAAGTTCACACCGCCGAAAAGGAAATCGCGAGCCAGTTCGGGCAGCGGACGGTCGAGGTCCGGCTCGGGGGTCTGGTTCTCCGACAGGGCCGGGCCGCCGCACCAGAAGGTGCGCCAGAAGGGTTCGCCCGCCTTGCGCGCGCGGTGCAGGTACTGGCAGGTCGCCAGCACCTCGTCGATCGAATAGGGCACCAGGATGACGGTAATCGCCGCCTGCAGGATGCAGAGCGCGCAGAGCGCCCCGATCACGGGCGGCTGGATGATGATGAAGCCGACGCTGACGAGGCCGAGGGGAATGACCAGCAGGCCGAACAGCAGCACCATCCAGGGCATGGTGCGCCAGCGCCGCCGGTCGCCGATGGCGCCCGCCAGCATGTCGAGCCCATAGGCGACGGCACCCAGGCCCGCATCGGCGATGGGAAAGCCCTTCGACACCGAGGACGTGACGACGGCCTCGCTGCCGTTGCCGGCCGTCGCGCCGCCGGGTCCGAAGACGGGGTCCCACAGGCCGTCGATATGGCCGAGCTGATAGGCGGCGAGGTAGCGCGAGGTGACGAGGCCGATCAGGGCGAGCGCGATGATCGGAATGCGCTGGGAGAAAGCGGAAGGAGAATAGGTCCAACCCAGCGGGCGGTCGTCGTCGGAAGCGAGAGAGCGGGCACTGACGCCGGGCGGCGGCGGCACGATGACGGCGAAGGTGATCACCAGCATGCCGATCAGCGTGTTCTCGGCATAGGCGACGGCGCTGCCGGTCCAGAACACCAGCGGGGCGAACATCACCCATACGGCCACCGCCGCCGTGACCCATTGCAGCCAGGGCCGTCGGGGGGAAAGCCCCCACAGGGCGAGAGTGGCGATGAGCAGCCCGGAAGCGATGTTGCTGATTCCCATCCAGCCTTCGCGAAGCTCGGCCGGGGCGATCGGATGACCGAGCGCGGGGGGGATTGCCGGGTTGGAGACAGGATCGAAAAGACCGCCGATGAGGGGCGAAGCGATCAGCCAGGCGCCGAGGCCGGCATTCAGCATCGGCGCCCAGAGGGTATCCGAGCGATGACGGGCGAGAGCGCCCTCCACCTCTACGGGGCTTTGCTCCAGCGGACCGGCGATGCGTTCGCGGGCCTGTTCCAGTTCTGGCCCGGATGCGGCCACCGGCTCGGGTTCCAGCTTGTTCTTCTCATACCAGTCGGTCGGATCGCGTTTCAGCCGGCGGATCATCTCCGGCAGGGTCGCGGTCAAGCTGTGGCGGGGAGTCCAGCCGAGGAGCCGCTTCGCGCGGCCGATGTCGAGTTCGTAATGGGCATCGGAATTGTCGATCATCCAGGCCCGGATATCGACATCCGCGCCCAGCACCTCCTCCTGCATCCAGGCGCCGAGCTTGGCCGGCCCTTTCGGCAGCACCAGCGTGCGCCAGCTTTCGCCATGCACCAACCGGCCGATGCGGCGCTGCATCTCGTCGTAGGAAGGGGTTTCCTCCTCGCCGATCAAGAGCGTCGTCTCGTCGGGCAGGTCGTCGCGGCGGTCGACTACGCGTTCCACCGCATCGACCAGATCCTCGACATGCAGATAGGGCTGGCCGTGCGTGATGTCGCCGGCGAAGAGATAGGCGGTCGGCAGGCGCTCGAAGATGCGGGCGACCTGCTGGGCGACGAAAGCCGCCCGGCAATCCTCGTCATAGACCCCGGCGAAGCGGAGCGTCACCGCCTTGACGCCGCCGCGCCGCTCGGCGATCAGGGCCTCGGTCTCGGCCTTCGACCTGGGATAGGCCCAGAGGGGATCGAGGGGCGAATCCTCGTTGATCCTGACCCCCTTCGCGGGGCTCGGCGCATGCACCAGGAGCGTGCTGGAGAAGACGAACTGGCCGGTTTCGAAATCCTGCAGCGCGTCGAGCAGCCGCCGTGTCCCCTGTACGGTGACGGCGTCGTATTTCGGATTCTCCTCGCCGGTGATGTCGTAATAGGCGGCGAGGTGGATGACCGAGGCGATGCGCCCGCCGCAGCGTTCGCGCACTTCGGCCAGCGCCTCGACGACGCTGGCATCCGAGGTGAGATCGAGCTTCACCGTCCGCATGCCGTCGAGGGGCTGGTCGGGGACGCTGAAGTCCAGGCCGACCACCCGGTAGCGGGCCATCAGGCGCCGCGCGATGTGCCCGCCGAGAAAGCCGGTGGAGCCGGTGATGAGGACGGTCGGGAGGTTCTGCTGCGACATCGCGGGCCGATCCTGAAAAAGACGCTCCCTTGCGAATGCCCGGCCGACCGTGATGTTCCGGCCCGCCGATCCGGAATCCCGCAACGCCGAGCCGGGGCCGGCGATACCGCACGTCACGAAATGTCTTTCATCAGCGAAATTCATGTGACATATTGACCCGATCGATAAGGGAGGCGTGGCATGTACACCCAGGGCCTGGATGTGCCGGCGGGCGACCGCTCCATTCCCGTCTTTGCCGACAGCGAACCGGACCAGCGGTTCCAGGCGCGGGTGGACGCCGACGAGAAGATCGAGCCCAAGGACTGGATGCCCGAGGGCTATCGCAAGACCCTGATCCGGCAGATCTCCCAGCATGCGCATTCCGAATATGTCGGCATGTTGCCTGAGGGGAACTGGATCACCCGGGCGCCATCGCTCAGGCGGAAGGCGATCCTGATCTCCAAGGTGCAGGACGAGGCCGGCCACGCGCTCTATCTCTACAGCGCCGCCGAGACGCTCGGCATCGGCCGGGCCGAGATGAACGATCAGCTCCTCACGGGGCGCGCCAAATACTCCTCCATCTTCAACTACCCCACCCTCACCTGGGCCGATGTCGGCGCCATCGGCTGGCTGGTCGACGGGGCGGCGATCATGAACCAGGTGCCGATCTGCCGCTGTTCCTACGGTCCCTATGCGCGGGCCATGGTGCGCGTCTGCCGGGAGGAGAGCTTTCACCAGCGCCAGGGCTACGAGATCATGCTGGCGCTGAGCCGGGGATCGGCGGCGCAGAAGGAGATGGCGCAGGCCGCCCTGAACCGCTGGTGGTGGCCATCGGTGATGATGTTCGGCCCCTCGGACGAGAACTCGCCGCATTCGGCGCAGTCGATGCGATGGGGCATCAAGAAGGTGTCAAACGACGAGCTGCGGCAAAAGTTCATCGACGTGACGGTGCCGCAGGCGGAGTTCCTGGGGCTCACCGTTCCCGATCCCGAGCTGAAGTGGAACGAGGAACGCCAGCATTACGACATCGGGCCGATCGACTGGGCCGAGTTCGCCGCCGTCATCCGGGGCGAAGGCCCCTGCAACCGCCAGCGCCTGGAAGCGCGGCGGAAGGCGCATGACGACGGCGCCTGGGTGCGCGAAGCGGCCCGGGCGCATGCCGAGAAGCGGGCGGCGCGGATGGCGGAGGCGGCGGAGTGACGTTGAGATCGGGCTGCGGTTTCCTCGTCCTTCGAGACGCGCACTGACGTGCGCTCCTCAGGATGAGGAAACCGACTTGGAGGTCGTCCTCATCCTGAGGAGGTCGCGAAGCGGCCGTCTCGAAGGACGAGGACGGGCCCACCACCGGGTGGAGGAAGCCATGAAGGAACAGGACTGGCCGCTGTTCGAGGTGTTCGTCAGGAAGCGCAACGGGCTGTCGCATCAGCATGTCGGATCGGTACATGCGGTGGATGCGCGGATGGCGCTCGACAATGCGCGCGACCTCTATACCCGCCGCAGCGAGGGCGTAAGCCTGTGGGTGGTGCCTTCGGCGGCCATCATCGCCTCCGACCCGGCCGACAAGGGCGCCCTGTTCGATCCGGCCGCCGACAAGATCTATCGCCACCCGACCTTCTACGAGGTCCCGGCCGAGGTGAAGAACCTGTGAGCGCGCCGGGGCAAGCCAGCATCACCCGCGACGAACACGTCGGCTATCTGCTGCGGCTGGGCGACACGGCGCTGATCCTGGGCCAGCAGCTGGGCGCGCTCTGCGGGCATGCGCCGGTGCTGGAAGAGGACATGGCACAGGCCAATATCGCCCTCGACCTGATCGGCCAGGCCCGGATGCTGCTCACCCATGCGGGCGAGGTGGAGGGCAAGGGCCGGGACGAGGATCGGCTCGCCTTCCACCGCGAGGGGCACGAGTTCCGCAACCTGTTGCTGGCGGAGCAGCCGAACGGCGACTTCGCCCTGACCATGGGCCGGCACTTCCTGGTCGATGCCTTCCATGTCGAACTCTACGCCGCCCTCGCCGCCTCGCGCGACGAGCGCCTCGCCGCCATCGCCGCCAAGGCGGTGAAGGAGGCGACCTATCACCTGCGCCACTCCGCCGGCTGGGTCATCCGTCTCGGCGACGGCACCGCCGAAAGCCATGCCCGCATGCAGGCGGCGATCGACCGGCTATGGGTATGGACCGGCGAGATGTTTCAGGGCGATAGCGTGGATGAGGCGATCGCCGCGGCCGGCATCGGGCCCGATCCCGCCACCCTCCGCGCCGGCTGGCTGCGCCGGATCGAAGCCGTGCTGGGCGAGGCCACGCTGTCGCGCCCGGCCGATGGCTGGATGCAGTCGGGCGGCAAGCAGGGCCGGCATACCGAGGCCTTGTCCTACATCCTGGGCGAGATGCAGATCCTGCCGCGCAGCAATCCGGGGGCGGTGTGGTGATGCCGGACGAGGCCGCGGCCCGGACGGCGCTCGGCACCGTCTGCGATCCGGAGATCCCGGTGCTCAGCATCGCGGATCTGGGCATCGTCCGCGAGGTGAAGGTCGAGGGCGACGCGGTCGAGGTGGCACTGACGCCGACCTATTCCGGCTGCCCGGCGACGCATGTGATCGAGATGGAGGCCGAACTGGCGCTGCGCCGCGCCGGCTTCGGCGAGGTGCGGCTGTCGACCCGGCTGTCGCCCGCCTGGACCACCGACTGGATCAGCGAAGACGGCCGCCGGAAGCTGCGCGAGATCGGTATCGTGCCGCCCGCCCATAGTTCCAGCAGCAAGCGGGCGCTGATGGGAATCGAGGATCGGGTCGACTGCCCGCTCTGCGGCAGCGCCAGGACGCGGATGCTGAGCGCCTTCGGTTCGACGGCCTGCAAGGCGATCTGGCGCTGCGATTCCTGTCTCGAAACCTTCGACCAGTTCAAGTGCATCTGAGCCATGGCCCGATTCCACTCCCTTGAAATCGCCGAGGTGGCCCGCGAGACGGCGGATGCGGTGTCGTTGCGCTTCCACCTGCCCGCCCAGCTCGCCGAGGAATACCGCTTCCAGCCGGGCCAGCACCTGACGCTGCGGCACATGCACGAGGGCGAGGAGATCCGCCGCACGTATTCGCTCTGCGATACCGGCTGCCTGCGCGTTGCGGTGAAGAAGGTGGCGGGCGGGCGCTTCTCCAGCTTCGCCAACGAGAGCCTGAAGCCCGGCGACCGCATCGACGTGATGACGCCGATGGGCGGCTTTCACGCGACGCCGGCCCCGGGGCCGCGGCTCCACCTCGCCTTCGCGGCGGGCAGCGGCATCACGCCGATCATCGGCATCGCCCGATGGGTGCTGGAGAACGAGCCCGCAAGCCGCTTCGTCCTCGTCTACGGCAACCGGACGCTGGATTCGATCCTGTTCCACGAGGAGCTGGAGGACCTGAAGAACGCGCATATGGCGCGCTTCGCCGTCCATCACGTGCTGAGCCGCGAGGAGCAGGACGTCCCCCTCCTCTCCGGGCATATCGACGCGGCGAAGGTGGAGGCGATGGCGGGCCGCCTGTTCCCGCTTCGCCAAGTGGATGCCGCCTGGCTCTGCGGGCCAGCCGGGATGATCGAAGGCGTCGGCGCGGCGCTCACCCGGCTCGGACTCGACCCCGAGCGCATCCATGCCGAGCATTTCACCGCCGCGGGCGCCGCCCCCCTCACCGCGCCGGCCGCCGCGCCGGTGGTGCGTGCCGGCGAGGCGCGGGTGAGCGTGATCGTCGACGGGGTGAAGAGCGGCTTCACCCTGCCCTTCGACGGCACGAAGATCCTCGATGCCGGCATCGCCCAGGGCCTGAACCTGCCCTATTCCTGCAAGGGCGGCGTCTGCTGCACCTGCCGGGCCAAGGTGCTGGAGGGCAAGGTGGAGATGGCGGTCAACTACGCGCTGGAGCCGGCGGAGGTGGCTGCCGGCTATGTGCTGACCTGCCAATGCCGGCCGCTGACCGACCGGGTGGTCCTGGACTACGATCAGGTTTGATTTTTTTCCTTCTCCCTGGGGGAGAAGGTGGCGGCGAAGCCGTCGGATGAGGGGCACGCTATCCGGAAAGGGTGCCCCTCATCCGCCCTTCGGGCACCTTCTCCCCCAGGGAGAAGGAAAACTTGTGACCCGCGATCCACGCGGGCGGACAGGGAGAGGACCGATGCAGGACCGCACGCCGGCGCGGGCGTCGCTGGAGCCGATCGAGATCGCCTCGCGCGACGAGATCGCCGGCCTTCAGCTGCAGCGCCTGAAATGGACGCTTGCCCACGCCTATGACAACGTCCCCCACTACCGCCGCAGCTTCGAGGCGGCGGGCGTGCATCCGGACGACCTGAAGAGCCTCGCCGATCTCGCCCGATTTCCCTTCACCGCCAAGGCCGATCTCCGCGCCAACTATCCCTTCGGCATGTTCGCGGTGCCGCGCGAGAAGATCGCGCGCGTGCATGCTTCTTCCGGCACCACCGGCAAGCCCACCGTGGTCGGCTATACGGCGAAGGACATCGACACCTGGGCCTCCGTCGTGGCGCGATCAATGCGCGCCGCCGGGACGAGGCCCGGCGACCTGGTGCATGTCGCCTATGGCTACGGCCTCTTCACCGGCGGCCTCGGCGCGCATTACGGGGCGGAAAAGCTCGGCTGCACGGTGATCCCCGTCTCCGGCGGCATGACCGAGCGGCAGGTGCAGCTGATCGCCGACTTCAAGCCCGACGTCATCATGGTGACGCCCTCCTACATGCTGGCGATACTGGATCAGTTCCGGGAGGCGGGGCTCGACCCGCGCGCCTCCTCACTGTCCGTCGGCATCTTCGGGGCCGAGCCCTGGACCGAGAGCATGCGCCGCGAGATCGAGGCGACCTTCGACATGCATGCGGTCGACATCTACGGCCTGTCGGAGGTGATGGGACCGGGTGTGGCGAACGAATGCGTGGAGAGCAAGGACGGGCTGCACATCTGGGAGGATCATTTCTATCCGGAAGTGATCGATCCCGTGTCCGGCACGCCGTTGCCGGACGGTGAGAAGGGCGAGCTGGTCTTCACCTCGCTCACCAAGGAAGGCATGCCGGTGATCCGCTATCGCACGCGCGACCTCACGCGGCTGCTCCCCGGTACGGCGCGGTCGATGCGGCGGATGGAGAAGGTGACCGGGCGCAGCGACGACATGATGATCGTGCGCGGCGTCAACGTCTTCCCGACCCAGATCGAGGAGCTGATCCTGCTCTGCGAGGGTCTCTCGCTGCACTACCAGATCGAGCTGACGCGCGCCGAGCGCATGGACGAGATGACGGTGAGCGTGGAGGCGAAGCCGGAAGCGGCCGGCGAGGCGGCCCGCGCCGCGGCGGCGGCGATCCTCGGCCAGCACGTGAAGTCGCGCGTCGGCATCACCGCGAAGGTGGTGGTGACCGAACCCGGCCAGGTCGAGCGGTCGCAGGGCAAGGCCCGGCGCGTGATCGACAAGCGGACGCCGGTGTGAGGTCCGGGGAATAGGCCAGCACCACCCTGGCCTGATCCAGCCGGTGAGCCGGCCGGCCTCAGATCGGTCACAGTTGTGTTGCCTTTGGCCGTGCTATGATCCCCTGGTTCTTGGAGTGACTGCGATGGCAACCCCGGTGTTCCTGACGCGTGGCATCGCCGCCGTGATCGGCGCGGTGGCGCTGTTCGGCGCCGCCGATGCGCTGGCGGACCGGCGGCACCATGGTCACTACTACGGCTCCTCCTACTACTACGGCCCCTATTACGATCCCTACTACCGCGGCCACTGGCACCGGCATCCGCGCGCGCGGGGGCCTGTGGTGATCCTGCGGCCGGGCTATCCGGCGCCGCCACCGCCGACGGTGGTCTATGTGCCGGTGCCGGCGGCGCAACCGCCGGTGCAGGCGGTTCCCGCCTCGCCCGTCTACCAGTCGGGCGACGGGCGCTATTGCCGCGAGTACCAAGCCACCATCACGGTGGAGGGAAGCCCGCAGCCGAGCTACGGCACCGCCTGCCTGGGGCCGGACGGGGCCTGGCGCATCGTCGACTGACGCGGGCGCGCCCGAACCCGTGGGCAAACCGTCCGGGGTCGTGAATAATCAGGCGATAAACGAGTAGCGATATCGCCTGGAGGATGCCCCGCTTGCCCCGTTTCATCGAGACCTATCGTGGCGCCGTCGCGGCCTGGGAATGCGACGAGTTCGGCCATATGAACGTGCAGTTCTATACCGCGCGCATGTCGGACGGGTTCTGGCAGCTGCTGGTGGCACTCGGCATGGGTCCCGCCGTGCGGGACGAGCGGGGCCTCGGCATCGTCGCCATCGAGAACACCAGCCAGTATCGCCGCGAGCTGAAGGCGGGCGACCTGATCCGGGTTGAGAGCGCGCCGGTGGAGATCGGCGAGAAGAGCGTCGTACTGGAGCACCGCCTGCTGGACGGCGAAACCGGCGCGCTCGCCTTCACCTCGACGGCGAAGAGCCTGTGCTTCGACCTGAAGGCGCGCCGCGCGACCGCCTTCCCGCCCGATATCAGGGCCAGGATCGAGACCCTGATCGCCGGGGGAGACGGGCGATGAGCGGCTGGATCGACAGCTATCGCTCGGCCGTCGCCGCCTGGGAATGCGACCAGTTCGGCCATATGAACGTGCAGTTCTATCTGGGCCATTCGCTGGATGCGCTGGCCTGGGCCGGCGCCGCCATCGGGCTGCCGCCCTCGGTGGCGCGGGCGGAGGGCCGGGTGCTGGTGCCGAGCGAGGACCGCATCCTGTTCAAGCGCGAATTGCGGGCCGGCGCCGCCTTCCACATGCGCACCGGCATCCGCGCCGCCGATTCGGAGGGGCTCAGCCTCTCGATCGAGATATTGAACAGCGAGACCGGCCAGCTCGCTGCCCAGCTGGAGCGCCGGGCCCGGCTTTGGGATGTGACGGACGCCTGCCCTGTGAGCCTGGGGGCGGAGACGCTCGCCACCGCCCGGCGGCTCCGCGCGCCGGCCGACCTCGCGGCCCTGCCGCCGGAAACCCCGGCCGCCCCGCCGCACGATCATCCCCGGCTGGTCGAATCGAGCCGCGGGAGCATCAACAAATGGGAGATGGATCCCTTCGGCTTCGCCCATCTGCGCTTCCGGATGAACGCCTATACCAGCGCCATGCCGCATGTGATGGGCCGCATCGGCTTCACCACCGAGGCGCGGGAGGAGAACGGCTGGGGCTTCGCCGCGCTCGACTACAAGATCGACCACCGCCGCCCGATCAAGGTGGGCGAGCCCTATACGATGCGCTCCGGCCTGTTCGAGATGAAGGAAAAGACCATGCGCCTGGTGCACCACATGGTGCAGGCGTCCAGCGGGGAATCGCTCGGCAGCCTCGAATTCGTCATCGCCATGTTCGACCTTCGGGCGCGGCGCGCCATGCCGATTCCGCCGGCCATGCGGGAACTGGCCGGGGAAATGCTGATCGGGGGGTGAGGGCAGCGCGGCTCAGAACCGCCGCAGCAGCCGGTCGATGTATTCGCGTTCGAGGAGGGGGCGCGCACCTTCGCCGGCGCGGCGGAGCAGTTCCTCCAGGATCTCGCGGCTGCGCTGCAGTTCGCCCTTCTCCGGCACCTTGGTCGAATCGCCGCTGTCCCATTCGCCGGGCAGCGGACGGCCGAGCGGATCCTCGCGATCGGCCCCGGCCCGGTTCTCACGCGACCCCTGGGGCGGACGGCCGTCGGGGCCTTCGCCCTGTCCCATCATCTGATCCATCATGCCGCGCAGCCCCTCGCGCAGCTGATCGAGCGCATCCGATTGCGGGCCGACGGCCGAGCCGGGCCGGCCCTGGCCGAGCGCGTCGCGGGCGTCGCGCATGGACCGTTCGGCGCGGCCGAGGGCGCCCTGGCCTTGGCCCTGGCCTTGCCCCTCGCCCGGCTGCTGGCCCTGGCCCTGCTGGCCTTCCTGGCCCTCGCCCTGCTGGCCGGGCTGCTGGCCCTGGCCCAGGCGGCGCATCATCTCTTCCAGCATGCGGCGGAGTTCCTCCTGCCGTTCGGCGAGCGAGCGGCTGTCGCCGCCTTCCTGGCCCTCGCCCTGCTGGCCCTGCTGCTGGCCGCGCTGGGAACGGCGGAAGGTCTGGTCGAGCAGTTCCTGCTGCTTGCGCAGCAGCTCGCCCATCTCGCGCATGGCCTGATTCTGCTGGCCCGGCTGCGGCCGGCCCGGACGGGCGTTCTTCAGGTTCTCCAGCATCCGCTGAAGCTGGGAAAGCATGTCGCGGGCGGCGTCGCGGGCGCCGGAGCGGGACATGTCGCGCATCTGGTCCAGCATGCGCATCAGGTCGTCGCGGGTGATGACGCGGGCGTCGGGCGGCAGTTCGTCGAACTGGTCCCCGCCTTCCTGGGCCTGCTTCTCCATCTGCTCGGCCAGCGCCTGCAGGAACTGGTCGAGCGCCTTCCTCAGGTCCTCCGTCAGCTTCTGGATCTCACTGTCGGGGGCGTTGCGGTCGAGTGCCTCGCGCAGTGCGCGCTCGGCATCGCGCAGCGCCCGCTCGGCGAGGCTGAGGTTGCCGTCCTCGAGGCGGAGCGCCAGGTCCCACATCAGCTTCTGCATCTCGCCCACCACATCGGGCTCGTCCGACTGCGACAGGCGGCGGCCGGCGGTGCGCAGGCCGAGGTAGACGGTGGTGTCGTTGTTGAAACTGTCGGGGATCAGCGTCATCGCGGCGAGCGCCCGGACGATGGTGCCGCGCTTGCCCGGCTCGGTCGACAGGAGGCGGCGCTGCTCGACCAGGGCGCGGGCCACCGGATGCCGGAAGGGTCGCTCGGGCAGCTTCACCGCCACCGGCTCGCTGCGGCCCTGCTGGCCGATGGAATCCTCGGCGACCAGGACGATGGAGACGTCGAGGCCGGCCCACAGATGCTCGGTCAGGTCGTGGGCGCTCTTCTCGGTGACCCGGCGCAGGCTGGCGCCGGAGAGCGGCAGCGGCACGCTCAGCACCTCCTCGGCGCCGTCGCGGCGGATTTCCGCCCAGGCCTTGCCGAGGCCGTAGTCGTCGTTCGCCTCGTAGGCGATTTCGAGCGCCAGGCGCGGCGTGGGCGCGGGCGGGTCGGTGAAGGCGATGGTGGGCGGGCGGTCCGGAACGATGCTGATGGGCCAGGCGGCCACCTCGCGGTCGCCCTGCCTGACGGTCACGCGCTCGGCCGCCGTCAGTTCCTTCTCGATCTGCCGGTTGCGGCTGTCGATCGCCTGGAAAGGCGTCACCTGCGCATCGACGGTGAGCGCCGCCTCGCCGCGGCCTCCATGCAGCCGGGCGACGAGCTTGGCGCCGGCCGGCACGCGAACGGCCGATTCCGGCCTGATCGGCCCATCCTCACGGGTGAGGAAGACGGGAGGCAGACCGGTATAGGCCGGCGGGTTGATCCAGGCGTCGAGGCGCGGCGGCGGTTCGCCCGCCTTGGCCAGAGCGGGGCTGAAGGCCGCTTTCAGGCGGCGCGGCGCGTCGGTATTGGCGACCGCCAGGCCGACAGCCAGCAGGATCAGCAGCGCCGCCCTGAGGCCGAAGGGGTCGAGCGCCATCCAGGAGGTGCGCGGCCGGCCGACCCTGAGGTGGCGAATGGCGGCGCGCGCGAGCTCGAGATGCGCCTCCCACAGCGCGCGGGTACCCGAATCGGTTCCGGCCCCGACGAGATCGTCTTCCAGCGCCAGAAGCGGGCGGTGGTCGAAGCCGGAGGCGCGTTCGAGGCGGCGGCGGGCTTCCTCGTAGGAGGCCGGCCGCCAGCCGCGCCCCGCCCACCAGAGCGCGGCGATGCCCGCGGCGGCGAATCCGGCGAGGCCGAGGATATGAAGCCAGCCCGGCAGTTCACGCCAAAGATCGAGCAGCGACAGGACCAGGAAGACGCCGGCGACACCGCCGAGCGGCAGCAAGGCCGGCCACAACCGCTCCCACAGCAGCGCGGCCCGGGCACGGGCGATCTTCCGCCCGTAGAGCGTTGAAACGACGGGTTCTTTCGTCCTGCTCAAGCGACCCGCCCGGCCCAGGGCGGCAGCCGGTCGGCACCGATCAGGTCGTCGAGCGGAGGGCGCGGCCGGACCACGGCGAATTCGCCACCGGATACGAGCACTTCCGGAACCAGGGAACGGGTGTTGTAGGTCGAAGCCATCACCGCACCGTACGCTCCAGCAGAAAGGATCGCGATCAGGTCATCGGAACGCAATTCCGGTGCCAAACGATCCAGCGCCAGGACGTCGCCAGTCTCGCAGACCGGGCCGACGAAATCCACCCGCCCTCGCGGAGAGTTGTCCGCCGGCTCCCGGACCGGGATCACGCCATGATGGGCATCGTACAGGGAAGGCCTGATCAGATCGTTCATGGCCGCGTCCACGATGACGAAGGTCTTGGCCTCGCCCCGCTTCACGTAGATGACGCTGGACACCAGGATGCCGGCATTGCCCACCAGGAAACGCCCGGGTTCCATGACGTATTGGCAGCCGAGGTTGCCGAGCACCCGGCGCGCCATCTCGGCGTATTCGGCGACGGAGGGCGGCGCCTCCTCGTCCTCGTAGGGGATGCCGAGGCCGCCGCCGAGATCGACCCGGGTGATATCATGCCCTTCCCCCCGCAGCATGCGGACCAGATCGGCGACGCGGCGGAAGGCGGTCTCGAAAGGCTCGATGCTCGTCACCTGCGAGCCGATATGGACATCGACGCCGACGAGGGTGAGCCCCGGCAATTCCCGCGCGCGACCGTAGACTTCAGAGGCGCGGGTCCAGGGAATGCCGAACTTGTTTTCGGACTTGCCCGTCGTGATCTTCGCATGCGTCTGCGCATCGACATCCGGATTGACGCGGATGGCGACGGGCGCGGCGCGCTCCATCGCCGAGGCGACCTCGCTCAGGGCCTCGAGCTCGGGCTCGGATTCGACATTGAACTGGCGAATGCCCTTGGCCAGCGCGAAGGCCATCTCGGCCTTGGTCTTGCCGACACCCGCGAAGACGATCTTCCCGGCCGGGACGCCGGCGGCAAGCGCACGGCGCAATTCGCCTTCCGAAACCACGTCGGCGCCGGCGCCGATCTCGGCGAAGGTGCGGATCACCGCCTGGTTGGAATTCGCCTTCAGCGCATAGCAGACGAGCGCGTCCTCGCCGGCGAAGGCATCGGCGTAGAGCCGGTACTGCCTCTGCAGCGCAGCGGTCGAGTAGCAATAGAACGGCGTGCCCACCTCGGCCGCGATGGCGGCCAGCGACACGTCCTCGGCGTGCAGGATGCCGCCGCGATAGTCGAAGGAGGTCAGTTCTTCCGGTCCTTCTGCAGATTGACATCGGAACGCTTCGGATCGCTGCCGGCGGGCGCTTCCGGATCACCCTTCTTGCCGCAGGCCCCGAGGGCCAGCATGGCCGCCAACGGCAACACCAGCCAGAACCTCACAGCCCGAGCTCCCGCTGCCAGGCCGCCACCGCCTCGGCCACCCGCGCCGGCGCAGTGCCGCCGAAGCTGGTCCGGCTCCTGACCGAATTCTCCACGCCGAGGACCGCGAAGACGTCCCCGGTGATACCCGGATGCACCGCCTGCAGGTCGGCGAGCGTCAGCGCCTCCAGGCCGATGCCCTGCCCTTCGGCGAGCTTCACCGCGCGCCCCGTCACATGATGGGCGTCGCGGAAGGGCAGGCCTTTCTCGCGCACCAGCCAGTCGGCGAGGTCGGTGGCGGTGAGGAAGCCCACCTCGGTGGCGCGGCGCATGGCGCCCGCGTTCACGGTCATGTCGAGGATCATGCCGGCGGAGGCGGCGACGCAGAGTTCGATCGTATCGGCGGCATCGAAGACCGGCTCCTTGTCCTCCTGCATGTCCTTGCCATAGGTGAGCGCCAAGCCCTTCAGCGCGATGGTGAGGGCGTTGAAGGCGCCGATGACGCGGCCGGCTTTCGCCCGCACCAGTTCGGCGGCGTCGGGATTGCGCTTCTGGGGCATGATCGAGGAGCCCGAGGAGAAGGCATCCGACATGCGCACGAAGCCGAACTGGGCCGAAGACCAGATCACCAGTTCCTCGGCCAGGCGCGAGAGGTGCGTGGCGCAGATCGACGCCATCGCCAAGTATTCCTGGGCGAAGTCGCGGGCGGAGACGGCATCGAGCGAATTCCGCATCGGTCCATCGAAGCCGAGCGCCTTCGATGTCATGTGCCGGTCGAGCGGGAAGGAGGTGCCGGCGAGCGCGGCGGCGCCCAGCGGGTTCTCGTTCATGCGCTTCCTCGCATCCCGCAGGCGCGAGCGGTCGCGGGCGACCATCTCGACATAGGCCAGCATGTGATGACCGAAGGTGACCGGCTGGGCCGCCTGCAGATGGGTGAAGCCCGGCATCAGCGTTTCCACGTGCTCGGCCGCGCGGGTTACCAGCGCCTTCTGCAGGTCGGCCAGCAGGCCGTCGAGGCGGTCCATCGCGTCGCGCACCCAGAGGCGGAAATCGGTCGCCACCTGGTCGTTGCGCGACCGCGCGGTGTGGAGCCGCCCGGCGGGCTCGCCGATGATTTCCTTCAGGCGCGATTCCACATGCATGTGGATGTCTTCCAGCGCCGGATCGAAGACCATTTTGCCTTCGTCGATCTCGCGCTCGACCTGGTCCAGGCCCTTCAGGATGGCGGCGCCATCGGCGGCCGGGATGATCCCTTTCGCCACCAGCATGCTGCAATGCGCGCGGCTGCCCGCTATATCCTGACGATAGAAGCGCTTGTCGAAATCGATCGAGGCGTTGATGCGGCTCATCAGGGCGGCGGGGCCCTGCTCGAACCGGCCGCCCCAGAGCGCGTTCGCCGAAGGTTTTTCAATGGTCATGCGATGGTCTTGAGATTGAGATTCTGCACGTTCGGTCTGTTCTCCGCCGCCATCGGCCTCTTCCTGGCCACGGCTGCGGCGGCAGCGGACCTGAAGCCGCTCGCGACCGGCACGGTGGCGGAGTTTAAGGCCGCCGAGGCGCCGAAGGAAGCCGCAGCTATCGCTTTCCAGGACGGCGCCGGAAAGGCCCTCGACCTCGGCGCCTTCAGGGGCAAGGTGGTTCTGCTCAACCTGTGGGCGACATGGTGCGCGCCCTGCATCACCGAAATGCCGGCCCTGGACCGACTGCAGGGCGTGCTGGGGGGCAAGGACTTCGAGGTGCTGGCGCTGTCGCTGGACCGGGTCGGGGCGGAGAAGGCAAAGGCCTTCCTCGACAGGATCGGCATCCGCAACCTCAGCTTCTACATCGACGCGACGATGAAGGCCGGCCGGGCGCTGGGGGCGCAGGGACTGCCGGTGAGCATCCTGATCGACCGCCAGGGCCGGGAACTGGGCCGGCTGACCGGACCGGCGGAATGGGACGCGCCCGAGGCCCAGGCCCTGATCAAGGCGGCGATCGCCGCCCAATAAGGAAATGGAGGCAACAATGCTGAACGGGGTGAAAGTGGTGGAGTTCGGCCAGAACCTGGCCGGTCCCTTCGCCGGGCAGATCCTGGCCCATATGGGCGCCGAGGTGATCAAGGTGGAACGCCCGGGCCCCGGCGACGACGCCCGCGCTTGGGGGCCGCCTTTCGTCGACGGCTCGGCGGTCGGCTTCCACATCATCAACCAGGGCAAGAAATCGGTCAGCGTCGACCTCGAAAACGGCGCCGAGCGCGCCGCGCTGATCGATCTGATCGGCCGGTCGGACGTGTTCCTGCACAACCTGCGCCCCGGAGTGGTGCAGAAATTCGATATCGACGGGCCGGCGCTGCTGAAGCGCTTCCCCGCGCTCGTCTATGCCGATATCGGCGCCTTCGGCCACAAGGGGCCCTTGACGCTGAAGCCAGGCTACGAGCCGCTGTTGCAGGCCTTCTCAGGCCTGGTCAGCGTCAACGGACACCCCGACGGCCCGCCGGCCAGGATCGGGGCCAGCGTGGTCGACTACGGCACCGGCATGTGGAGCGTCATCGGCATCCTGGCCGCCCTGTGGAACCGGGCACAGAGCGGCAAGGGGGCGGTGGTCAATACCTCCCTGTTCGAGACGGCCTTGGGCTGGGCCGGGCCGCATCTGTCGGGCTTCGGCGCCACCGGACAGGTGACGCCGCGGCAGGGTACCGGGCATCCTTCGCTGGTCCCCTACGAGGCCTTCGAGACCAGCACCGGCCCGCTCGTCATCACCGCCGGCAACCAGCGGATCTGGGCCAAGCTCTGCCAGGTGCTGGGCCATCCCGAATGGACCAACGACCCGAAATTCGCCGACAACAAGGCCCGGCGGGCGAACAAGGCGGAACTGATCGGCCTGATCGCCGCCATCATGGCGACCGGCAGCAAGGAGGCCTGGACCGAGCGGCTGGAGAAGGCGGGCGTGCCCTGCGCGCCGATCCACAGCATTCCGGAAGTGCTGAGCCACCCGCAGACCGCCGCCATCGGGGCGCTTTCCACCCTGCCCGGCACCGCCATCCCCTTCATGGCCTTGCCCATTTCCTTCAACGGCGAGCGCCCCGCGGCCGCCCCGGGGGCGCCGGAGGCGGGGGCGGACACGTTGACAAGTCTGCGCCCGGCCACGAGATAAGCCTTCTTTCCCGGAGCTTCCCGATGAACCAGATTCCCGTGACCGTGCTGACCGGATTTCTCGGCGCCGGCAAGACCACGCTCCTGAACCGCATCCTGACCGAGAACCACGGCAAGAAATACGCGGTGATCGTCAACGAATTCGGCGAGATGGGGATCGACGGCGACCTCGTGGTGAATGCCGACGAGGAAATCTTCGAGATGAACAACGGCTGCATCTGCTGCACCGTGCGCGGCGACCTGATCCGCATTATCGGCGGACTGATGAAGCGGACGGCCGATTTCGACGGCATGATCATCGAGACGACCGGCCTCGCCGATCCCGCGCCGGTGGCGCAGACCTTCTTCGCCGACGAGGACGTTAAGAGCCGCACCAAGCTCGATGCCGTCGTCACCGTGGTCGATGCCTTCCACTTCCTGACCCGCGTATCCGAGACCCGCGAGGCCGAGGAACAGGTGGCCTTCGCCGACATCATCCTGATCAACAAGACCGACCTTGTGGATGCCGAAACGCTCGAGGCCGTCGAGGCGCGAATCCGCGGCATCAATCCCTATGCCCGGCTGATCCGGACGGAGAAGAGCGCGGTGGCGCTCGACCAGGTGCTGGACAAGGGCGCCTTCGACCTGAAACGCATCCTGGAGATCGAGCCCGACTTCCTGGAGAAGGACCACGACCATGATCACCACCACGAGCACGATCATGATCATGGCCACGACCACCATCATCACGGGCACGGGCAGGCGCTGGACCCCAGCCGCCACGAGGGCGGCATCGAGAGCATCTCGATCGTCACCACCCGCCCGGTCGACGTGAAGAAGTTCCAGAACTGGGTTTCCGGCATCCTGCAGGAGAAGGGCGCCGACATCCTGCGCAGCAAGGGCATCCTGGCGCTGCCCAATGCCGAGAAGCGCTACGTCTTCCAGGGCGTGCACATGCTGATCGATTCCGATTGGGGCGAGGCCTGGAAAGCGACCGACAAGCGGCAGAGCAAGATCGTCTTCATCGGCCGGAAGCTCGACCGGGCCGAGCTGGAGAAGGGTTTCGCCGGCTGCCTGATGCCCGCGGTATGAGCGCCGATCCCCTCAACCAGCCGCGCACCACCGCCGTTCCCTTCGGGCAGTACGTCGTCGCCGCGGCCGCCCTGCCCGACGCGGCCGGCTTCGCGCTCGGCGACGGCAGCCTCGCCGTCATCGCGCAAGGCGAAGTGCGGCGCGTGGTGGTGAACGATCGGGGCGCCCTTCTCTCCCTCGCCACGCATGACGGCGCCTTCGTCGTGGGCGACGATGCCGGCAAGGTGACGCGTGTCGATATCGACTGCGCACTCGCGCCGATCGCGGAAATGAAGGGCAAGTGGATCGAACATGTGGCTGCGCACGCAGCGAAGAAGGTGCTCGCCTTCTCGGCCGGCAAAGAGATCACGGTGATCGACGCGAAGAACGGGCAGCGCACGCTCGGCCCGCATCCTTCCACCGTCGCCGGCCTAGCCTTCAGCCCCGACGGCAGCCGCGTCGCCGCCGCCCATTACGGCGGGGTCAGCGTCTGGATCCACGACCGCCCCGAACAGGCTCCGCGCAAGCTCGCCTGGAAGGGCAGCCATATCGCCATCGCCTATGCGCCGAACGCGAAGTTCATCGCCACCGCGACGCAGGAGAACGCGCTGCACGTCTGGCGCCTCGCCAACGGCGCCGATATGCAGATGCGGGGCTATGCCACCAAGCCGAAGACGATCGCCTGGACCCCCGACAGCCTGCACCTCACCTCCTCGGCCAGCGATGCGGTGACGATGTGGCCGTTTGCGGGGGATGGGCCGGAGGGCAAGCCGCCTCTGGAATTCGGCACCCGGGACGGGGCCTTCATCTCGGTTGTGCAGGCGCATCCGCGGCTGAAGCTGATCCTCTGCGGCTGGGAGGATGGGCTGATCACGCTGGCCGATCCGGCCCAGAAGCGCGCCATGCCGCTGCATCGCGCCCAGGGCATCCTGTCGGCGCTCGCCTTCGACCCCACGGGGACGAAGGTGCTGTATGGGACGGAGGAAGGCGAGGCGGGGATCATCGAGCTGCCGGTGACCAGAGCGTAGGGCAGCTTCGGGTCACCCAGCGTTGGACCGGAATAGTGTCTTCGCGCGGCTCTCCCGGGATGACGCAATTTTGTCGATAACAGCACGGGCTTCGTCCGACACGTAACTGTCTCCAATCGTGCGCGGGACAACATATGTATCAACGCCAGATTGGACACGCGCCAGCACGTCGCCCGCCTTCTTGCCCAAGGCAATCACGCAACAGGTTGTCGAAGTCGCGAGGGTCGCGCCAACCGCGTGGCTGCATCGGTATGATACGCTGAAGGGCGGTATCGCTGTTGATAACAGCGCAGAGGTAGCGCCCCTCCTCCATGCTTCGTGTGGCTGCCCAATATGCCTTGTGGTCGATAACGATATTCGCATCTTCCACGACAGCCGCGCTCAGGAATGTGCCCGCCTTTGTGTAAGTAATTTTTGGCCCTGCAGCGACAAACTGCTGCGAAAGCGTCCGCATATGATTCAAACGTTCGATCAAAGACATCCGCAATGTCCCGTCCGTGCGCCGAGAGGCATGCAATGCCCATTTCGCTTCAACATCGCGAAGCCAGGCTGCCAGATGACGATGTCCTCTTCCGACGGCGCCTGTCGCATCAAGCACAATGCTGTCTTCGACAGGAATCACGGCGAGTGTCGTATTGAGTATCCGATACGGTGCAAGGCTTTCGCCAAGTAAGAGCGGCTTGAGAAATCGCGCTTCTATCGCCCCCGACGGCGCAGGCACTTCCAACCAGGGCATCTTGTCGAGCGGCCCAGTTCGGCCACGAACCCGCGGCGAGGTCCGGTTGGCGCCCAATCGGCCAGCCATGTCACGCTCAACCAGAAAGAATCGTCTAGGCACCACGGTCGCGCCTTGCTTGAAACGAGCCCGATAGGGAGACGCCCCTTCCAGCGTAGTTATGGGTGGCCAAGCCGCATTCTCGTACGTCAGCACACGATCGGCATCCGCTTCCACCGCGTCTCGCTGAGGCAGGAAGCCGGCGAAGCGCTCCACCTGCTGCGGAAGCGGGCCGGGAGCGTCGCGCCGGCCGAACAGCACGCAGGCGGATGTCGGGAACAGCGGCCGCACCAGTTCGAGGCTCCAGGCTCCGGTGATCCGCGCCGAGGCGCGACCGTAATTGCCTTGCCGCAGGCCGGCGAAGGCCGGCCGATTGAGAGCGGCATAGGGCAGCACGAAGGCGACAGCGCCGCCGGGCTTCAGATAGCGTTCGATGGCCCTGGCCCAGAACAGCGCCGACAGATCCTGCTGGGTGGCGAGAACACCGCCGGCCCAGAGATTCATGGTCCGGCAGGCATCGCGCAGGCGCGTCTTCATCTCGGCGCTGAGATGGCGATAGGCGACCCAGGGCGGATTGCCGATCAGAACGTCGGCCTGCTGATCCGGGCGGGAGAGCCAGATCGGACGGATCAGGTTGCGCAGGATGAAAGGCCAAATACCGTTGCGGCCTTCCTGCTTCAGGGTGAGCAGGCGCTGGAAGGTCTCGGCCATGGCGCGGGCGTCCTGCGGGCCGATGCCTTCGATCCGGGCGAGAGCCCTCTCCACCTGTTCGGCCGATGCCTCGGTATCGAGGCCCTCGGTCAGTTCCCGAAGGCCCGGATCGAATTTCGCCTGGTCTTCGGCGAAGCCAGCGGGAACGTGCAGCGGCGCTTCCCCGGGGACCGGAAGCATGATCTCGCGCACATCCACGGTTTCGCTGAGGTTCCACTGCAATGCGTCGCCGAGATAGACGGGGACGTGCAACTCCTCCGGCCGGTCGGCCACGGCCTCGCCCAACGCGAGCAGCCAGGTGACCCGGGCGATGATCACGGCAACCGGGTGAACGTCGAGGCCGCGAATGCGCGCCGAAGCCTCGGCCACGGTTCGGGCATCGCTCCATCCGGCCGCGCGGGCGGCTGCAAGCAACCGGCGCAACGCATGGAACAGGAATGTGCCGGAGCCACAGGCCGGGTCGATCACCCTCACTTCGAGCGGCCGGTCGACGACAGCGGCAACGACCTTCGCCGCCAGCCAGTCGGGCGTGTAGTACTCACCCAGATCGCGCCGCTGGGCGGGGTCGATCAGGCTCTCGTAGAGAACCTTCAGGACGTCGACCTGGACGTCACGCAGGCGGAACCTCGACACCTGCCGCGCTATGCGAAGCACTAGGTCACTGCCGGCGGGTTCGAGCAACACCCAATCGAAGAAATCGCTTTCGACGGCGCCATAGATGCCCGCCTCCGCCAGTGCCCTGCCCGACAGGATCGCATCGGCATCCTCCGTCGGCAGGTCGAGCACGCGGACGGCCAGGGTCTTGGCGATGATGGTGAGATAGGTGTGCTGGAGGAAGAGCGAATCGTCACCGACCTCCGCCCCATAGGCCTGACGCAGCAACCCGTCCCACAACTCGCGCTTCAAGGCGACTTCGGGATGCGCGCCGAGCGTGGCCCAAAGCGCTTCGAGGCTCTTTCTCGCGCGACCGAAAGTGAGGCTCTCGCGCCCCAGTTCGCGCCTGAAGACCAGTGGCTCAGGGAGCAGTTCGTCGCGGCTGGAAACCGCCGGCTCCAGCCAGGCAAGGAGCGCATCCCCGCCACCGGTCAGGACGTCGTGCCGGCTGATTTCAGTGAGCGCTCCGTCGCGAAGCTCGAAGGCGATGAAGCTGGCGCCGTCAGTGGCGATCCCGAGATATTGCCGCCCGGTCTGCCGCTCGCGCTCGGCCAGATAGTCCGGCAGACGGGCGATCACGTCCTTGATCTCGCGACGCAGATCCGACTTGAATTCGAAGACGGTGGCGCCGAACAGCATGTCCGCCCGGCCCTGGATCTCGGGCATGCGCACTTCGTGATCGACAGCGAGATAAGCTGCGTTGAACCCATGGCGCAGAATCTCGGCGATCACCGTGCGGACATGCTCGTGTCCCGGCCGCGTGGAGAGCGCGGCAATGATCTCGGGCAGGTCGTTCTGGCGCCACAAGGTAGGCATTCAGGGCACAATGCAGACCGATGGTGGTGGCCGCAAGGGCTAGTAGGCGGCGCGACCCGGATGCTACAGTTTGTAGATGGCTAAGGCACAACTCGATCTTTTTTCCGCACATCCGGCATCAGAAGATGCCAGCCGGGCGATACCGCACGAGCCGCCGCCGGCCGATTTCGTAGCGCGCATCCGGGCTGAGCTCGAGTCGACGCTTTCAATGGTGCGCACGGCGCAGTCACTGCCCTGGCGCGATCTGACGCAGACCACTCTGGCGGAGCTTCGATTCAACTCGATCACGAACTGGCTGCCGACCGACGAGGCAGAGTATTTGCGCGCCGCTTTCGACGTGGAGATGACGCGCCTCTACGAAATTGAAGATCGCCGCGCGGACGAACAGGCAGCGCCCGCCTCGGCCTGAGAGGGACTTATCGCCTCCGATGACACGGAATCGGTGGCATGATCGCCCATGACCAAGCGGACGACCATTCGGCTGCCGGGAGCCCTGCCCAGCGGCGCCAAGCGCAGGGTAGCCGCCCTGCGCGTCTTGCCGCCGGTCAGCGCGGCGAGCGGAGGGCTGATGCCCGGCATCGACCTGAATGATCTGGCCGTTTTGCAAGAGATCGAGGACATCGAGCTTGCTCGCCGACTCGATCTTCCGAGTCCGCCGTTAGTGTCGACCACACGTCAGTGAAACGATCTCGGACGCTTGTGTTCGGCGGCTCCCCTCGCTTATATCGCCCATCGTCGAACAACGATGAATTTATGCGAATGTACGCGACGGTCGAGCGCCATGGCGGAAACGAGACGTTGC
>JALHMN010000064.1 GCA_022844005.1 bacterium | reverse complement strand
GCTGGCCGCCGCCGGTGCCGCCGCGCGTGGCGCGACCGCCTATGTGACGCTGGAACCCTGCGCGCACCGGGGCGGGCGCGGGCCGGCCTGCACCGACAGCCTGATCGCGGCTGGAATCCCCCGCGTGGTGATCGGCGAGGTCGATCCCGATCCGCGCACCGCCGGCCAGGGCATTGCCCGGCTGCGGGCGGCGGGTATCCAGGCGGAAATCGGCGTCTGCGCGGATGAAGCCGCCGAACTGCATGCCGGCTTCAGGCTTCGCCTGAAGGAAGGCCGGCCGCTGGTGACCTTGAAACTGGCGACCAGCCTGGATGGCCGGATCGCGCTCTCCAACGGGGAAAGCCGCTGGATCACCGGACCCGCGGCCCGGGCCCGCACCCATCTGATCCGCGCCGAAAGCGATGCCGTGCTGGTCGGCAGTGCCACGGCGCGGGCGGACGATCCGGAGCTGACCTGCCGGCTGCCGGGCCTGTCCGGCCACTCCCCGATCCGGGTGATCCTGGCCGGCCGCGTCGAACCGCTCCTGCCGTTGCGCCTGGTCCGGACGGCGCGGGACGTGCCGACCTGGATCGTGACCGCCGAAACTCCCGCGGCGCATGTCAGGGAGTGGCTCGAAAAGGCCGGCGTCCGCCTCCTCCCCGCCGCCGCCGATGCCCGCGGCCGGCCCGAAGCGAAGGCGGCGCTGATGGCGCTGGGCGCCGCCGGCATCACCCGTCTGATGGTGGAAGGCGGCGGTGCCGTTGCCGCAGCACTCCTCTCCGCCGGCCTGGTCGACCGGATCGCCTGGTTCCGCGCCCCGCTGGCGCTCGGCGCCGATGCCCGGCCCGGACTCGGCCCGCTCGGCCTCACGGCGCTCGACGCGGCCACCCGTTTCCGCCGCCTGTCGCTGGAGCAGTTGGGCGACGACGTGCTGGAGACGCTGATCCGCGCGCCATGATATCATTCTGCCTGCACTTTGCCTGCATGGGAGGCCGCCATGGGCCAGATCACCGTCCGCAAGCTCGACGACGAGCTGATCCGCCGGCTGAAAGCCCGCGCCGCCGCCAACAACCGCTCGGCCGAGGCCGAGGTGCGCAGCATCCTCGAAGGCGCGCTGGGGAAACCTCCCGGGTCCGGCGACTTCTGGGAACGTGCTGCCCGTTTTCGCGCCGGGTTGCAGGGCCGCGAGCTTGGCGACAGCACCGATCTGGTCCGCGAAGGGCGTGATTACTTGGTCGGCAAACACGAATGATCCCACCGGAAGCCGTCGTCGATGCCAGCGTGGCGCTGAAGTGGATTATCCCGGAGCCCGACACGGAGAAGGCACTCGCCTTGTATCAAGCTCGCCTGTTCGCGCCGAGTTTCCTGCTCACCGAATGCGGCAACGCCTTATGGAGCCGCGTACAGCGGGGCCTCATGAGCGCGCAGGAGGCGGCGAACGGACTGGCCGAACTCGGCAATGTTCCCGTCACAATGGCCCTGCTGGAAACCCTGAACGCCTCAGCACTCGATCTGGCCCTGCACCTGAAACATCCGATCTACGACTGTCTCTACCTGGCGCTGGCCATTGATTTCGACATCCCGCTGGTTACCGCTGACCAGCGCTTCCTGAAGGCCCTCCGCCCGCACCCCGCATTCTCCGCCAGGGTCATGCATCTTGCCGACCTGCCCTGACGCCCGCGCGCTGGAAACCCCTTGCCATAGAGGCTAAGACTTCCTCCATGTTCACCGGCATCGTCACCGACCTCGGACGCGTCCTCTCGATCGGGCAGGGCCCCGATCCGCGCATCCGTATCCGCACCCGCTACGACCTGTCGACGGTCGAGATCGGCGCCTCCATCTCCTGTTCGGGCTGCTGCCTCACGGTCGTCGACAAGGGCGACGACTGGTTCGCCGCCCAGGCCTCGGCCGAGACCTTCTCGAAAACGACGCTGGGGCGCTGGCGCATGGACAGCCCGGTGAACCTGGAGCGCGCCCTGAAAGTGGGCGACGAGTTGGGCGGGCATATCGTCACCGGCCATGTCGACGGCGTCGGCACCTGCGAGAGCGCGAGGCCCGACGGCCTCTCCATGCGGATCGTCTTCAAGGTCCCCGCGGCACTGGCGCCCTATATCGCCGCCAAGGGTTCGGTTGCGGTCGATGGCGTATCGCTCACCGTGAACGAGGTCACGAGCGACACGTTCGGGGTCAATATCATTCCCCATACCCAGAAGATGACGACGCTCGGCGGGCTCGGGCCCGGCGACCCGGTCAACCTGGAGATCGATGTCATTGCGCGCTACGTGGCGCGGCTTGCCGAAGCGAGGAGTGGTTCATGAAGACGGTCAGCCTGTCCGATGTCCGCCGCCAGATGGAAGCCCAGAAGCGCCATCCGGCCCTCTCCTCCATCGACGAGATCATCGAGGATGCCCGCCAGGGCAAGATCGTCATCCTGGTGGACGACGAGGACCGGGAGAACGAGGGCGACCTCGTGGTCCCCGCCGAGAAGGTGACGCCCGAGGTCATCAACTTCATGGCCAAGCATGGGCGCGGCCTGATCTGCCTCGCCATGACCAGCGAACGGGTGCGCGAACTGGGGCTGCGGCTGATGTCGCAGAACAACGGCACCCGTCACCAGACCGCTTTCACCGTGTCGATCGAGGCGCGCGAGGGCATCTCCACCGGCATCTCGGCCTACGACCGCGCGCATACGGTGAAGGTCGCCATCGACGCCGCAAAGGGCGCCGGCGACATCGTTACCCCAGGCCATGTCTTCCCGCTGATGGCGCGCGACGGCGGCACGCTGGTGCGCGCCGGACATACCGAAGCCTCGGTCGACATCGCGCGGCTGGCCGGTCTCAACCCCTCCGGCGTGATCTGCGAGATCATGAGCGACGACGGCAGCATGGCCCGCCTGCCGGAGCTGATCTCCTTCGCCCAGCTGCACGGCATCAAGATCGGCACCATTGCCGACCTGATCGCCTATCGCCGCCGCAACGACAGCCTGATCGAGCGGATGGTCGAGACCGAGATGGACAGCCGCTATGGCGGTACCTTCCGGATGATCGTCTATCGCAACAAGGTCGAGTACGCCGAGCATATCGCCCTAGTCAAAGGCGACATCTCCGGCGCCGACCCCGTCATGGTCCGCGTGCATGCGCTGAACGTGCTGGAGGACGTCCTTGGCGACAAACATGGCCGCGGCGGCATCCTGGAAGCGTCGATGCGCGCCATCAGCAACGCCGGCCGCGGCGTGGTCGTGCTGATCCGCGAGCCCCGCGCCCAGGCGCTGTCCAATCGCGTGCGCCGCCGCCTGGGCGAACCGGTCGAGAGCCAGGGCGACCTGCGCGACTATGGTATCGGCGCCCAGATCCTGACCGATCTCGGCGTCCGCAACATGATCCTGCTGTCCAACCATCGCCGCACCATCGTCGGCCTCGAAGGCTACGACCTGCATGTGGTGGAAAACCGGCAGCTTTCCCTTCCCGAGGACCGCTGATCTCCATGCCCAAGGTACTGCTCATCGAAGCCCGCTTCTACGAGGACATTTCGGATGCCCTCGCCGCCGGCGCCATCGCCGCGCTTGAGACCGCGGGTGCCAGCTACGAACGCATCACCGTGCCGGGGGCGCTCGAGATTCCGGGCGTCATCCGCATGGCGATGAACCGCTACGATGCGTTCGTCGCACTCGGCTGCGTGATCCGGGGCGAGACGACGCATTACGACATCGTCTCGGGCGAGAGCGCACGCGGCATCATGGACCTGACGGTCCAGCACAACGTCGCGATCGGCAACGGCATCATCACCGTCGAGGACGAGGACCAGGCCTGGGCAAGGGCAAAGATGGACGATCTCGACAAGGGTGGCGGCGCCGCCCGCGCCGCCTTGCGGATGCTCGAGATCAAGAATCAGTTCCGATGAGCGTCAGCGGAACCGGCAAACGTTCCTTCTCCACCGCGCGCCGGTCCGCGGCCCGCCTCGCCGCCGTGCAGGCGGTCTATCAGATGGATCTAGGCAAGCGCCGGGCCGCCCGCGTGCTGGCCGATTTCGAGGAACACGGCTTTCCGCGCGAAGCGGAGGCGGCACCGCCGCCGCCATCGGACGTCGACTGGTTCACCGGCATCGTCAAGGGCGTGGAGACCGGGCTCGGCCAGCTCGATACCAGGATCAACGAAGCACTCGGCCAGGATCGCGATATCGAACACCGCGAGGCGGTAATTCGCGCCATCCTTCGCGCCGGCACATTCGAACTCTGCGAACGGCTCGACGTGCCGGCCCGGGTGGTCATCAACGAATACGTCGAAGTCGCGCATGCCTTCTACACCGGGACCGAACCCGCGCTGGTGAACGGTGTCCTCAACACCGTTGCGCGCAACGTCCGGCCGGCCGAATTCGCGGCCAAGCCGGCGTGAACGGCGGGCAATCGCTCGGCGAGTTCGAGCGGATAGCCACCTACTTCGCCCCGCTTGCCGGGCCCGAGGCCCTCGGCCTCTCGGACGACTGCGCCCTCATGCGCCCGCGGCCGGGCTTCGAAATCGTGCTGACCACCGACACGATGGTGGGCGGCGTGCACTTCTTCCACGACGACCCGGCGGACCTGATCGCCCGCAAGCTCATCCGCGTCAACCTGTCCGACCTCGCCGCGATGGGGGCGATCCCGCGCGGCTACCTGCTGGCGAGTTCCTGGCGCCGGGATACCACCGATGCCTGGATCGCCGCCTTCGCCGAGGGGCTGCGCCAGGACCAAGCGGCCTTCTCGGTCGCCCTGTTCGGCGGCGACACCACCTCGACGGACGGACCCGTGACCCTCACCCTCACCGCGATCGGCGAGGTGGAGCAGGGCAAGGCCTTGCGTCGTTCCACGGCGCGCCCCGGCGACAGCCTCTGGGTCACCGGATGCATCGGCGACGCCGGCCTCGGCCTGCGCCTTCGCAAGGGCGATGCGCTTCACGCCAGCGACCGTGATCGCGCCTATCTGTTGGAGCGGCATCGCCTGCCCACGCCGCGGATCGAGATCGGCAGGGCGCTGATCGGTCGCGCCAGCGCGGCCATCGACGTATCCGACGGCCTGCTCGCGGATATCGGTCATATCTGCGAGACCTCGGGCCTGGGGGCGCGGATCGAAGCCGCCGCCATCCCCCTGTCCGATCCCGCGCGCCGGCTGGTGCAGGCGCGGGAGGCGGAAATCGCCGCCCTGGCATCGGCGGGCGACGACTACGAGATCTGCTTCTCCCTGCCGCCCTCGGCCACCCCGAGCGACATCCCGGCGACGCGGATCGGCGTCCTGACCGATGGAACCGGGGTCGCGCTGATCGATCCAACCGGTCGCGAAGTCGCCGTGAAACATCGCGGATTCCGCCACTTCTGAGCCAGTGCATGGCTCGCATGCGCCGTTGACACTGGCTCACCCGGCCCCTTTATTGCAGGCTCCGTTTTGCCCTCCCGGCATGTGGAAGATCAGAAGAGGCAGCCGGAGTCGTCATGCTCGCAATGCAGTACGCCAGTCGGTTTCCGGCCGGCATCGAAGCCGCCAAGGCGCGGGTGAACCACCGCAAACCGCTGTTCGCGAAAACGGCTGGCTTGAATCAGAAGTTCTATCTTTTCGATGCCAAAGAGAACATCTACGCGCCGATCTACATCTGGCGCAGCCACGAAGCGGCGCATGCCTTCCTGCTTGATCCTCTCTTTGCCGATGTGATCTCGACCCTGGGGCGCCCCCGGGTGCGGACCTGGATGGTCTTGTCCTACACGCGCGGACCCGAGACCCAGGATCCGGTATTCGCCTGCGTGGAAACCGACAAGGTACCGCTGGGTCAGGATCTCGCCGACCTGGCGAAGCAGTCGGTGGAAGAGGAGGAGTCCTTTCGTGACAAGGCCGGCCTCTTCGCCCGTCTGGTCGGGCTCGACCCCGATCGCTGGGAGATCAGCAAATTCACCTTCTGGACTCGGAAGACCGACCTGCCGAAGGCGGCCGACTGCACGTCGAGTTTCGATGTGATCGGCTACGCGGCCTGATCCGGTGGCGGCCCGGCCGATCCGATGAACAAGATGGTGCTTTTCGGCGGGCTCGCAGTGCTGCTGCTCGGTGGCGGAGGCGGCGCCTATTTCTTCCTCCTCGCCCCCAAGGATGAAAAGGTGGAAGAAGCGCCGAAGCCGCCGGCGACCCCCGTCTACGTCGTCGTCGACCAGATATCGGTGCCATTGCCGCGCAAGGGTCGCGCCCCCCGCTACTTCTTTGTCAGCATGAACCTGCTGACGACCGAGGAAGGCAAGGCGAAGCTGACGGCACTGATGCCGAAGCTGCGGGACGCCTATCTGCGCGATCTCAACGCCAACCCGGCCTCCCGGCCGGAGCGTCCGGAAGAGCTCGACGTCGATCTCCTGAAGCAGCGCATCCTGGCCATCACCCACGAAATCGCCGGAGCGGACAGCGCCAGCGAAGCCCTGATCCTGCGTAGCGTCCCCGGCCCGAACTGATTTCGCTTGCGGGCCGAACCCGCCGACGGTCTTCACTCCTCGCGCGAGCGAAGGATGGTGGGCCCGGCAGGATTCGAACCTGCGACAACGCCGTTATGAGCGGCGGGTTCTAACCGCTGAACTACAGGCCCCCGCTGACCGCATAGCAACTTTCGTACGAAGGCGGAAGGATGCCGAATGCATCAGACGCTGCCGATTCTGATCTACCGCCTCGGCGCAGCCGCCCTGACCCCGCTGGCGCCGGCCTTCCTCGCCTGGCGCGGCCACCGTGGCAAGGAAGACGGCGCTCGGGCCGCCGAGCGGTTGGCGGCCGAACTTCCGGCCCGGCCGCCCGGCCCGCTCATCTGGTGCCACGCCGTCAGCGTCGGTGAGATGCAGTCCATCCGGCCAGTACTCGCATCCCTGCCGCCGGGGGTGACGGTGCTGCTGACCACATCGACCACGACCGCGAGCCGGCTCGCTCCGGATGGCGTCATCCATCGCTACGCTCCACTCGACCTGCCGGCTGTCGCCCGCCGGTTCCTGAATCACTGGCGGCCGGATCTTCTCCTCTGGACCGAGTCCGAGTTCTGGCCGAATCTCCTCGCGGAAGTCGCCGGCCGGCGCATCCCGGCACTCCTGCTGCAGGGCCGGATATCGGTCAGGTCGCACCGGCGCTGGCAGCGAATTCCACGCAGTGCCCGGCAGGTCCTATCGGCCTTCGATCTCGTTCTGGCGCAATCGGCCGCGGACGCCGGGCGCCTGCGGGAACTGGGGGCCGTGACCGTCAGAATGCTGGGCAACCTCAAGGGAGCAGCACCTATCCTGCCGGCCGATCCCATGGAAGTGGAGGCGTTTCGCACGCTCATCGGTTCACGTCCCTGCTGGATCGCCGCCAGCACGCATCCCGGTGAGGATGCCGCGATTGTCGAGACGCATCGGCGCCTGCTCGCCCGGTATCCGGCCCTGCTGACCCTGATCGCACCGCGGCACCCGGAATGGGCGGCGGAGATCGTCGAGCTTTGCGCCGGCCTCGAGACCACGCGCGCCGCGCTCGGGCAGGACCCGAACGGAGCGATCCACATCGTCGATCGGATGGGCGTCCTCGGCCTGTGGTACCGGCTGGCGCAGGTCGCCTTTCTGGGTGGCTCGCTGGTCCCAGTCGGGGGACACAATCCCTTCGAGCCAGCGCAGCTTTCCCTACCTCTTCTGCACGGGCCGAACGTCTGGAACTTCGCCGATGCCTTTGCCGGGTTTCACGCTGCCGGCGCCGCGATTTCCGTAGCCGGCGCCGGGGAACTTGCCGAGGGCCTGGGCGGCCTGCTGGATGACCCTGGCCACCGCCATCACATGGGCATGGCCGCACGGACCGAGGCCGCCAGGGGTACCGCGGTGCTGGGGGCCGTGCGCGAGGCGATCGATCCCTGGATCAGGCGGCTTTCGGCCTGAAATTGAAGGCATAAGGCCCCGGCCAGTCGCCGAGCGGCACGGTGTGCGTCACCACGCTCTCGCCCTCGGACCAGACGTGAAGCTGGAAGGCGGCCGGCTCGAGGATATAGCCAAAGACACCGTCCGGCTTGAATTCGAGGTTGATCTGGTGCGCCGGGCTCGGACAGGTGGAGGCGATGGTGCCGCCGAAGCGCGTCTCGATCGGCCGGTGCAGATGTCCCCCGATCACGCGCTCCACCTGGGGATGGCGCGCGACGATGGTCTTCAGTGCCTCCGCCCCCTCGAGGCCGAACCGGTCCATGCCGGGAATGTGGGTACGGAAGGGTGGATGATGCAGGAAAACGATGGCAGGCTTGCCCGGCTCGGCCGCCAGCGTCCGGTCGAGCCAGGCGAGGCGCTCGGCGCAGAGCAGCCCGCCTGGTTCGCGCGGGATCAGCGTATCGAGGCCGATCAGGCGCACCGGCCCGTCCTCGACCGCATACTGGATGAAGCCTTCGGTCCCGAGGTAGCGGTGCTCGGGGAAGGCGGCGCGCATGCCGGCGCGCTCGTCGTGATTGCCGGGGATCAGGTAGACCGGCATCTTCAGCGGCGCCAGCAGGGCCCGCAGCCGCGCATACTCGTCCGCCCGCCCGGCATCGACCAGATCCCCGGTCGCCAGCAGCACGTCGGGCAGCGGATCGAGCGCATTGATCGCCTTCACGCATTCCGCGAGAGCCGCCGCCGTATCCACCCGGTCATAGGCGAGCTTGCCTTCCGGCTTGATGTGCATGTCGGTGATCTGGGCCACGATGAACATCAGATCTCGTCCTCCAGGAAATGCTGGACGGCCTTGAAGAAGGGCAGGCGGTTGGTTTCCACCGCCACCACATGCGTCCCCTCGCCCACCACGATGAGCTGCTTGTGGGGCGAACCAGTCAGCCGGGCGAAGACCTCGCGGGCCATGCGCGGCGGCGTATCGGCATCCCATTCGGCATGGATGACCAGCGTCGGCACCTTGATCGCCGATGGATCATAGGTGGCCTTGCCCTGCATCCAGTAGGCCTGCAGGTCGGAGACGACGCCGTTGGGCGCACGGATGGCCGGCGGCGACAGTGCCGCGCCGACGGGATCGCTCGCCAGCGCCTTGGCCCAGAACAGTTCGAACCAGGCGTCGGGGCTGATCGCTTCTTCCTTGCCCGGCGGAATGCCGCGCACGCGACGCTTGCGCGCCGCTTCCTTGGTCACCAGGCGATAGGCACCCAGAGGGCCGTCGCCATCGCCCACCGGGGGCGGCTCCTCCACGAACCAGAGCGGCGCGAAGAGGACGAGGCGGCGCACCAGTTCGGGATGCTTGGCCGCGAAGCCGCCGGCGATCGTCGTGCCCCAGGACCAGCCGATGACCCCGACGCGGTTCAGGTTGCGACGCGCCTTCACGAAATCGACCGCCGCCGCCAGATCCTCGATCGCATCGGCGGTGAAGGCGAAGGGCGGATTGTCCTTCGCCGGCGCTTCCATCGCTGCCGGCCGCGACGACTGGCCATAGCCGCGCACATCGACGGCATAGACGTCGAAGCCGCGCGCCGCCATCCAGTCCATCCAGGAGAAGCCGCCGATCTCGAGGTCGAAACCGGTCTCCACCCCGTAGGTCGCCCCATGCACCAGCACCAGCACGCGGTCTTCGGCGAAATGCTCGATGCCGACGGGGCGCTTGTTCCGGACATGCAGGGTAATGCCGGGCGTGCGCGCGGCGATGAAATGCGAGGCCGCGAGAATTCCGTCAGGCATCCTTCAACCCCAGAAGCTTCTCTACCGCCATAAGCTGGATCTTGGCCGACTGCACCATCTCGGCGATCGGAACCGATTCATTGGCCGCATGGCCTTCGGCGCCGGAGCCGGGGCCGAGGTTCATGATCTCGATCCCGTCATCGGCGAAATAACGCCCGTCCGACACGCCGGTGGCGTTCAGGAAGCGCGCCGGCTCACCCAGGACCGCCTCGATCGCGGCCGAGAAGGCCTTCACGCCCTCGCCGCTTTTCGGCGCGGTGAAACCGTTCGTGCCGGTCAGGAACTCGACCTCAACCGAACCCATCGGCTCTTCCAGCGACAGCGCGATCTCCTTCAACTCGGCGAAGGCCTCGCCCACCTTCTCGCTCGGCAGGAGCCGGCGGTCGATCTCGGCGACGCAGAGGCTGGGGACGACGTTGGTGTTGTGGCCGCCATGCAGCATGCCGATGTTGATGGTGGATTTCTTGTCGCCGGAGACGCGGGTGGCGAGCCGGTGGCCCATCGCCTTCTGCACCGCTTCCAGCACCCGCATCATGCGCAGGATGGCGTTGTCGCCGTTTTCGGGCTTGCCCGCATGCGCGGCCCGCCCATGCGTCGTGATCTTGGCCCAGAGAATGCCACGTTCCTCGGTGATCAGGTGGTTCTCGGTCTGCGCGCCCAGCACCAGCCAGGTCGGCTTCACCTTGCCCTGCTCGCGCAGCATGAACATGCCGTCGGGACCGAGATGTTCCTCATCGGCGACGAAGGTGAAGACCACCTCGCCCCGCTTGGGACCGCTGCGCCGCGCGATCTCCTCGGCAAGCCAGAGCTGCACCGCCATGGAGCCCTTGCAGTTGCCGGCACCCAGGCCAAAGACCTTGCCGTCCTCCACATGCGCCTTGAAGGGGTCGGTCTTCCACTTCTCGCGCGCGCCCACACCGACGGTGTCCGCATGCGCGTTGAATACCAGCGAGGGCTGCCCCGTGCCGAGCCTGGCGACGACGTTGTCCCAGGTCGGTGTGCGGGCAATGGTTTCGGTGGCATAGCCCGCCTTCCCGAGGATACCGGCCGCATAGGCGGAGATCGCTGCCGTGTCGCCCGGCGGATAAGCGGAAGGCCGCGCGATCAGCTCGCCCAGGATGCCGACGATCCGGTCGGCGATAGCCTTTTCACTGCTCATCGATCGGCAAGCTCCACCAGGGTGGCGGCCAGCACGCGTGCGCCGGCGGCGAGATCGGCCGGGGTCGCGCTTTCCGCTTCGTTATGGGAAATGCCGCGACCGCAGGGGACGAAGATCATGCCGGTCGGGCAGAGATGGGCGACATGCATCGCGTCATGGCCGGCACCGGAGATCATGGCGTGGCTCGGCAGCGACAGGGCCTTGGCCACATCCTGCACCAGGCCGACGATGGCCGGATCGAAGGGTGTCGGCGACACGTCGCTGATCCGCGTGACCGTCACCTCGCAGCCGCGCGCGTTCGCCTTGGCGATGCCCTCGATCTGACTGGTCAGTCGGACCAGCGTCTCCTTGTCCGGATGCCGGAAGTCGATGCTGAAGAGGACGCGGCCCGGCACCGTATTGGCCGAACCCGGGAATACCTGGAACATGCCGACGGTGTAGCGCACGACATCGGCCGGATCCTCGAAGGCTTTCTCCAGCGCCATGACGATGGCGGCGCCGGCCTTCATCGCATCCTTGCGTGCCTTGAGCGGCGTGGTGCCGGCATGCGCCTCCTCGCCGATGATCTCGATGGTATAGCGGCGCGAGCCTTGAACCAGGGTGACGGCGCCGATCTGAAGGCCCTTCGCCTCCAGGATCGGTCCCTGCTCGATATGCGCCTCGACATAGGCGGCGGGCTTCGGCGCCTCGCTGCGCTCCCGCACCGGCAGCGCCTTCAGGGTCGCGGCCAGTTCCTCGCCCAGCACGGCGCCCTTCGGGTCCCTCGTCTCCAGGTAGTCGGCGAGCCTGTACTTGCCGGCATAGATGGCCGAGCCCATGGCACCCGGCTGGAACCGGCTGCCCTCCTCGTTCATCCAGGCAACAACCTCGATCGACCGCTTGGTCCTGATCCCGGCGGCTTCCAGCGCCTCCAGGACCTCGAACCCCGCCATCACGCCATAGGCCCCGTCGTACTTGCCCCCCGTCGGCTGGCTGTCGAGATGGCTGCCGGTCACCACCGGCGGCAGCGAGGGATCGCTACCCGTTCGGCGGATATAGAGATTGGCCGTCGCATCCTGGCTCACCTCGAAGTCATGGGCCTTGGCCCAGGCGGTGAGTTCGGCCCGCGCGGCCCGGTCCTCGTCCGACAGGGCTTGGCGGTTGACGCCGCCCTTGGGCGTGCCGCCATGTGTCGCCATCTGCATCACCCGGCCCCAGAGCCGATTCTCGTCGACCGCCTGGGCGGCCTTGAGCGAGGAAGCTGTCGTCATTCAGGCCTCACGCATGCACGCCGGCGACACGCGCCCGCGCCGTCACCAGATGCTGCACCACGTCGATCGTCGGCGTCGGCACCCCGACCAGGCGGCCGAGCTCGCCGACCACCGAGATCAGCGCCTCGATCTCCATCGGCCGGCCGGCTTCCAGATCCTGCAGCATGGAGGTCTTGTGGGCACCGACCTCTTCCGCCGTCTTGATGCGCGCCTCGATGGTCATGGCGAAACGCACGCCGAGCTTCTCGGCGATCAGCTTCGCCTCCTCCATCATCGGGCGCAGCACCGCCTTGGTGTCCTCGTCGCGGGCCATCCATTCGAGCGTGCCCTGCACCAGGGCGCTGACCGGATTGAAGGACAGGTTGCCCCACAGCTTCATCCAGATTTCGTCGCGGATCTTGGGGCGCACCGGCGACTTGAATCCGGCGGCGATCATCGCCTTGCTCAAGGCTTCGACCCGAGGCGAGCGCGATCCGTCGGGCTCGCCGAGGGGCATGCGGTCGCCGTGCATGTGCTTCACCACACCCGGATCGATCAGCTCGCAGGCGCCCCAGAGGACCGTGCCGATGGCGCGCTCCGGTCCGATGCCCGCCCATTGCACGCCGCCGGGATCGACGGTTTCCAGCCGCGTGCCCTCCCAGGTTCCCTGCAGCTTGTGGAAGTACCACCAGGGCACACCGTTCTGCGCCGTCACCACCGCCGTCTCCGGCCCCAACAGCGGCTGCATGGTCGGTACCACGGCGGGCGTGGAATGCGCCTTCAGCGCTACGATCACGTAGTCCTGCGGCCCGGCCTCGGCGGGATCGGCGGTCACCTTCGGATGGACGGTGAAATCCTCGCCCCCCTGCAGGACGCGAAGACCGTTCTTCTGCATGGCGGCCAGATGCGGACCACGGGCGATGAGGGTGACCTCGGCGCCGTTCCGATGCATCAGCGCCCCGATATGGGCCCCCATCGCGCCGGCGCCATAGATACAGATCTTCATCGTTACAGACCCAGGACCTTGGCGAGGCCGATGCGCTGCAGCTTGCCGGTGGCCCCCTTCGGGATTTCTGCCAGGAACAGCACCTTGCGCGGCACCTTGAAATCGGCGAGGCGCTTGGCGGCGAAGTCGCGAAGCTCGCGCTCGGTCGCGGTCTGACCTTCGCGCAGCACCACCGCCGCGCCGACCTCCTCGCCCAGCTTGTCGTGCGGGATGCCGAAGGTGACCACCTGGGCCACCGCCGGATGGTCCATCAGGATCTCGTCCACTTCCTTGGGCGAGATCTTCTCGCCGCCGCGGTTGATGATCTCCTTGATGCGGCCGGTGATGGTGAGATAGCCCTCGGCGTCCAGCATCCCCTGGTCTCCGGTCCGGAACCAGCCGTTCGTATAGGCGTCGGCATTTGCCTTTGGGTTGCTGCGATAGCCGATCGTGACGTTCGGCCCGCGAATCACCACCTCGCCGATCGCCCCCTGGGCAAGCAGATCCGGCCCCGTCTCGCTCATGATCGCCACCTCGGGTCCGGCGGCAAGGCCGACCAGGCCGGGCTTGCGCGGCCGAGGTGGCAGCGGGTTGGAGGCCATCTGATGCGCGGCCTCCGTCATGCCGTAGCTCTCGATCACCGGGCAGCCGAAGGCCTTCTCCAGTTCCAGCATCACCTGCGGCGGCAGCGAGGAAGACGAGGAGCGGATGAAGCGGAGCGGATGCGCCTTGATGGTGTCGGCGTTGCGGTCGGCCCGCGACAGGATGGTCTGGTGCATGGTCGGCACCGCCGTGTACCAGGTCGGATTCGCCTCCTGCATCCAGGAAAAGAACTTCAGCGCGTTGAAACCAGGGGAACACCATACCGAGCCGCCCGCGCCGACCGACGACAAGGTCGCCGCGATCAGGCCGTGGATGTGGAACAGCGGCATGATGTTGAGGCAGCGGTCACCCGCCGTCAGCGCCAGCGTCTCGCGGATATGGCGGGCGGATGCGGTGACGTTCCGATGGCTCAACGGCACGATCTTCGGCCGCGAGGTCGTACCCGACGTGTGCAGCACCAACGCCACATCGTCGGGGCCAGCGAAGCCCGGACGTACCGGCTTGCCCTTCAGGCTGGAGCGAAGCGTGAAGGCGCCGGCAGGTGCGGCTGGATCGACGAGCAGTTCGACGATCGGAATGTTGCGAGCCCTGGCCACCTCGATGGCTGGCGAGGTCGACCCGGCTTCCACCATCAGGGCCTTGGCGTCGAGATCACTCAGGTAGAAGTCGAATTCCTCGGCACGGTAGGCGGGGTTGAGCGGCGCAGTGGTGAAGCCGGCGGCGAGGCAGAGGAAGGAGGACGCCATCTCCGGCCCGTTCGGCAGCACGATGGCGATGCCGTCCTCGCGCCCGAAGCCGAAGTCGTTCATCGCCGCGACAGTGGCCGCGGCCTGCGCACGCAGCGCATCGAAGCTCAGTCCCTGCCGCTCCGGCGCACCGATCGCCGGCGCATCTGCGGCCCCCCGTGCCAAAAGACCTTCGATCGTATCCTCGGACGCCATGCTTTCCCTCTCGCCAGAACTCGGGGCACCATAGCAACGGCGCCCGGCCCTCGCCAGGACACGCGCCCGCGCAATCAGCGTGCGAGAAGCCGATCGAGCGCGATCCGCGCCGCTGCCGTCGCTTCGCCACGCGGCATTCCGGCACGCAGTTCCGGGGCATAGAGAAGGCGCAGCATCAGGCGATCGATCGGTGTCAACGCCGTCGTGTCGCTATCGTCGTTGAATACACTGCCCGCCGGCCCCCGATCATTCGGCAGTCCCAAGGCCTGGGTGGTTTCCTCGACGACACAATGACGGAAGGCTTCATCGTCGAGTGCCGCGGGAATGTAGGCGACGGCGCCTATGATCGGTCCGCTCTCAGCGCGGTAGACGAAGAAGCAGCGCGCCCGGCCCAGGGCGCGGAGCGTGCCGCCGCCGATTGCCGAAAATTCCACCCTGATCTGCGCTTCCGTCGGCCGAGGGCCGGTGTGAATGGTGAAGTTCACCGGCTCACCGGCTTCGATCGCGAGGCCCGTCAGCGCGCGGAGAGCGGTCATCTGCCCGTCGACGATCGCGCGCTGAGAGGCCGTCGCCGGGCCGGTGACGCGATAACGCAATGGGCCTTCCCAGCGATTGAGGATGGGCGAGGCGCCGCCCAGTTCATTGTCGAAGGCAATCCGGGCAAAGACCGGCAGAATGGCTTCCGCACCGCCCTCGATCAAACCGCTCGCGCTCGTCGCGCAAGCGGCGACGGCGAACGCGGCGGCGAAGCGAAGCGCGGTGCGGTCAGAAATTGAACTTGGCGTTCACAAAGCCGCCGATCTCGTCGTGCTTCTTGTAGAGCTGCACCGTCTGTACCTCGGCGGAGAGAGTGAACGGACCGACATCGACATCGACGCCCAGCGCCAAGCGTACGTTGCTTCGGTCGTCATTCACCTCGAGGCCGGAGGCCCCACCGGCGCCGACCGAGATCTGCCGCGTGGTCGGCGCGTGTTCATAGGCAATCGATGTATAGGGGCGAACCATGTCGAACCGATAACCGACCTCGGCCTTGACCGTCAGCAAGGCGTCCAGGCGTTTATCCTGCGGCGACACCAGGCCGCCGATACTGTCGGTGAAGCCGGATTCCGACACCCGCGTCGCCTGGAAACCCAGCTGGCCACCGACCGTCCAAGCGCCGAAGGCATTGATGTAGTTGAAATTGGCTCCAATGAAATAGGCGTCGTCATCGGGCGAAGCGGCGAAGATCGGCGCACCGGTCGCAACGGTAAAAGTCTGCTGGGAACGGCTGATGGAATGATAGCCGACAGTTACGTCGACGAAGGTGGTGTCGGTCGTGATGTAGGCGCCGTAGGCCGCGATCGTGAAAGTATTGGTGCGTGTGCGGGTGTTGAAGACACCACCGACGAAGGTGCTCAGCTGGTCGTTGCTCAGATCGGTGTAACCGGCGCTCAAGCCGAGCAGAAGCTTGTCGTGCAGGAAGGCGTCCATCCCGATCAGGCCGGTGAACACGTCCTCGTCACTACGCAGGTCGCGCAGCTTGACGTCATGATTGGAGTAGGCGCCATTCACATACATCGAGAACGGCCCGCTGAAGACTTGACCGCCGTCCGTGCCGGCAACGACCTGCTGCCCGGACGGACCATCCGCCTCTGTTCGCTGAATGAAGCCACGGGAAACCAGCACCTGCCGCTGGACCGAGCGGTTGATTACCGTGTTCAGGGTTCGCCCGAAGATCTGGAAGGTCGAGCGTTCCGCCTGCTGCCCCGAATCCTCTTCCGGATCCGCCGCAGCCTCGAGCGGCGCGAGAAGCACCAGCCCGGAAGCGCAGGCCAGCACCAGCAGCCCTCCTCGCGCGGAGAACCGCCCGCCTAGACCGATCGTCATTGTAGATCCCCCACCCCTACGGCAACACCTCTGAATAATGTTGCCACGACAATAGAGCAACGCGCAATCATTCGCCCGAGGTCAATGGAGGCCAATGTGGCAAATAGAGCACTGGTGGCACGACTTCTCTTGTATTTCGTCGCTTTCGCCGTTGCCGGAATTCCTGCGCCCGTCCTGTCACCCGACGCCCGGGCGCAAGGCATCAGCCGACAGATCCAGCAGGGCATCGGCAAGAATATCCGCCTGTCGGTCGAGCGGCAGATGATGCGCCTGCGTGTTGACGGCAGTGCCGGGCCGGTGACCGCCATGGATATCGCGGAGGACGGGCGCTTCCTGGCCACCGTCTCGGATGACGGCGGCCTCAGGCTTTGGGATCTCCCTCTCGGCCGGCAGATCCGGCTCTTCCCGGCCATCGGCGCCAAGCCGACGGCGCTGCGCTTCTCTCCCGACGGGCAGACCCTGCTCGCTGCCGACGCTGCCGGGGCGCTCACGTTGTGGGACACGACCGCCGCCGACCCGATCCGCCGCCTGCCCGGCGATGGCCGCGCCGCCACTGCGCTCGCTCTCGCCCCCGATGGCGCCAGCATCGCCATCGGGGACGAGGACGGCAGCATCCGAATATTCGCCCTCGACGGCCGCGCAATCGGTGCGCCGATCCGCGCGCATGCAGGTGCCGTGCGCGCCCTCGCCATCGGATACACCGGGCAATTCCTGATCTCCGGCGGTGCGGATGGCAGGGTTGCCATCCGAGAGATCATTTCCGGCACCATCGTCCGCTCGGTCGAGGCCGAGACTGTCCCTATCACCGCCGCCCTGTTCGGGCGCGACGAGTCTGAGTTCTACACCGGCGCCGCCGACGGATCGGTCAAGCTCTGGCGGACCGATTCCGACCAGCCGGTCCGCGACTATGCCGGTGGCAAGGGCGCTATCGCCGACCTCAGGCTGTCAAGCGACGGAACCGCGCTTCTGGCCGGCGACGCCGCGCGACAACTGCTGCTCTGGCCGCAGGGCGGCGGGAACGCAAAGGCCTGGATCGGTCACGACCAGCCGATCCGTGCCGTACGGTTCGACATCGATCCCAAGCGCGTGATCTCGGCCTCGGAAGACGGTCTGACCAAGGTATGGAACGCGCAATCCGCCGTTGCCGTGGCGACCCTGATCTCCACCCAGCGCGGCTGGGCGGTGGTCGACGAGGAGGGTCGCTTCGATGGTGCCGACAGCGCGCTCAGAAACGTCAAATGGGTGAACGACACACATGTCCTGCCGATCGAGAATTTCAGCGAGCGCTTCTACGAACCCGGCCTCCTCGAGAAGAAGCGCCTCGGCCTGAATCCCCTGATCACTCAGCCGGCGAAGACCATGCGCGACGGCATCCTGCCGCCGCCGCAGATCAGGCTGGGGACGCCCTCCGGGCGCATCGGCGGCCGCCGCGAGGTCGAGGTCAGCGTCACCGCCACCGACCAGGGCGGCGGCATCAAGGGCATCGACCTGTTTCACAACGGCAAGATCGTCGACCCCTTGCGCAAGGGGTCGGAGAAGCGTGGGGAGAAGGATCGCCGGGCCGTGCTCGACGTGACCTATCGCGTTCCGATCGTGGCCGGACAGAACCGCTTCCTGGCAGTCGCGACCAGCGAAGAAGATCTGGTTGGAATGGCGAGCGAGGTGACCCTCGTGGCCGAAATCGAGGCTCGCCGGCCGGTGCTGCATGCCGTCATCATCGGCATCAACGAATACGATGCGCCGCGCCTGCGGCTCACCTACGCGGTCCCCGATGCCTACGGCATCATGAAATCGCTGAAGGCGCTGCCCGACAGCCTGTTCCGGGAGATCCGCGTGCATCAGCTGTTCGATGCCGCCGGCACCCCTGCGGGAATCGCGACGCTGTTCGATGCGATCAAGGACACCGAGCCCGACGACGTGGTGGTGATCTACCTTGCCGGCCATGGCGACAGCGATGGCGAGCAGTGGTACTTCATTCCCGTCGACTTTCCCCTGCCCTATCGCAAGGAGAACCTGAAGACGCGTGGCGTCTCCTCCGGCTTCTTTCGCGATGCGCTGTCGAAGCTCGACGCGCGCCGGGTGCTGCTGCTGCTCGACACCTGCAAGTCGGGTTCCCTGGTCGGCGGCATCGAGGATTATCTCGACCGCCGTTCGATCCGCCGCCTGGGCTCGGCCGTCGGGATGTTCGTCGTCGCCGCGACCGACAAGGATCAACTGGCAAGCGAATCGGCCACCATCGGCCATGGCATTTTCACCTACACGGTGCTCCAGGCACTGACGGGTGCCGCCGATATCGAGCCCCGAGACGGCAATGTCACCGTGGGTGAACTGGTCGCCTTCGCGGAGGACCAGGTTCCCACCTTCAGCCAGAAATATGCCAAGCGCCAGCAATGGCCACTGATCTTCGCCCGCGGTATCGACTTCACCGTCGGCCGCCCGGCGAAGTGAGGCTCAGAATTTGAGGTTCATTAAGAGGAGCCCCGCAACGACGGTGAGCGCGGCCATGATCCGTCTCGGTCCGAAGCCCTCCTTCAGCAGGTAGGCGCCGAAGAGTGCGGCGAACAGAACCGAGGTCTCTCGGATCGCCGCCACATGCGCCATGCCGCCATGCGCCAGTGCCCAGATGGCCAAGCCGTAGCCGGTGGCGGCAATGATCCCGCCGGCTCCGGACTTCCAGATCTCCCGCCGCGCATGCTGGAAGAATGACCGCCCGCGCCGCGACAGGGCCACGATCAGCACCCAGGGCATCTCCAGGAAGGAGAGCCAGACGATGTAGCTCAACGGATCGGAACTGGCCCGCACGCCCAGCCCGTCGGCGACCGTGTAGGCGGCGATCGAGACCGCGGTCAGGAGCGCGAAGACGATAGCCCAGCGGTCGCGCACCACCGGTAAACCGCCGGCAAAGGTAAGGCCCAGGATGCCGATCGACACGAGGCCGAGGCCGAGTGCCTCGCGCAGGCTCAGCACCTCCCCCACCAGGCGGCCGGAAACGATGCCGACCAGCACCGGAGCGAGGCCTCGGGCAATCGGATAGACGAGCGACAGGTCGCCCAGCGCATAGGCCCGGAGAAGCACGAAGTAATAGGCGTTGTGGATCAGGACGGAGAGGATCAGGTACGGCCAGGCTGCGGCGTCGGGCACCGGCACGAAGGGAACGAACAGGCCTGCGAATACCCCGCCTGCCGTCATCAGGATGGCAAAGGAGGAGAGCCGGTCCTGCGTGTCGGACTTGATCAGCGCGTTCCAGGTCGCATGGATCAGCGCCGAGGCCAGTACGATGGCGACGACCAGGGGATCGAGGGTCAAGGCAACGCCACCGCGGCATGAGGATCGGCCCGGGCCCGGGCGACGAAGGCCCGGCATTCAACATGACGGTTCCGGGACAGTCGACGCCGATTGCCCGATTGACAGCCATGCGGGACACACTTACCTTTACGTAAACGTAAAGCAGGGCGGATAACGCGGAGGCACAATGATGTCCCAGAATCAGGCGTCGAAAACCGATACCGACCACATCACCCATGATGCGGCCTATCGGGTCGTGGCCCCCGACGATTTTCCGGCGATGATCGAGGTCGACCGCTACGAGACGCGGTCGGATGCATTCGATGAGATCATCTCCCAGACCCACGATCATTTCTGGGATCCGAACAACCCCGCCTATCTCGACTACAGCCAGCCCTGGGACCTCGACAAGGAATTCCTCATGCCGCCGGAGCGGTTCATGGAGTTCAAGTCGGCGGTCGCGACCAAGCTCGACAAGCGCCTGCATCCCCGCCTCGCCAACGAGCTGATGCGCTGGAACATGTCCAACATCCTGCATGGCGAGCAGGGCGCGCTTTCCCTGTCCGCTTCGCTCTGCGACATCCTGCTCGATCCCGGGGCCCAGGAATACGCCTCCAACCAGGCCCGCGAGGAGGCCCGTCACGTCGCCGCCTACGGCAAATACGTGAAGGTGCGCTGGGGCAAGCCGACGCCGGTCGGAGAGGAACTTGGGCGCTTCCTGAACGAGATCGTGCTTTCGCCCATCGTCTACAAGAAGCTGGTCGGCATGCAGATGCTGCTGGAGGGGCTCGCCATGGGCGCCTTCGCCAACATCCATGCGCATACCCGCGACCCGCTCCTGAAGCGCCTCACTCAGCTGGTCATGACCGACGAGGCCTTCCACCACAAGTTCGGCAAGATCTGGGCCGACCGAACCATGCCGAAGCTGACCGAAGAGGAACACAACCGGGTCGAGGACTGGGCCGCGCATTCCTTCGAGACGCTGCTCTTCAATCTCACCAACGTGCGCCAGCGCCGGCACATTTACGCCCAGTTCGATCTCGACTGGGAGTGGGTGCGTGACGCCATCCGCGAGGTCTACTCCGACGACAAGCGCCGGAACGACCTGAAGGAGGGCAACAACGTCTTCCGCGTTCTGGTGAAGACGCTTCTGAAGTGCGGCATCATCACCTCGCGCACCAGCCACATCTATGCCGCCTGGATCGACATGAAGGGTCTTGCCTCGGAGAGCGACGAGATGGTGGGCGACGCCATCGCCGCCGAAGGCATCGAGTACTTGCGTGACATCAACCGAAACCGCAAGGTGATGGGACAAAAGCCGCTCGCAGCGGCATGACCGGGGCGACGCCTCATCGTCGCTCCATCCCTTGAGGGAGGGAACGACGATGACGGTAGAGCCCATCTCCATCACCCCGATCGAACTCCTGTCCGGTGGCCGGCGGCCCATCTCGGCGGACAGCCACGTCACCGAACCGCCGGACTGCTACTCCGCCTACATCGATCCGAAGTTCCGCGACATCGCGCCCAAGCTGGTCTGGGACGAGAAGCGCGGCGACACCTTCGTCATCGACGGCATGAAGCAGCCCATCCCGATGGGCCTCGTCGCCGCCGCCGGCAAGCCGGCCGACCAGCTCACCCTCGGCGGTGTCCGCTTCGAGGAACTGCACAAGGGCGGCTGGGATTCGAAAGCCCGCGTCGCTGACCAGGAGACCGACGGCGTGGCGGGCGAGATCGTCTATCCGACGGTGGGCATGCTGCTCTGCAATCATCCCGACAGCGCCTACCGCAAGGCCTGCTTCGATGCCTATAACCGCTGGCTCGAAGGTTTCGTCGGCGGCGCGCCTGATCGCCTGTTCGGCATCGGTCAGACGGCGCTGGTCGACGTGGCCTCCGCCATCGCCGACCTGCATGCGATCAAGAAGGCGGGCTTCGTCGGCGTGATGATGCAGGGCGACCCGCCCGAGCACGACTTCGATCACCCGATGTACGATCCGTTGTGGAGCACGGCGGTGGAGCTTGACCTCCCCGTCTCCTTCCACATCCTGACCAGCCGCGAGCATGGCATCGGCAAGACCCGCGGCCCGCGCATCAACGGCTTCCAATCGATCATCCGCGGCAACCAGGACATCCTCGGCACCTTCGTCTTCGGCGGCGTCTTCGACCGCCATCCGGACCTGAAGGTGGTCTGCGTGGAAGCCGATGCCGGCTGGGCACCGCATTTCATGTATCGCATGGACCATGCCTACAAGCGGCACCGGCACTGGATGCAGGGGCGAGAGCTGAAGCGCATGCCGTCCGAATATTTCCGCGACCACATCTGGCTCACCTTCCAGGACGACTGGGTCGCTTTCAAGGTGGCCGACATGGTGAACACCGAGCGCCTGATGTGGGCGAACGACTTTCCGCATTCGGATTCCACCTGGCCCTGGAGCCAGGCGATGCTGCAGGAACAGGCGATCCAGCTCTCCCAGCCGGCTCGCGAGGCGATCCTGCGCGGCAACGTGGAACGGCTCTACCACCTTCCTCACTAGCGCCATCGGCGGAAAGCGACTTGACGGCGGCGCGTACATCGGCGACGCTCGGTTCAAACAACCGTTTGAAATGCGGATGGAAAAAGGGGAGGTGGCCTCGACGCGCCAGCGGATACTCGCGGCGGCGGAGAGGCTGTTCAATCGCGATGGCCTGGAACGTACGACGGTGCGCGCAATCGCGGCTGCCGCCGCCGTGAACATCGCCGCGGTGAACTATCACTTCGGCTCCAAGGAAGCGCTGGAGCGCGAAACGTTGCGTCTGCTCGCGGATCGCGCCAACCGCGATCGGCTGGCGCGGCTCGAGCGCTGTCTTGCCGCCAGCGGCGTCGCGCCCCCGGTGCTCGAGGATCTGGTCGAGGCGCTGGTCGCCCCCTATGTCGAAGGATCGGGCAGAAATTCACGGCCGAGCCTGCTGCCTGAACTCATCCTGCTCCTGGGCCTGCCCGGCGCTGCCTCGGCCTCGCACAGCATGCTCGCCACCCTCTTCGACGAAGTGGCGGAACGCTTCGTGGGTGCATTCGCGCTCGCCCTTCCCGGCGTATCGCGGGCGGAGATCTGGTGGCGCTATCACCTGGCGATCGGAAGCATCGTCTACTCCGTCGGAAAGTCCGGACGGCACGACCGGCTGAAGCGGCTGTCCGGCGGCACCGCCGATGCGCGCAGCAGCGAGCAGCTGCTCACACACCTGATCGGATTCGTGGCGGCTGGCCTGCGTGGCGAGAGCGCCGGGAGAGAGGTTTCACGGCCCGCATTGGGGCAAAAAAAGGGAGGTTCTCGATGAGATATCATCTGACTGCGGCACTGCTTGCCACTACGGCTCTCGCCGCGCCCGCCATGGCGCAGCAGGAGATCAAGCTCACGACGGCCTCCGGCCATCCGGCGATATCCGGCGCGGTGGCCGAGATCCGCGACCTGCTGATACCGGAGATCGACAAGCGCCTCGCTGCCTCGGGAAAATACAAGATCACCTGGACGCAGTCCTACGCCGGCGCCATCGCAAAGCCGCCCGGCATGCTAAAGGCGATCGAGGACGGCGCCGCGGATGTGGGCCATGTCCCGTTCCTCTTCAACGGCGACAAGCTTCCACTGGAACAGATCACCTACGTTACCCCCTTCGGTCCGGAGGACTCCGTCAAGCTGACGGCGGTGATCAAGAAGCTGCGCGCGAAGATCCCGGAAATGGATCAGCAGATCCTGAAGCACAAGCAGGTATTGCTGGCGGCCCTGCCGACGGACGCCTACCAGATCGTATCCAAGAAACCGATCTCGAAGGTCGACGACCTGAAGGGCATGAAGCTAGGCACCGCCGGCCAGGCCGGGAATTGGGTTCGCAACACCGGCGTCGTCGCCGTCGCCGGCGATCTAACCACGTTCTACAACTCCATGCAGACAGGCGTGTACGAAGGCATCATCACCTTCGATACGGCGGTGTCGGCCTACAAGTTCCATGAGGTGGCGCCTTACGTCATCCAGGTGGGTTTCGGCTCCATGTATGCCTCCGGTCTCACCGTCAACGAGAGGCGCTGGAAGGCGTTTCCCGCCGAGGTGCGCGACGCGTTCCTCGCCGCGGCACCGATGTATGAAGCGAAGGTCGCGGAGTACTACCGCAACGCCGGCGAAACCAGCATCAAGAACGCCGTCGAAAAGGGTGCGAAGACGGTGCCTTTCGCGAAGGAAGAACGGGTGAAGCTCGCGGCCATGCTGCCCAATATCGCCAAGGAATGGGCAGCGGCCGCGGATAAGAAGGGCCTCCCCGGAAGCAAGACGCTCAGCACCTACATGGAGCTGTGCAGGGAAGCGGGCATTCCGCACGCCCGTGCCTGGGACAAGGACTAGACACATGGCGGAGGGATCCACCGGAGGGCCGGCGCAAGCCGGCCCTCCGCCCACCCCGTTCCATCATCTGACGCAGAACCTGGCGCGGCTCGGCACCGTCGGGATCCTCGTCGTCATGCTTCTGGTCAATGCGGACGTCGCCGGCCGGTATTTCTTCAATTCGCCAATCCCGGGCGTTCCGGAACTGGTTGCGCTCTCGATCGTCGCCATCGTCTATCTTCAACTGGCTCATACGCTGCGGCTGGAGCGCTTCATCCGTTCCGATGTGCTCATCCTGCCGCTGATCGAACGCCGGCCGCGCTGGGGCTATGCCTTGCAGGCGCTGCACCACGCGATTGGTGCCTGTCTTTGCGGACTTATCGTCTGGTTCGTCGCCCCGAGCTTCGTCGAGGCCTGGCAGGAGGGTGATTATGTCGGCGCCGCCGGCGTATTCACCGCGCCCAAGTGGCCGATCTATCTCATCGTGACGATCTGCTCCGCCCTCACTGCGCTGCAATTCGCCCGCCACGTGATACGCGACATCACCGTGGTTCTCGGCAGGATGCCGCCCCCGCCTCTGCCGGGAGCCGCATCGTGAGCGAGGTCATGGTCGGCCTGCTTTCCATCGTCGCGATCGTAGTGGCGATCCAAGGCGGCATGCATGTTTCGACGGCGCTGCTTCTGGTGTCGTTCATCGGCATCACACTGATCCGCGGCGATGTCGAGATCGCGGGCAACATGCTGGCCCATGCCGCGACAGACTCGATCGCCGTCTATTCCTTCGGCACCATTCCGCTTTTCGTCGTCATGGGGATGTTCGTCGGAATTTCCGGCATCGGCCGCGACACATTCGATGTGGCTGGCCAGCTGTTCAGGTTCTTCAAGGGCGGGCTCGGCATGGCAACGGTGGCCGCCAACGCGGTCTTCGCCGCCGTCAATGGCACCAGCATCGCATCGGCCTCGGTATTCACCCGCGTCGCCGTGCCCGAACTGGTCCGGCTCGGCTACACGAACCGCTTTGCCGTGGGCGTGGTCGCCGGCTCCTCGGTGCTCGGCATGCTGATACCGCCCAGTCTCCTGCTGATCCTGTTCGGCATCGTCGCCGAAACCTCGATTGGTGACCTCTTCACCGGTGGCATCGTCCCGGGTCTCCTGCTGGCCCTGATCTACTGCATCATGATCGGGCTGATGGCGCACCTGCGCCCATCCTCGATCTTCCGCTCCGGCGCCGATGCGGTCGCGGCCCCCAGTCTCATGCCAACCCGAACCCTATTCGCACGGTCCAGTCCGATCGTGCTCCTGGTCATGGTCGTCCTGGGTGGCATCTACGGCGGCATATTCACGCCGATCGAAGCCGGG
>JALHMN010000063.1 GCA_022844005.1 bacterium | reverse complement strand
CGTCGGCGCGGCGGGCACGTCGAGGCGCATCGCCGCCCCGGCGGCGAAGGCGGCGGCGGCCGATGCCAGCGCATAGCCCCAGGCCGGATTGCCCCGGGCGGCGAGCCAGCCGACCAGCATCGGCGCCAGCAGCGTCACCACTGCCCGCGCCAGTTCGATCCTGGCATTGGCGGCGGGGAGCTGCCCCGGTTCGACCAGGGCCGGCATCAGCGAGGTCGCGGTCAGCACGAAGACGACAATGCCGGCGGCGGCGACGAAGGCGCTGAAACCGAGCAGCGGCACGAAGCCGGCGGAAGCGGCGAGCGCCGCGAGGGCGAGCGCGACGGCGGCGAGCACCTGGCAGCCGATAAGCGCGCGGCGGCGCGACACCCGATCGATCAGGAGACCCGCCGGCAACGACACCACCAGCCAGGCGGCGGCCTGCGCCGCGACCAGCACGCCGACCGTACCTGCCCCGGCCCCCAGCATCAGCGCTGCGGTCAGCGGCAGGGCGGCCAGCGCCAGCTGGTCGGCTGCATGGGCGCCGCAGGCGGATGCGAAGAGCGTGTTGAGGCCTTGGACACGCATGAGGCGACCCTCTGTTGGTGAGGGCGCAGTCTCACCCGGCCGCCGCCGGCCTCGCTTCCCGCATCTTGCGCTTCCATTCTCCGCCGGAAGCGATCTCGCGCATCAGGGTGATGATGCCGTCGCGCGACCAGCCGGCCCGCGCGCCCATGGCAATGCGCAGGAACGGCCTTCCCTGCGAGGGTTCCGGCACCACGGCTTCGAAGCGATGGCCGCGAAAGCCGAAACTGCCGCCGCGATCGAACAGGAGATGGCGTGCCTTCGCCGCCGCTTCGATCTGCGCTTCCAGGTCTCGGCATACCTGCGGGTCGACCTCGGGCAGATGCAGCACGCAGAAGGGTGCCGCCGGCGCCCCCCCGGCGACGGTGCACACTTCGGACCGCGCAGGCATGGCCTGCGCCAGCGCGGCGTTGTTGGCGAAGACCGCCTGCGCGTAGCGGGCGGCATGGTCGGGATCCAGGAACCAGGGCGCTTCCAGCGCCGCCATCTCGTCGAGCGTCAGGCCGCCGCCCGTCAGTCCGCGAATGCGGCGAAGCGCGCCGCCCAGCGCCATGCCCCGCTCGCGGCGGTAGATCGAGACGATGCCCACATTGGCGAGTTCCAGTCCGGCCTGATCCAGCTTCAGTCCGGAGCGCATGCAGGCGACCGTCACCTGCGTGTCGGCGCCGATGCGCTCCAGGATGTCGCGATAGGGGAAGGTGGCGCCGGCAAGGGTGGCATCGAAGGCCAGCAGCGCAGGAGGGTCCGCCCGCAGCAGCGCCGGCAGCGCGGAGAGATCCAGCCGATGCAGGCCATCGGCACAGAAGACCGGTTCCAGAAGCATGAGGTCGGCACGACCCGTCACCTCGGCCAGGGCGTCGTGGCGGCGGTATTCCACACCCATGCCGCCCAGCAGTCCGAACAGGTCCCGTGTCTCGAAATATCCCCCGGCATGGGCGACGCTCAGGCGCCCTCCGCGCGGCGAGGCCATGCTCGACAGCAGGATGGCGGTGAGCGCCGCCTGTCCGCTGGAAAACAGTATGTGGTCGGCCGACCAGCCGGGCGGCGGCGGCGCGGCGCGGGTCAGTCGCTGCTCCAGCAGCAGGGGCTGCAACTCGCGCTCATAGCCGTGGTCGGCCGCCTGTCCGGCGGCCGTGCGCAGCGCCTGGGCCTGCGGCGGCGATTTCCAGCACCGGTCGGCGGCGGCATGCGCCGCCTGCAGGCAACGCCGGCGCAGATGCCGGCCGGCCAGTTCCAGCCGCATCTCGATCTGGCGCGGGGTCTGGGCGTCCCAGCGACCGCGGTCCAGCGTGCGATCCAGCAGGCGCAGCAGGTCGAAGCGCTGGTCGGAAGGCGCCGCGAGGCTGCCCGCCATCGCCTCCAGTTCGGCCGCTTCGGCCCTGTAGAGATCGAGATATCGCCCGGCAGAGGACACCGCATCGCCCGTGAAGAGATCCGCGCCGGCAGGGCGCGGATCGATAATGCGGGCGTGCGGTTTTGGTTGCCCGGGCGATGACGGGGATCAGGCGGTGGTCAGGACCTGGATCTTCCGCTCTTTCACCAGGTGCTTCACCGAGGCGGCGTATTCCGCCATGTGCGGCGCACGCGCATGCGCCTTCAGGTCCTCGATGCTCTCCCAGCGCTCGATGATGACGACGCTGTCGGGGCCGACATTGGCCTGGCCGGGCAGGCCCGGATCGGCGTCGATGGTGGGTCCGTATTCGACGCAGCCTTTCTCGGCATGCACCTTCGGCATCACCTTGCGAAAATTGGCCAAGAGTTCGTCGCGCTTGCCGGCTTCGACGGTGATCGTCGCGAGCACATGGATCATCGGTGTCCTCCCCAAGATCTGGCCCTGAGTCCAGATGCCGCAGCATGGACAATATCTGGTGGCTGTCCAGTCCGAAGGCGCCGGATGTTGCGTCGCGCGACTCGCGGCAGAGTCCCTTAACCCTTTGAATCTCAAAATCTATTTGACGACTACTCGGGCCCGACTCACAGTGCCGGCGACAGGCGAGGGGGCCAGGGTGGCAAAGGACAGGATACTGAGGGGCGACTGCGTCGAGCTGATGTCGGCGCTGCCGGCGAAGTCGGTCGACATGGTCTTCGCCGACCCGCCCTACAACCTGCAGCTGGGCGGCGAGCTGCGGCGCCCCGACGAGAGCGTCGTCGACGCGGTCGACGATCACTGGGACCAGTTCGCGAGCTTCGAGGAATACGACCGCTTCACCCGCGCATGGCTCACCGCCGCGCGCCGCGCGCTGAAGGACGACGGCACGCTCTGGGTGATCGGCAGCTATCACAACATCTACCGCGTCGGCGCCGTGCTGCAGGACCTCGGCTTCTGGGTGCTGAACGACATCGTCTGGCGGAAGTCGAACCCGATGCCGAACTTCCGCGGCAAGCGCTTCACCAACGCGCATGAGACGATGCTGTGGTGCTCGAAGACGGCGAAGCAGAAGCGCTACACCTTCAACTACGAGGCCATGAAGGCGCTCAACGACGACGTGCAGATGCGTTCCGACTGGGTGATCCCGCTCTGCACCGGGGCCGAACGCCTGAAGGAAGACGGTCATAAGGCGCATGCCACGCAGAAGCCGGAAGCGCTCCTGCATCGCGTGCTCATTTCATCCACCAAGCCGGGCGACGTCGTGCTCGACCCCTTCTTCGGCACCGGGACCACGGGCGCGGTGGCGCGCCGGCTCGGCCGCCGTTTCATCGGTATCGAACGAGAGGAAAAATACGTGGCCCTGGCCGAGGCGCGCATCGCGCGCGTGACACCGCTCGCCCCCGACGACCTGGAAGTGACGAGGAGCAAGCGCTCGGAGCCGCGCATCCCCTTCGGCTGGGTGGTCGAACGCGGCCTGCTCACGCCCGGGCAGTTGCTCTACGACCCGAGCCGCCGGCATGCCGCCAAGGTCCGCGCCGACGGCAGCCTCGTCGGCGCCGACACCACCGGCTCGATCCACCAGGTCGGCGCACGGGTGATGGGCGCGCCCGCCTGCAACGGATGGGCCTTCTGGCATCTGGAAGTCGAGGGTAAGCTCGTGCCGATCGACGTGCTGAGACAGAAGCTCAGGGCCGAACTGCACTGAGGCGTCAGGTGCGCTTGGCTTCCGGGTAATACTGCGGCGCCTCGCGCCGGTCGAACATGCCGTAATCGCGGACGATGCGGATGCGGCGCCGCCTCGTCTCCGCCGGCGGCGGTAAGCGCTCGAATGCCTCCGCCGCCGCCCGGTTCCGCCAGGTCATCGCCAGGATGACATCGCCCGGTGTCAGCACCGCATCGAAGACATCCCAATCGACGAGGCCGGCCGCTTCCGGCACGAAGCCGAGAGCGCGCGCAACCGCTTCCGGCGTCGCGTCAGCCAGCAGTTCGGCCGGTCCCGCCGCATCGGCCAGCGTCACCGTGGTGCCGGCACCCACCGCGGTCTCGTCCAGCCGCTGCTCGGCCAGGCGATGTCCGGCAGGTAGCCGCGTGTCGCCGATGATCTCGCCGATGCGCAGGTGGTAATCGCGGAAGACTTCGTTCCGCCCTCTCTCCTGGGCGTCGTGATGCAGGGCCTGCGTGCGCCAGCGGACCAGCGCCTTCTCGTCGCGCCAGCCCGACAGCGACAGCAGCCAGCCTTCGCGCGTCAGGCTGCGATAGCGGATGTTGTCGACGAAGCCGTCGATCTTCTGAAGCTCCGGCCTGAGCCCCTGGGCGATGCCGAGATAGGCGTCCCACAACTCTGTCTTCGGCTGCACCTCGAAGATCACGGCGAACATGGAGAGCTTCCTGCCTTTTGACCCGGCAGCCCCTCCAGAGAAGTGGGAAGGCGCGCTGCCAGATTGGGATTGCCGAGACTTCTGCCGATTGGCAAAACCTCGGGGACATCATAGGCGGAGGAAACCATGAAGAACCCGATGTCCCTCGAAGGGCAGAACGTCATCGTCACCGGCGCCGCCCAGGGCGTGGGCCAAGCCGTGGCGAAGCAGGCGATCGAACTCGGCGCCCATGTGATCGCGGTCGACCTGAAGAAGGAGGGGCTCGACGCGCTCTCCGCCGCCGTCGGCCAGGGCAATGTCACCAGCATCGTCGGCAGCGTCGCCGATCCGAAATTCGTCCAGGACATGGTCGACCAGGCTGTACGGGCGCGCGGCGCCGTGCACGGGCTCATCAACAACGCCGGCATCGTGCGGGCGGCGATGATCAACAAGATGCCGGTGGAAACCTGGCAGCAGGTGATCGACGTCAACCTGACCGGCGTGTTCCTCTGCCTTCAGGCGGTCGGCCGGCACATGCTCCAGCGGATCGAAGCGGGCGACAAGTCGGCCGCGCGCATCGTCAATGTCTCCTCCATCGCCGGGCGCCGCGGCACGGTCGGCCAGATCAACTACGGTGCCGCCAAGGCGGGCGTGCTCGGCATGACCATGAGCGCCGCGCGCGAATGGGGCGCCCAAGGCATCAACGTGAACTCGGTCTGCTTCGGCCTCGTCGAGACGCCGATGACCGAGACCATCCGCGGGCCGAAGTTCCGCGACCGCTACATGGCGACCATCCCCTTCGGCCGCTTCAGCACGCCCGAGGAAGTGGCCCCGGCCGTCTGCTTCCTCTTGTCGAATGCCGCCTCCTACGTCACCGGCCAGCACCTCTCCATCGACGGCGGCGCGCATATCGGCTTCTGATCAGAACTTCGCGAGGTCGGCCACGCGCTTCCGCCAGGGCGTGCCGGCCACCTTGCGAATCAGCTTGGTATCGGCGGTAACCAGGATGTCGTTCCGAGCTTCGGCCAAGGCGATGTAGATGCAGTCGTAGATCGGATGGTCGATCGCGGCAGCAATGACGGAAGCAGCCAACAGCACATCGGCCGTGGGAACGACCTCGTGCAGCGTTCTTGGGAGCGCTTTCACAAGAGCGTCGAACTGAGCCCGACCGATAAGGTTTCGTCGCAACTGCGCCCAGGCCGCATTCGCCGCTTCCGCCAGTATCAGATCAGGCGCGACGAGGGGCTCCAGCCGCCGCAACAGGTCCTGGGCTTTGTGGCTGTCAGCTTCGAGGATGAACCATTTCACCGCGACGCTGGCGTCCGGAACAGTCATCGGCTGTCGCGATCCGCTCGAATGAGGTCCTCCGCTTTCGGCCGGGTCTTTCCCTTCGGCAGTGCGGGTGTCATCGCGGCGATGTCCTGCACCTGCTTGACAATGTCATCGCGTGACGGCCTTGCAGATACGGTGATCAGCTCGCGAATCTCCTGCTCCAGCGAGCGCTTTTTCTCTCTCGCACGGCGGCGATGAATTTCTAGTATCTCATCGTCCAGCTTGCGGATCACAATTTGCCCCATCGCGATGCTCCTGGAACCCACTTGATATCAAGATGATATCAAGTGGGCGGGCGATGGGCCATCCCTACCGGAACGGCCGCTTGTCGAAGTCGATGAAGCTCGACAGCGGTGACTGCTTTCCGGGGGTGATCCAATAGGCGTCGATCTCGGCTTGGCTTTTCCCCGCTTCGCTCAGCGCCTCGTCGTCGAAGAAGAAGCGGCCGCTCACCGCGCCTTTCGGCCGGGTGACGATCCAATGTGCCGCGTCGGCCATGATCGTCGGCCGCCGGCAGGTCTCGTACATCTCCGGCCGGGTGACCTGGATCGCCGCCGTGGCGATGGCGTGCCGCGGCCAGATGCCGTTCACCGAAATCCCCTCCTCCTTGAACTCCTCGGCCAGGCCGATCACGCACATCGACATGCCGTATTTCGACATGGTGCGCGGCAGCCGCTCGGCATACCAGCGCGGGTCCGGGCTGATCGCCGAGGCGACCACCAGGATCTGCGGATTGGCCGATTTCCGTAAGTGCGGGATACAGGCCTGGGAAGCGAAGAAGGTGCCGCGGATATTGATGTCGAACATCAGGTCGAACAGCTTCGGCGTGGTATCCGGTGTCTTGGTGAAGGTCTGGGCCGAGGCGTTGTTGACCAGCACGTCGATGCCACCGAATCGCTCGGCCGCCTTTTCCACCGCCGCCTCGATCTCCTCGACATTGCGCAGGTCCATCTGCACGGCGAGCGCCTTGCCTCCGGCCGTCTCGCACTCTTCCGCGACCGAGTGGATGGTGCCCGGCAGTTTCGGATGCGGGTCGGCGGTCTTTGCCGCGATCACCACATTGGCGCCGGCTTCGGCGCAGCGCAGCGCCATCGCCGCGCCGATGCCCCGGCTGGCACCGGTGATGAAGACGGTCCGTCCTTCCATGTCGCGCATGTTTCCTCTCCCTTCATTGTTGCGGCCCCATGCCGTCGAGGGCATGGCGGCAGATCTTCTTCATGATCGTCGGCAGCGCCTTGGTATGCAGCGCCATCGTTGGGCACCAGTCGCCCGCCGCAGCCTTCCCCACCCGCGCCACGGCGACGCCGATCTCGAGCGAGAAATGGGTGAAGACGTGTTCCACCCGACCGGGAAGCAAGCGCCAGGAGGCGGGCTCGGGTGCTTCCGGCAACGCCTCCCTCAGGGACCAGGGCTCGGTCCGCCAGGGCGTGGATGGTACTTCGGTCATGCCCCCCAGAAGCCCCTTCTCCGGTCGCTTCCTGAGGAGCACCGCGCCGTCGTCGCGCAGCAGCCAGAAGGCGATGCCGTATCGTTGCGGGCGGGCCTTCTTCGCCGCGCGGCGCGGCAGGTCCCCGGCGATGCCGGCGGCCGCCGCGCGGCAGTCCTCGCGGATCGGGCAGAGGATGCATTTCGGGCTCTTCGGCGTGCAGACCGTGGCGCCCAGGTCCATCATGGCTTGCGCGAAATCGCCCGGCCGGCTTTCGGGGGTGAGCATGGCGGCGAGGCGCCTGATCTCCGGCTTCACCTCCGGCATCGGCGTTTCCAGCGCGAAGAGGCGGGCCACCACGCGCTCGACATTGCCGTCGACCACCGTCGCCACCCGGTCGAAGGCGATGGCGGCGACGGCCGCCGCCGTATAGGTGCCGATGCCGGGCAGCGCCAGCAGCGCCGCCTCCGTCTCCGGAAAGCGCCCGCCGTGGCGTTCTGCCACCGCCTTGGCGCAGGCATGCAGGTTGCGCGCGCGGGCGTAGTAGCCGAGCCCCTGCCAGGCATGCAGCACGTCGTCGAGCGGCGCGGCGGCAAGCCGCTTCACCGTCGGCCAGCGGTCCAGGAAGGCGCGGAAATAGGGGCCGACGGTCGCCACCGTCGTCTGCTGCAGCATGATCTCGGACAGCCAGACGAAGTAGGGATCGTTCAGCCGGCCCGGCGGGGCGCGCCAGGGCAGGTCGCGGCGGTGGCGGTCGTACCAGGCGAGCAGACGCGGGGCGATGAGCGGAGGCATGAGGGCTGAGGTTAGGCCATAATCGGGCCATGCAGAACGAGAACGATCGCCGGCCGGGGCTGCGCGCGCTGGGTTCGCTGATCCCCGGCCCGACGCGGAAGATCTTCAAGGGCCGCGGTTTCGCGCAGGCCGGCATCGCCCTGCGCTGGCCCGAGATCGTGGGCGAGGATCTCGCCCGCGTCAGCCTGCCCGAACGGATCACTTATCCCGAGGGCCGCAATGCCGGGGCGACGCTCCGCATCCGGGTCGTCTCCGCCTTCGCCACCCACCTCCAGCACCTCGAACCTCTGGTGATCGAACGGGTGAACACCTTCTACGGCTTCAAGGCGGTGAACCGCATCGCCCTCACCCAGCGTCCGATGCCGCTCAGGGCGAAGCCGGTGCTGCCCCCGCCCCCGCCGCTCTCGCCGATGGCGGAACAGCGCCTGGCCGAAACCCTGGTCACGGTGAAGGACGGCTCATTGAAGGCTGAACTCGAGGCCCTGGGGCGCCTCGTCCTGTCCCGCCGGGGCTGATGCTCGACCCCCTGGCGCGGCGCCTGATCGACCCGCCGCTGGCCGCCGCCGGGCGCTTCCTGGCAGGCCAGGGCGTCCGGGCCGACTGGGTCACGCTGGCCGGCTTCGCGATCGGGCTCGGCGCCCCTATCGCCTTGTATTCACAGGCCTATCTCGCCGCTCTGGGCCTCATTCTGGGCAACCGGCTCATGGACGGGCTGGATGGGGCGGTCGCCCGGGCCAGCCGGCCGAGCGACCTCGGCGGCTTTCTCGACATCGTTCTCGACTTCGTCTTCTACGCCTTGATTCCATTGGGGTTTGCTTTCGGGAATCCGGATCACGCGTTGCCCGCCGCCTATCTGCTGGCCGGCTTCATGGGTACCGCCTCCAGCTTCCTCGCCTTCGCCGTCTTCGCGGCCAAGCGCGGTCTGCTCACCACCGCACGCGGAAGCAAGGCGCTCTACTACCTCGGCGGATTGACCGAAGGCACTGAAACCATGGTGTTTTTTGGCATCTGCTGCATCTGGCCGGAGCACTTCGCGACCTCCGCCCTGATCTTCGGCACACTCTGCTGGATCACCACCGCCTCCCGTCTGTGGATGGGCGCGCGGGCGTTGCGCGGACTATGACAAGAGAATGTCAGCGGCCTTTACAGAACCTTGTCAGGCCCTATCGTCTTCACCATATACGACGTTGATTCCATTGAGGCCGGCCTGTTTGGCCCGTGCCTTGCTAAGTACAGGTTGCGCAACATGGTTCGCCTCCAAAGGGCGCTTTCGGAAGCCAAGGCGGAAGAAAGCGCCCTTCTTTTCTCAAGCCTGGAGGTGAGGGGGCCGCGTCGCGTCAGGACTCGAGGAGGTCCGTGATGGAGAGGACAGCCCCCACCCGCAAGACCATGGATGTCTGGAGCGCCGTATTGGTCTGGACCGGCCTGTCGCTTCTGGGATGGGGCATCGTAGGGCTGGTGCTCAAGGCCCTGTGACGCTCAAGCCCTGTGACGCTCAGGGCACCTGTGCGGCCCAGGTCTTACCGCTTCGCCAGTGCGTCCTCGATTTCCCTGACCAGTTGCGGGCTGTCCGGCCGCACCTGCGAGGGATAGGCGCCGACCAGGTTTCCCTGCGGGTCGATCAGGTACTTGTGGAAATTCCACCGAGGCGCGGCGCCCTCGCCCAGTTCCGAGGCGACCCATTTGTAGAAGGGGTGCGCCTTGCCGCCGACCACCACCTGTTTGGCCGTCAACGGGAAGTCGACATCGAAATTCACTTCACAGAATTTCTTGATGTCGTCTTCCTTGCCCGGCTCCTGACCCCCGAAATCATTCGACGGGACGCCAAGCACCACCAACCCCTTGTCACGATACTTCGCCCACAGGGCCTGCAGGCCGGTGTATTGCGGCGTGAACCCGCATTGGGAGGCGGTGTTGACCACCAGCACCGCCTTGCCCTTGAAACCGGCCATCGGCAGTGGCTGGCCGTCGATCGAATCGAAATTGAAGTCGAATGCCGTCATCGCATGCCCCGGCGCCGAGAGGAGGAAGAGAACAAGCAGAACGGTCCGGCGGATCATCGCCCACCTCGTCGTGATTTCCCGATAACATGCGCCACGGGGAGAACTAGGCAAGCCCGAAGCGGCAGGAAACATGAAGGAAAAGGAACTCCGCCTTGCGCTGGTCTGCTACGGCGGCGTGTCGCTGGCCGTCTACATGCACGGCGTCACCAAGGAAATCCTGAAGCTGGTTCGTGCGTCCAAGGTCCTGCACGGTGTTCGCGACCGCGCCGAGCGGGCGGAATCTTCCTATGCCGACCTGACCAGAGCCGAGACCCGCGAACGCGATACCGAAGACGTCTATTTCGATCTGCTGAAGGAAATCGGACGCGGCATCGACCTGCGGGTGGTGGTCGATGTCATCGCCGGTGCTTCGGCCGGCGGAATCAACGGCGTCATGCTGGCGAGGGCCCTGGCGCACGACCTGCCGCAGGATGCCTTGCGCAAGCTGTGGCTCGAGCGCACCGATGTCACGGATCTGCTGGCAGAGGACCGCCGCGCCCGAGCCTGGAGCAAGATGGCCCTGCGCCCTCTTCTTTGGTTTGCCTTGAAGAAGCCGCTGGCGCGACTGGTTCCCGATGCCGAGATGCGGGACAAGCTCTCGCTCTTTGTCCGATCGCGATGGTTTCGTCCGCCGTTCGACGGTCGGCGCATGGTCGATTCGATGTATCGCGGCCTGGAGGCGATGGGCGAGGTGGCGGGCAGCGGCGCTTCGCTGCTCCCGCCCGGCCACCGACTCGACCTGCAGGTCACCGTCACGGACTTTCACGGCTATCTGGAACGCCTCCCTCTGCACGATCCGCCGGAAGTGCACGAGCGCGAGCATCGCCATGTTCTGGGCTTCGCCTATCACCGCTCGGCCGATGGCGTGATTGCGAGCGATTTCGACGATGACGGCCTGGCCGGACTTGCCTTCGCCGCGCGCGCCACCTCTTCCTTCCCCGGCGCCTTTCCTCCGGCCACCCTGCGGGAGATCGACCGCTATCTCCGCGAGCGTGGAATCGACTGGCCTCGGCGCATCGACTTCGTCGAGCGTTGCTTCCGCCGCCACCGCGAAGCCGGCACCGACCCGAACCGTGCGGCCTTCGTCGATGGCAGCGTGCTGGTCAACAAGCCCTTCGGGCAGGCCATCCGCGCCATCGCCGGCCGGCCGGCCTTCCGCGAGGTCGACCGCCGCATCGTCTATATCGATCCGCATCCCCGGCGGCCCGATCTCGCGCAGCAGCCGGAACTGCCGGGATTCTTTCGAACGCTGCGGGGAGCCCTGTCCGATATCCCTCGAAACGAGCCGATCCGCGAGGAGATCCAGGCCGTCGACGCCTTCAACCGGCGCGTCCGCCGGCTGCGCGCGATCCTGGACACGGTCCGCCCCCGCATCGGCGATCTGGTCACGGAAGTGATCGGCAGCGACATCGAACGCCAGCCGACTTTCGCCGATATCGCCCGCTGGCGCGATGCCGCCAACAGTCGCGCCGCCGCAGAAGCGGGGTTTGCCTACCAAGGCTACGTACGGCTGAAGATCGCGACCGTCGCCGATGCGCTGAGCCGCCTCATGCTGGGCGCCGCGGGCATCAGCCGCGCCTCGCCCGCCGTCGGCTGGCTGGAAGGCGAAATGGAAGCCTGGCTGACACGAACCGGCATCCTGGAGGAGCCGATGCCGCCACCGGCGGAGAAGCCTGCCTGGGTCAGGTTCCTGCTCGTCTACGACGTCGGCTTCCGCATACGCCGGCTGCGCTTCGTCGTTCGGTCGCTGAACCAGTTGTACGGGACGCTGGCTTCCAGTCCGGACACGACCACCGAGATGCTGGATGAACTGAAGCGCGCGCTCTACGGCGTCCTGGACCGGCTGAGCGCCTTCGAGACCTCCGAGTTCCTGTCCCAGGGCGCGATCGAACGCATCCGCCTCATGTTCACGGAAGCGAATGCCCGCGGGTTCCGTGGCGCAGGGAGCCTGCACGAGACATTGGACGTCATCGGCACGGAAATCGATCTCAAGGCCGCCAATGCCCAGACCGACGAGATCTTCGGCGTCATGGTCTTGAACTATCTCGGCGCAGCGGCACGACATGAACTCTTCGTCGCCTATATCGGCTTTGCCTTCTGGGACGTGATGGCCTTCTCCGTCAGCCAGTGGCAGGACCTGGGCGAGTTCGACGAGATTCGCATCGACCGCATAAGCCCGGACGACGCGCCCAGCCTGCGCGAGGCGGGGGTGCCGACGGCGCTGAAGGGTGCGGCGCTCGGGCATTTCGCCGGATTCTTCAATCGGCGCTATCGCGAGAACGATTACCTGTGGGGAAGGCTGCACGCAGCCGAGCGGTTGATCGACATCGTGTTCGATGCGGCGGGCCGGCCCGATGTCGACATCCGCGCCGTGAAGCATCGCGCCTTCGCGGCCATCCTGGTGGCCGAAGCGCCGCACCTCGCCAAGGTCGGCGACCTGATCGGCATGCTTACGGCGCGGCTGGCATCGCCGCCCGCGGAATGATCGCGCCGGGAAATCCGATCACAGAAGCCGCCAGCCTGTGGCCGGCGGAAGCTGCATCCATGGCAGACGCCCCGGCGAGCCGCGCCGCCAGATAGCCGGCGTTGAAGGAATCCCCCGCCGCCGTCGTGTCCACCACGGCGGCAACGGCAGTGGCCGGCACCTCCACGACCGTCTCTCCCCAGGCGAGCATCGCCGCCGCCGGCCCCTGCTTCAGGACAACCTCCTCCGGTCCGAGACTGCGGAACCGGCGCAGGAGATCGCCAGCCTCGCTGATCCCGTACAGAGCGCTTGCATCGTCGAGACTGGGCATGGCCAGGTCGCACCTGGAGAGCATCGCGTCCACCGCCTCCGCCGCCGCGCTGGCGGACGGCCAGCCACGTGGCCGATAGTTCAGGTCGAAGGCGACGCGGGCACCGGCCGCGCGGGCCGCGTCGAGCGCCCCGTAAAGCCGCTTCCTCCCCGCCTCGCCATAGAGCGACAGGCTGATGCCCGACAGATAGATCCAGCGGTACCCGGACAGGTCGGGCGAACCGCTGTCGGCGAAGAGTTCGCGCGCCGGTGCCTGATCACGCCAATAGTGGAACCGGCGCTCGCCGGCCCCATCGGTCTGTATCAGATAGAGGCCGGGCAGGCGGCCCGGCTTGCGCCGCACCGCCCCGGTTCCAACCCCTTCGGCAGCCCAGGCGGACAGCATGTCCTGGCTGAACGGGTCGTCACCGAGGGCCGTCAGATAGTCGACGGCCACGCCGAGGCGCGCGAGGTAGATCGAGGTATTCAGCGTGTCACCACCAAACCCGAGGCCATAGAGCCCGCCCGGGCGCGGGCTCAGTTCCACCATGCACTCCCCGATTGCGGCAACATCACCCCTCGTCATGTGTCTCCCCTCTTGACGGATGCCCGTCCCTCTGCGACCCCTTCGCGCCGCCCAAAGGAAGCATCGGGAATCGAAGATGTCGAACGCCGCCGCCCGCGCCCGCCTGATCGAAGTGATCCGCAGTCGCTCGCTCACCGTCGGGCAGTCGATGAAGCTCGCCTCCGGCGGCACCACTTCATATTACTTCGACATGAAGCGCACGATGTTCGATCCCGAAGGCCTCGCCCTGATCGGTGACCTCGTGCTCGATGCGGTGCTGCCGACGGGAGCCGAACTGGTCGGCGGGTTGGAGATGGGCGCTGTCCCGGTGGCGCTCGCCTGCGCCATGCGTAGTCATCAGCGCCAGACCCGGCGCATCGGAGCCTTCTTCGTGCGCAAGGAAGTAAAGGAGCACGGCACGAGGCGGCTTATCGAAGGATTGTTGCCGGGTGAAAGCCTGGGCGGCCGTAAAGTGATCATCCTGGAAGATGTCACCACCACCGCAGGTTCGGCGATGAAGGCGATTGATGCCGTGCGCGCCGCCGGCGCCGAGCTCGACACCGTCATCACGGTGGTCGACCGCCTGGAAGGCGCAGCGGCGAATCTGAAGCGGGAAGGCCTCACGCTGCTGCCGATCCTGACGGCGCGGGACTTCGGGATGCACTGACCAGACAATTCGTATAGAATTTTAGACAATAAAGAATTCAATCTATTCTATCGATGTCTGTAAATTCATTATTCGTATACCATCTTTCTGAGATTCGTTTCACAAATTGTTAAACGAGTTGGGCGCAATCTCCACGGGCCGAGCGAATTTCAAGTCTGAGCCCAAGCCACAGGAGACCCCGATGCTCAAGAGCCTTAAGAACCTCATCAACGACGAGTCCGGCGCGACCGCCATCGAATACGGCCTGATCGCCGCCCTCGTTTCCGTCGCCGCCATCGTTGCCCTGCAGACCATGGGCACCAGCCTGAATTCGATCTTCACGGTCGTCAGCACCAATCTGCAGGACGCCGCCGACGCCGCGTCGGGCACCACCCCGCCGGCCGAAGAAGAGCCAAGCACCTGATCTTCCGACGGTTGGGGGCAACCGGCATCGGTACCCCCCTCCGTCCAGGATACGAAGAGAGGCCGGCCCCCCAAAGGGCCGGCCTTTCGCATTTCCGATCCAAGCGCCCGTTCCGCCTCGACAATTGTCCGATTCGGAAAAATTTGTCGCGATTACAGTCGGTTAGTTCGTAAACAACGAACCAGCATTCACCGTTCCTTAAGCGAGACTGGTCAATGATGCGGCGTTCCATCCGATAGCGGAAGTCGCCCGCCCCATGCCGGCCATCACGATCCACCAGTTCGTCGTCGTCTGCTTTTTCCTCACGGTCGCCTGGGCCGCGATCGGGGATCTGCGCGCCTTCACGATTCCGAACCGGCTGGTGCTTCTCACGGTGGGATTTTTTCCTGCCCATGTGCTGGCAAGCCCGGTGCCCATCGATTGGGTAGCCGCGCTCATGGTGGCGGCCCTCACGTTTTTCGCCGGCTGGTTCCTGTTCGCCCGCGGCTTCATCGGCGGTGGCGACGTAAAGCTCCTTGCGGCGGTGGCATTGTGGTGCGGACCGACCCTGATTGCGCCGTTCCTGCTGCTGGTCCTGGCCTCGGGCGGCATCCTGGCGGCGATCTTCCTGGTACATGCCCGATTCGGCGTCTCCTCCGAAGGGGGCCTCACCCGGGCACTCACCACCCCGATTCCCTACGGCATCGCGATCGCGATCGGCAGCGCCTACGTGGTCGGCCGCCTGCTCATGATCGCCTGAGCGGAGTGGATTCATGAATTTCCGGGCCATCCTCTTCGGACTCATCGCACTGCTGGCGGCCGGCGGCACGATCCTCGGCGCCAAGAGCTGGCTGGACGCACAACGCATGGCCATGACGCCGAAGGCGTCACCGCGCGTCGCCGTGAAGCCGGCCCTGCAGATCCTGGTCGCCAAGCAGAATCTGCCGCAAGGGACCCTGCTACAGCCGGGCCACCTGCATTGGCAGGCTTGGCCCGAATCGGGCGTGGCGGCGACCTACGTGGTCCGCGACAAGCGCAAGCTGGAGGAATTCGTCGGTTCCGTCGTTCGCGCCGGAATCGCGGCTGGCGAGCCGATCAGCGACACGCGCGTCGTCTTTCCGGGCGAGCGAGGCTTTCTCGCGGCCGTGCTGGAAGTGGGGATGCGCGCGGTCACCGTGCCGATCGACGCGACCTCCGGCATCGCCGGCTTCGTGTTTCCCGGAGACCGGGTCGATCTGATCCTGACCCACAGTCCCAACCGCAGCGACACCGGAAGAAAGAAGCGCAAGGCATCCGAGACGGTGCTCGCCGACGTTCGCGTACTCGCCATCGACCAGCGCACCAACGATCAGGTCAGCAAGCCGGACCTGGGGCGCACCGCGACGATGGAGGTCACCGCGAAGCAGGCGGAAATGATCCCGATCATCACCGAACTGGGGAAGCTCTCGCTCGCGCTGCGCAGCCTGGAGACCGCCGACCAGCTGGTCGCCGGGGCGATCGAGACCACCGACAGCGCGACGGATCCCAAGCGACGCAAGCCCGGGGTACGCGGCGAGACATTCACCTTCGACAATGAAGTCAGCCGGCTCCTGGACCCGCCCAAGACCGGTCCCGGTGGCGCCCCCCCGCAAACCGTCTCCGTCATTCATGGCGGAAAGTCGAAGACGTTCACGTTCAGCAAATCGGCACAGGGCTGGGGGGCGGCGATCGAGCCGGCATCCGCGCATGAGCCCACAGACGACGAGGAGGCCGGGTCCGAAGCCTCCGCCCCTAATCGGGGCGAGGAAGGCGAAAAATGAACCGCTGTGCACTCGCTTTCGCCCTGCTTCTCGGCGTCGGCTCCCCGATCCTTCCAGTCGCGGCGCAGATCGCGCCCGATATCGCCGCCAGCGGAAACGACAAGGTTGCGCTCGAGGTCAGCCGCGGCCAGTTGATCCGGCTCCCCAGGCCCGTCACCGCCATCTTCGTCGCCGACCCCACCGTTGCCGAGGTGTCGGTGCGTTCACCGACCCTGGTCTACATCTTTGCCAAGAAGGCGGGCGAAACGACGCTCTATGCGATCGACAGCCAGGAACGCGTGGTGGCCGACATCCGCCTGCGAGTGAACCACGACATCTCCCGCCTGAAGGAATCCATCCGGCAGCTTCATCCGGCGCTCGAGATCGATGCATTCTCCGTGAATGGCGGCATCCTGATCGAAGGAAGCGTCCCCACGCCGAGCGCGGCGGACGACATCCAGGTCCTTTCGTCTCGCTTCCTCGCCAAGGAAGAGACCCTGATCAATCGGTTGAGCGTCACACAGCCGAACCAGATCAACCTGCGTGTCCGAATCGCCGAGGTAAACCGACAACTGGTGAAGCGCTTCGGTATCAATCTGGATGCGCTGGTCGCAACCAGCACCTTCGGCTTCGGCATCGCATCCGGCGCCGCCACGACCACTGGGGTATTCCCCGGCTCCAGCGTTGCCACCCGCACGAACGGAGTAAGCAACCTCGTCGGCGGCATCAGTTCGGGCAATCTCGACCTCAACGCCGTGGTCGACGCCCTGGAAACCGAGGGGCTGGCCACCGTTCTGGCGGAACCGAATCTCACCGCCGTGTCGGGGGAAACGGCGAGCTTCCTGGCCGGCGGCGAATTCCCCGTGCCGGTTCCCCAGGACGCCAACACGATCTCGATCACCTTCAAGAAGTTCGGTGTCAGCCTGAACTTCGTGCCCACCGTCTTGTCCAGCGGGCGCATCAATCTGCGCGTCGCGCCCGAGGTCAGCCAGTTGTCGACCAGCGGCGCGGTTACGCTGGCAGGGTTCTCAATTCCCTCCCTGACCACCCGACGGGCGGAAACCTCGGTCGAACTGGCCAGCGGACAGAGCCTGTCGATCGCAGGTCTCATCCAGAACACCGACCGGGCCGATCTCAGCAAGTTCCCGGGGCTCGGCGACATCCCGATCCTGGGTGCCCTGTTTCGCTCCACCGCCTTCAGCCGGAACGAGACGGAACTGATCATTCTGGTGACCCCCTACCTCGTGCGCCCCGTCGCCCCCGGCAGCCGCCTCGCGACGCCGCTCGACGGCCTCACCCCGCCGAACGACGTCGACCGCACGGTCAAGGGAAAGACCTACCGCGAACAGATCGGCCCGGGCCTGACGCGCGCCGCGGCTCCCAATGCCACCGGCCTGATCGGGCCGGCCGGCTTCGTACTCGAGTAGGAGGAGCCCTCATGCCTCTTTCAGCACCGATGCTCGTGGCCACGGCTCAATCCGGCGCCCGAATCCTCGCCTTCCTGCTTCTGGGCGCGCTCGGCGCCTGTGCCCGCGAGGAGGCCTCCTGGACGCCGGCGGAAGCGCCCCAACGCGTGCGGGCCGACTGGCGGTCCGAAAGTCACCTCGTGGCCTTCCCGGCCGGCGCCGTCGCACCGTCCAGCGAGGAGACGGGCAAGCTCGCCTATTTCCTGACTGCCGCTCTGCGCTCCGGCGAGGAGCGCCTGGCACTCGGGATTCCGACATCCGGCGACACCCAACTGGCCGAACGGCGCGCGCAGGCACTGCGGCGCGTTGTGGCATCACTGGCTCCGGATCAGCCCGTCACTGTGGCCCCGGTCGCCGATCCCCGCCTACGCGACGGCGCGGTGCTGGTCACCGTCGGCCGGTATGTAGTGACCACCCCGTCCTGCCCGGACTGGCGCAAGCCATCCGGGATCGATGCCGGCAACTCGCGGATGAGCAATATCGGTTGCGCCAACGAGACCAATCTCGGGCTGATGATCGCCGACCCGGCGGATCTGGTGGTCGGCCAGACGCTGGCGCCCGCCGACGGTGAAGCGACCGCGCGCGGCGTACGGCGGTATCGCGAAGGCAAGGTGAAGCCTCTGCCGAAAGACGCCGATACCTTGTCGACGGCGAAATGACCATGGCCGTCCGTCTCCTCCACAAGCTGCTCGACGGCGGTGAAAGCGCACCGATCGCGGCCTTCGTGGGCGACGACATCACCCGGCAGATCGTCGGTGAAACGGCAGCGAGCCAGGGACCGGGCGCCGTCGTGAAGCCCGGCGGCCCGGTCGAGGCGACGACCTGGCTGAGCCGCGGCATCGTCCCGAAGGTGATGGTTGTCGACTTCTCCGGTCGTGCCGATCCGCTCACCGACGCCGCGGCGCTGAGGGACGCCGCCGGAGAAGGCACGAACCTGATCGCCGTTGGCCAAGCCAACGATATCGGTCTCTATCGCGGTCTCGTACGCCTGGGCTATATCGACTATCTGCCCAAGCCGGTTTCCGCGGATGTCCTAAAGGCAGCGCTGGCGCAAGCGACGACATCGGCGCGAGGCGGTGCCCCGACCGCCGGTCAGGCTCCGACGGGCGGGCGCACCATCGTCGTCCTCGGCGCCCGCGGTGGCGTCGGCTCGTCCACGGTGGCGGTGAACACCGCCTGGATCATCGCCGAGGAGCTCGACCGCCGTTCGGCCCTGCTCGATCTCGACCTGCAGTTCGGCACGGCATCGCTTTCGCTCAATCTCGCGCCCAGCCGCGGCCTGTCCGAGGCATTGCTCAATCCCGATCGCATCGACCAGCTGTTCGTCGCCTCCGCCATGGTGATGGAGGGCAAGAACCTCGCCGTGCTCGCCGCCGAGGATTCCCTCGAACGGGCATCGGAGTGGGACCCGCTGGCGGTCGAAGCCCTGGTCGGGGAACTGAAGCGCGGCTACGACTGGATCTGGGTCGACCTGCCGCGGAGCCTCGCCTCGACGCATCGCGACCTGCTCGCCTCGGCGAGCCACCTCGTGCTGGTCTCCGACCTGTCCCTGGCCGGTATGCGTGACACGCTGCGTCTGCTCGCCTTCACCCGGCAGATCGCCACGGATGCCAAGATCGTCCTGGTGGTGAACCGCACGGGCGCCAAGTTGCCGGGCGGCGTGACACGGCAGGAGTTCGAGAAGGCGGTCGAAGCCAAGATCGACATCCTGTTGCCCGACGACCCCCAGGCGCTCGGCGCCGCCGCCAGCGTCGGGAAGACGCTTCCGGCCGTTGCCGCGAAGAGCCGGCTGGTCGCGGAACTGCGGGCGCTCGCGCGGCTGGTTATTGGCACCACGGCGACCAAGAAGACCTCGCCGTTCGGCAAGCTTTTCGGACGGTGACCTGGCATGGCCCTCTCCTTCGGTCAGGGAGACGCAGCCTCACGCGGGGCTGAGCAGCGCGCCAATCGGGTCCTGCGCGTCGTCGGCCCCGGAAACGCGGCGGCATCCAACAAGCCCGATCTCGATGCGACGGCGGCGAAGATCGCCGAACTGGTGCGCCAGCGCCACGACGCCCATGACCTCGGCACCATGCCGCGCGGCGAAGTGGCGAAGCGGGTTGCCGAGATCGCCGTCGAAGTGCTGGGCACCGACCGCAACGCACTCGATCTCCTCGAGCAGCGCGACCTTGTAACCAAGGGCCTCAACCTCGTACTGCCCCGCGCGGGAGGGGCCACCCTGCAGCCGCCGGCCGATCCATCGGTCCAAGTCGAACCGGCACCATCGGCGGCGGTCGGCGCCAGTGGCGAGCACCTCACCGCGTCGGTGGTCGAAGAAGCCCGCGACCGCATCCTGCCGGCGCTGATCCAACGGATCGACGTGCAGGCGGCAGCCCGGATGTCGCGCCCGGAACTCGCCCAGCAGATCGGCGATGCCGTCCGCGAGATCCTGCAGGACCTGCAGGTGCAGATGAACCTGCACGAGCAGCGCCAGCTGATGAGCGTCCTGGTGGATGAGATGCTGGGGCTGGGGCCGCTGGAGCCCCTTCTGGCCGACGACACCGTGAACGACATCATGGTGAACGGCCCGAAACAGGTGTTCGTGGAACGGCGCGGCAAGTTGGAACTGACCCAGGTCCGCTTCCGCGACAACGCGCACGTGATGAATATCGCCCAGCGGATCGTCAGCCGCATCGGCCGCCGCGTGGACGAATCGAGTCCCATCTGCGACGCCCGCCTGGCCGACGGCAGCCGCGTCAACGTGATCGTTCCGCCGCTCGCCATCGACGGGCCGTCGATCTCCATCCGCAAGTTCTCCAAGAAGCGCATTACGCTCGAGGTGATGGCCCGGCAGAACAACATTTCCGACCCGATGGCGACCGTCCTTCGGATCGGATCGCGCTCGCGGCTCAACATCCTCATCTCCGGCGGTACGGGTTCGGGGAAGACGACGCTCCTGAACGCCCTGTCGCAGATGATCGACGCCGGCGAACGGGTGGTGACAATCGAGGACGCGGCGGAGCTGCAGCTGCAGCAGCCGCATGTCGTGCGCCTGGAAACCCGCCCGCCCAACCTGGAGGGCCAGGGCGAGATCACCATGCGCGACCTGGTCAAGAACGCGCTGCGCATGCGACCCGACCGCATCATCCTGGGCGAAATCCGCGGCGCCGAGGCGATCGACATGCTGCAGGCGATGAACACCGGCCACGACGGCTCGATGTGCACCATCCACGCGAACCGTCCACGCGAGGCTCTGACCCGCCTCGAGAACATGATCGGCATGGCGGGCGTGAACCTTCCGGCCAAGGCGGCCCGCACCCAAATCGCCGCGGCGATCGACATGATCGTTCAGGTCAGCCGCATGCGCGACGGCATCCGCCGCATCACCTCCATCACCGAGATCGTCGGCATGGAAGGCGACATCATCACGACGCAGGAACTGTTCAATTTCGCCTTCGAGGGCGAAGCCGCCGACGGGCGGCTGAAAGGCAGTTTCAAGTCGAGCGGGCTGCGCCCACACTTCACCACCAAGGCGGAGTACTTCGGGCTGGATCGCGTCCTGATGGAGGCCATGTGATGCCGCTCCAGGACCTCGGCCTCGATCCCATGCTGCTGCTGCTGTCGGGCGGACTGCTGCTGGTTCTGGTCACGCTGGCGCTTGCGGTGAAGCCCATGATCGGCGCCGATCGCGCGGCCCGAAAGCGTCTGGACGAGATGCTGGAGCGCTATCGTCCCGCCGCCGATCAGCATCATCAGGCACAGGCGATCCTGAAGGCGGACGACGATGGAGGTGCAAACCGGCTCGCCCGGCGCGTCCTGCCGAACCAGGAGAGGCTCAAGAAGCGGTTGGAGCGGACGGGACGTTCCATCTCCATCGGCCGATACCTGATGTTGAGCATCTTGTCCGGCGCGGCGGGGGCCGGCGCGGTCGCGGCCATGACGAACCTGCCGCCCGTGCTTACGCTCCTTGCGGGCGTCTTCTGCGGCATCGGACTGCCGCATCTGGCGATCGGCCAGCTGGGCGGGCGGCGCATAGGTAGATTCACCGCCCTCTTCCCGGATGCGATCGATCTCATCGTCCGCGGCCTCAAATCGGGGCTTCCGCCTTCGGAATCCTTCCGCGCCGTCGGCGACGAGATGCCGGATCCCGTAGGACCGGAGTTCCGGAAGATCGCCGATGGCATGCGCGTCGGCCAAACGCCCGATCAGGCGTTGTGGGAGGCGGCGCAGCGGCTCGATACGCCGGAATTCAAGTTCTTCGTCATCAGCCTGTCGATCCAGCGCGAGACCGGCGGCAACCTGATCGAAACGCTGAGCAACCTTTCGGAGATTCTTCGCAAGCGCAAGCAGTTGAAGCTGAAGGTTCGCGCACTGTCGGGCGAGGCGCGCGCCTCGGCGATCATCATCGGTTCGCTGCCCTTCGCGATGTACGGAATCATCCGGACCATGGCGCCTACCTATACGGCGATGCTGCTCGCCGATTCGCGCGGGATCACCATGACCGTCGTCGGACTGGTGATGATGGGCCTGGGCTGGCTGGTCATGGCCAAGATGATCAACTTCGAGCACTGAGCGATGTTCGCCGAATACCTCCCCATAGGCTGGACCGCCGAGGACCTGATCACCCTAGCCGCCGGAATCGCGGTGGCATCGACGCTCCTTTTCGTCTGGTACGGACTGCTGGCGCCCGCGCCGTCCCGGCGGAGGGACAAGCTGCTGGCGCAGCGCCGCGCGGTGCTGAAGGCGGAGCGCATCGCCCAGCCGCGAGGCGAGCGGCGCGGGGCGCCCTCCGGGTTCGCGCGCGGGGTGGTCATGAAGTTCAACCTGATGCGCAGCCAGCACGCCGAGAAGAGCCAGACGCTGCTGATGCAGGCCGGCATCCGATCGCGCGATGCGACCGTCACCTTCCTGTTCTGCAAGGTCGTCCTGCCCTTCGCCTTCGGTATCGGCGCCTTTCTGCTGATCCGGGCAATGGGCTTCACGCATATGAAGCCGCTGCATCAGACGCTCATCTGCATCATCGCCGTCGTGATCGGCGCCTATTCGCCCGAACTCTACGTGAAGAACCTGATCCAGAAGCGGCAGGATGCGTTGCGAAAGTCGCTGCCCGACGGGCTCGACCTTCTGGTCATCTGCGCCGAGGCGGGTCTCAGCCTGGATGCCGCGCTGATCCGCGTCGCCCGCGAGCTGGCAAATGCGGCGCCGGAGCTCTCCGACGAGTTCAGCCTGACATCCATCGAGCTGGGCTTCCTGCCGGATCGCAAGCAGGCGCTGGAAGGATTGGCCGCGCGAACCCAGTTGTCGTCGATCCGCAGCGTGGTCGCGACCCTCATGCAGGCCGAGCGTTACGGCACGCCGCTGGCCGAATCGCTGCGTGTACTGGCGAGTGAATTCCGCACCGAACGGCTCCTGAAGGCGGAGGAGAAGGCCGCCAAGCTGCCCGCCACGCTCACCATTCCGATGGTCGTCTTCATTCTGCCGCCGCTGTTCATCGTCCTGATCGGGCCCGGCATCCTGAAGGTCATCGACAACATGTCGAAGATGAAATGATGGAGAGGCAGCGCAATCCGTCAGCGGGCGCGGGCGCGCTGGGTGCTGCCGAAGACGGCGTTGCGCCGCTCCTCCGGAGTCTGGCTGCGCAGCAGGGCGTAGTAGGCGAGGTTCTGCTGCACCGCGGGCTCATCGAGGTCGAGACGGGCCACCGCGGCGGCGCCGGCGGCATCGCCCGCCAGCCCATAGGCCAGTGCCAGGTTCTGCCGGTGCCGAGGGCCGGCGCCGGGCGTCTCGATCACGCCGCGCAGCGTGGCAATGGCCGCCGGATGATCTCCCGCCAGCGCGAAGGAAAGGCCCAGATTGTTGCGGAGCGAGAGGCTGTTCGGCTCGACGGCGAGGCCGCGCCGATAGCTGGCCTGCGCGGCCGGGTGATCGCCGAGCATGTCATGCGCGAGGCCACGAGCCGCTTCGGTGCGGGGTTCGACGCGATCCGCCGCCAGCAGGGCGAGCGATTCGAGCGCGTGCCGGGGCAGGTTGAGCGCCAGATAGGCATTGGCCTGGCCGCGCAGTGCCGCGGGGTTCTCCGGTTGAAGCTTGAGGACGAGGGAGTAGGCATCGAGCGCCTCCTGCGCAGCGCCAGCCTCCATCAGGGTCGCACCCAGGCCGAGCAGCGGCGGCAACTCGTTCGGCGCCACTTCATGGGCTCGGCGGTAAAGGCCGATCGCGGTACCGGTGTCGCCGGCTTGGCGGGTGCGATCGGCCATGCGGACCAGGGAGGCCGGATCGGCACTGATCCCGGGGTCGCGGACCTGGCCGCAGGCGGCAAGCAGGGCCAGCAGGGTGACGGAGAGGACAGGGGTGCGACGGCGCTGGGTCATGGTGGCGCAAGGGTGGCCCCGGTAGCGTTAGGGAAGGGTGAACGTCGATGAAGATCCTGCGCGTTCTCCGCGACGCCCGTGGTGCCGCCGCCGTCGAGATGGCACTCCTCGGCCCGGTCATGCTGGGCGCCGTGGTCGCCACACTCGAACTCGGGCTCGTGCTGCTCGTCAATGTCGGCATAGAGGCCGCGGTACGCGACGCCGCCCGCTACGGCATTACCGGGCAGGGCGTTTCGGTCGAGGCCAGAACCGCCACGATTCGCACCATCATCGCCGAGAACACCTTCGGCATGGTCGACATGGATACGGTTGCGATCAGCACGAAAGTCTATCCTTCCTTCACCGCGGCGGGGAAGGCCGAGACCTACACGGACACGAACGGAAACGGCCAGTGGGACGAGGGCGAACCGCTGCAGGACATCAACGGCAACGGCGTCTGGGACGAGGACCCGGGCGTGCCCGGCACCGGAAATGCGGGGGAGATCGTGCTCTACACCGTCAGCTACGGCCTGCCGCTGATCGCCGTCGCCACGCGCGAACTCTTCGGCGTCGATGTCATGGCGCTCTCGACCCGTATCGTCGTCCGCAACGAACCCTGGAATCCGATATGAGCCTGCTCCGCCGCCTTCGCGCCTCGGAACGCGGCGCCATCGCCGTCGAGTTCGCCGCCCTGGCGCCGGTTCTGGCGATCCTGATCATGTCCGGCTTCGAAGTCTCCCGATACATGATCGCGATCCAGAAGGTGGATCGCATCGCCACCTCGCTCGGCGACTATGTCAGCCAGGCGCAGCAGCTGAACACGGCCGAATTGAACAACCTGTTCAGCGCGACGGCGCAGATCGCCAGCCCGCTCTCCTTCGACGATGGGATCGTGGTGGTGAGTTCGATCTACCGCTCCACCGGCCCCAACCCACCGACCATCACTTGGCAGCGGTCCGGCGGCGGCAGCCTCGTGGGCGCGACCAGTTCGGTCGGCGTCCAGGGCGGCAATCCGACGCTGCCGGCCGGCATGACCCTGGCCGCCGCCGAAGGGATGATCGCGGCGGAAGCGTTCCTCGATTTCACGCCGCTCTTCCTCGCGGATCTGGTTCCGGCCGTCCGGATCCACCGAACCGCCTATTACCGTCCACGAATGAGCCAGCAGGTGGCGCTCGTTCCCTGACCTTCGCATCTTCAGACGATGAAGAAGCCGTCGTTCAGCTGTCCCAGGGATGTGTTCTGGAGGGTGGCGATCAGGGTGGTGTCGAAGCGGAACAGCACATCCGTGCCCGAGGCACCCAGCGTCAGCCGAAGATCGGCGAAGGGATCGGCCCCGCCATAGCCGGCCCGGAACAGCAGTTCCGACACGTCGATCCGGTCGCCCTCGGCTCCGTCGAAGTCGGTGATCGTGTCGCCCACCTCGGAGAGGTCGTACCAGGTGAAGCGGTCCGCCCCCGCACCCCCGGTCAGGAGGTCGAAGCCCTGCTCGCCGATCAGGACGTCGTCGCCCTCGCCACCCTCCATCGTGTCGTTGCCGCTGCCGCCCCACAGCCAGTCGTCGCCCTCGTTGCCGAACAGCAGAACGTCG
>JALHMN010000062.1 GCA_022844005.1 bacterium | reverse complement strand
ATGGCGCCTTGCTGCCCTTGAAGGCGAAGGCGGTGCTGGGCGAGATGACGAAACTGCCGACCGCGCGCGCGAGATTGCCGGTCAACTCGTCGGTCATCGCATCGGCCACATATTCGAGGTCGGGATCGCCGCTTTCATTGACGAACGGCAGGACGACCAGCGAGAGCTGCGAGACGACGGGGTCGGCGGTGGCGATCGGCGCCTCGACCACCGGCGGCTTCTCCGCGGAGGCGAAATACCAGCCGCCCAGGCCGACACCCGCCGCCGCCAGCAGAAAGATCACCACCGCCGCCAGGGCACGCAGCACCGGGTGCTCGTTCGCCGCCCAGGGGGGAAGCCAGGGCGGCGGCTCGGCCTCGTAGTTCTGGAAGTCGATGCGGATCAGGGCCGGGAGATCGGACGCGCCCCTGACCCGCGGACGCTCCACGGGCTGCAAGACGAGACCCTGTATCCTTTCCCCCAGCTGTTCGCGGAAGGCGGCGGTCGCGATCACACCCCCGGCCCCGGCGAAGGCGGCGGACTGTTCGGCGGCGCCGATGGCATCGCCGTAGACGTCGCGCCCCTTCGCTACCACCTCGCCGAGATTGAGCGCGATACAGAAGCCGCCACCCACCTGCGCCAGCAGATCGGCATGCTTGGATGCGCCCTGCTGCAATTCGACGGCGCTGCGGGCCGCCGCGACGACGCTCGGATAGACGACCAGCAGACCGCTCAGGGTGCAGTGGACGATACGGCCGCCGTGCTGCGCGACGGCGGGCGCAATCAGCCGCCGGCGCAGGCGGCTGAGCGCCGTTTCGGCCTTCGCCTCGTCGACGGGCCGCAGGGGCTGGCGGTCCAGTATTTCCGCTGCCAGAACTGCGACGAGCCTTCGCGCCATGAGTACCTATGCTGCCCGAGTCGTTCGATTGCCACGACCTTAACCCGATGCCGCTTCGCGGTCAGCTTCCCGACCGCCGGCACGCAGGCGTAGACTGAGCCCGAGATGTTGATCAGATATGAACCGGCCCTGCGCCGGCAGATGGCCCGGAACCTGGACAGCTTCCCCATCGACTTCGTTGCCGACCCCGGGCACAAGCGCGCCGCCGTCGCGCTGGTGGTGGTGGAGGCGCGACCGGGAGAGGCCGGATTCGTGCTGACCCAGCGATCCTCGCGCCTCAATGCCCATGCCGGGCAATGGGCGCTGCCGGGCGGGCGGATGGATCCCGGCGAGACTCCGGAGATCGCCGCCTTGCGCGAACTGTCCGAGGAAGTGAATCTCGACCTGGGGCCGGAGGCGATCCTCGGCCGTCTCGACGACTATCCCACCCGCTCCGGCTATCTGATAACGCCGATCGTGGTCTGGGCCGGCTCCGAGGAGATGACGGCCAATCCGGACGAGGTGCAGACGATCCACCGCATCCCGCTGTCGGAACTGAACCGGCCGGGATCGCCCGAATTCGTCGCGATTCCGGAGAGCGACCGGCCGGTCGTGCGCCTCCTGATCAACGAACACAAGATCCACGCGCCCACGGCCGCCATCGTCTATCAGTTCCGCGAAGTGGCGCTGCATGGCCGGCCCACCCGGGTCAGCCATCTGGAGCAGCCGGTCTTCGCCTGGAAGTAGCCGGGCCTCGAGGGAATCAGGCGGCGAAGCGCGGCATCACCTTGCGCGCCATCAGGTCGAGCGAGGTGATCACCTGCTCGCGGGTGTGGATGCCTTGCGGGAACAGCAGCACCACCTCGTCCTGATCGGGGAAGCGCGTCTTCACCTCGTCCAGCCGGCGCGAGATGGTGTCGGGCGAGCCGACCAGCAGCTCCGGCAAGCCCTGGCCGAAGGGCACCGCCCAATTGTTCCAGAACCAGAGCATGTCCTTCGCCCATGCTTTCGCCTGCTCGTCCGTCGGCGCACAGATGCAGATGCCGCCCCAGGCGGCCTCTCGCCCCCGCGCCACCGCGACGCCATGCCCTTCGGCCGTCTGGCGATAGGCCTGGACCAGATGGCCGTAGAAATCGAGGTTGTCGGTGAGCACGATCGGCTTGCCGCCGTATTTGGCCCAGAAGGTGGCGGTGCGCATGGAGGCGGCGAAGCCGCCATAGAGCGGCGGATGCGGACGCTGCAGCGGCCGGGGGGCCACGCCGATCTCGGTGATGTTCATCTGCCCGTCCACGCCCCTGCCTAGCGTTCGGTAGACCGGATGATCGTGCGGATTGACGAAGCCGATAGGCGGGAAGTTCCAGTACTTGCCACGGTGGCTGAATGTGTCGTTCGCCAGCGCCTTCACCACGATGTCGACGAACTCGCCGAAATACTCCCGGTTGGCGGTATCGGCCGGGCTGTCCTTGTTCCAGGGGCCGACGGCATTCAGGTCGTCGCGGATCTTGAAGTTCTCGACCCAGCGCGACTGGTAGCCGCGCACCAGCCCGACGCCGAAGCGCCCGCCCAGCATATGGTCCATGGTGGCGATGTCTTCCGCCACCCGCAGCGGGTTGTGCGTGGTGGAGACGAAGCCGCAGGTGATGACCCGCAGCCGCTTCGTGTGCCGGCCGAGCCACATGCCCATCAGGCGAGGGTCGTTCGAGATCTCGAATCCCTCGACCTGCAGATGATGCTCGGGATGGCCGAAGCCGAAGAAGCCGGCATCGTCGGCGAAGCGGGCGTATTCAGCGATCTCGTCCAGCATGCGCTGGTAGAGTTCGGGCCGCATCCCGGCCATCCCCTGCTCCAGCTCGGCCCGGCGGCCGATGGTGCAGTACATGAAGAGACTGAATTTCATGGCCCCTCCCCTGTCTCCGTTATCCGGCGGCGACGCGCTCCAAGGTCTTCGCGCGCTTCTCCAGCCACCAGCCGTATTCCTCGGGCCAGGCGGCGAAACCGGGATCGCAGCCCAGCGCTTCCGCGGCGTGCAGCGCCCAGAACGGGTCGTAGAGCGCCTCGCGGCCGATGGCGATCAGGTCGGCATCGCCGGCCTGCAGGATCGCTTCGGCCTGTGGTCCGTCCAGGATCAGACCGACGGCCATGGATGGAACGCCGGCGCGCCGCACCTCCGCGGCGAAGGGCACCTGGAAGCCCGGGCGCCGCTTCACCCCGGCGGCGGTCGCCGATCCGGTGAGCCCGCCGGAGGAGCAGTCGACCACGTCGACGCCGAGTTCCTTCAGGGTCATGGCGAGCACCACCGTGTCGTTCATGTCCCAGCCGAAATCGGTCCCGTCGACCGAGGAGACGCGGAAGAAGAGCGGCTTCCGCTCGGGCCAGACCGCCCGCACGGCGCGGGTGATCTCGAGGGCGAAGCGCATGCGCCCGGCGCGGTCGCCGCCATAGGCATCGTTGCGCGTATTGCTGACCGGGGACAGAAAACTGGCGATCAGATAGCCGTGCGCGCCGTGGATCTCGGCGATGTCGAAGCCGGCCGCATCGGCGCGCGCGGCGGCATCGGCGAAGTCGCGCACGAGGCCGGCGATCTCGCCGGTCGAGAGCTGATGCGGTACAAGCCAGCCGGGACCGACCGGTTCGACCGTCGGCCCGACCACCTGCCAGGGTTCCAGGCCGCGCGCCCTGTCCGCCGGCGTGAGCGGGCCGTTGCCGTCCTGGGCGCGCTGCATCGAGCCCTTGCGGCCCGCATGCGCGAGCTGGATCGCGGCGATGCTGCCCTCGCGGTGCAGATAGCGCACCACCGGCTTCAGCGCCTCGCCCTGGGCCTCGTTCCACAGGCCGAGATCGCCATGGGTGACCCGGCCGCGCGGCTCGACCGCGGTCGCTTCGGTGAAGACGGTGCCGGCGCGCCCGAGCGCGAACTTGCCCAGATGGACCAGATGGAAGTCGTTGGCGAGCCCCTCCTTCGCCCGGTACTGGACCATGGGGGAGATGACGACACGGTTCGGCAGGGTCACGCCACGAAGCGCGAAGGGTGTGAAGAGGAGCGGCTTGCCGCCCGTTTGATCCTGCTTGTCCATTTCCCCCTCGACACTGTCTTGGCCCCTAGGAAACAAGACGGCGCGGCCGGTCGCAACGTTTCCTTTCGCGCTCCGGGGCTGCAAGATGCCGGCAACGAGAAAGTGATCCGCCGGAGGAACAGCCCATGTCAGCCGTGACCGAAGCCACCAAGGGGGCGGTCGGTATCGTCACCCTGAACGACCCCGCCACCCTGAACGCGATGACGCCGGCGCTGATGGGCGCATTGAGCGCCACGATCGAGCGGATGGCGGCGCGCGAGGACGTCCGCGCCATCGTCCTGACCGGCGCCGGCCGCGGCTTCTGTTCGGGCCAGAACCTGAAAGCGCGCGACGCGCTGAGCGGAGACCTGGTCGAGAACGTGATGCGGCACTACTTCCCGGTGTTCCGGGCCTTGCGGGAATGCGCCGTGCCGGTGGTGACGGCGGTGAACGGCGTCGCCGCCGGCGGCGGCTTCAGCCTCGCCATCGCATCCGACTTCGTGCTGGCGGCGCAATCGGCCAGTTTCATCCAGGTGTTCAGCCGGATCGCACTGATCCCCGATCTCGGGTCCACATGGCTGCTGCCGCGCATGATCGGCCGCATGCGGGCGCTCCAGCTGATGATGACCAACGCACCCCTCTCCGCCGCCGAAGCCAAGGAATGGGGACTGGTGCTGGACGTCGTGGCCGACGAGAAGCTGATGGACGAGGCGCTGGCCCTGGCCGGCCGGCTGGCGGAAGGGCCGACGGCGACGCTGGTCGCGACACGGCGGGCGGTCGACCAGGGGTTCGATTCGGACTTCGCCAGCCAGTTCCGGCGCGAGCTGGAGATCCAGCGCGAGGTGCGTTCCAGCCACGACGCGGTCGAGGGCGTCGCCGCCTTCGTGGAGAAGCGAAAGGCGCGCTTCCTAGGCCGCTGAGCCGGCGACCAGCGTCCGCGCCTCGGCGAGCGGCATCGGCCGGGCGAAGAAGAAGCCTTGCCCGTTCGGGCAGCCCAGTTCGACGAGCAGGGCGCGCTCGGCCTCGGTTTCGATACCCTCGGCGACGACATCGAGGCCCAGATGCGTGCTCATTTCCATGATGCCGCGCAGGAGGCGCTGGCGCTTGGGATCGCTGTCGGCGTTCATCACCAGCGAGCGGTCGATCTTCAGGCAGGACAGCGGGAGTTCGGCCAGGAGGCGAAGCGCCGAATAGCCGGTGCCGAAATCGTCGAGCGAGATATGGATGCCGAGCGCGCGGAGCTCGCCCAGGACCCGGCGCGCCCTGTCCTCGTCGCTCAACATCGCCGATTCGGTGAGCTCGAACTTGAGCCGCGTCGGGTCGAAGCCGGTTTCGTCGAGCAGCGAATGCACGAAGGGCATCAGCGAATCCGAGGCGAGATGCCGGGCCGAGAGATTGACGCTCAGGAACCCCGCCGATTTCGGCAGCAGGTCCGCCGCCGTGACGCGGCGCAGCAGGGACTCGGTGAGAGGGACGATCAGGCCGTTGCGCTCGGCGATCGGGATGAATTCACCCGGCGAAACCATGCCCAGGCGCTGGTGCGGCCAGCGCAGCAGCACCTCGAACCCGGTGAGGCGGCCGGCATCCATGGTGACGATCGGCTGGAAGTAGGGAACCAGCTCATCGCGGCGGACGGCATCGCGCAGTTCCGTCTCCAGACCGAGCCTGCGGCGGGCCCGCTGTTCCATTTCGGCCTGGAAGATCGCGATCCGCGGCGCTTCCGGAATCGCGCGCGCCGAATCGAGCGCGATCGCCGCTTCGCGGAAATAGGTTTCCGCCTGGTCGTAGCCGCCGGTGTCGACAGCGATTCCGAGCGCCGGCGCGAGATCCACGGGCTGCCCGTCGATTTCCACCGTCTCGCCGACCGCCGCCGAGATGCGTTCGGCCACCAGCAGGGCGTCCGTCGGGGCGTCCAGCCGGTCGAGGAGAACGCAGAACTGTTCGCCGGCCACCCGGGTCACCACGTCGGTCGGGCGCAGGCTGCTGGAGATTCGCTCGGCCGCGATCTGCAGCGAGCGTTCCGCCGCCGCATTGCCCAGCCCGTGCGCAATGTCGCGCTGGCGTCCGAGGCCGACGATGACCAAGGCCGAGGGTGGCCGCCGGGTCCCCGGCGTGCGCTGCAGGATGCGATCGATGCGATCGGCGAGCCATTCGCGGTTGGGAAGCCTGGTCACCGGGTCGAGAACGCGACGGTCGTTGATATCGGCGAGCGAGCCGGCGAGGCGCGTCGCGGCCCCATCGGCCGAGCGCGCGGCGACGCCGCGCGCCAGCACCCAGCGATAGCCGCCGGTCGCATGCATCAGCCGATGCTCGTTCTGGAAGAGGAAGGTCACACCGTCGATATGGGCACGGAGATCGGCGGTGACACGGCCGCGATCGGCGGGATGAACCCGATCCAGCCACAGGTCGAAAGTGCCGACACGCTCCTCCTCGCCCATGCCGACGATGTTCATGAAGCGGGGCGAATAGTAGATCTCGTCGTTGGCGATATCCCAGTCCCACAGGCCGTCGTTCGATCCGCGCATGGCGAGGGTGAAGCGCTCCGCGCTGGCGCGCAGCGCGACCTCGGCCCGGCGGCGGGCGGCGAGCACCTCGATGCGGGCGAGCAGGATGGGAAAGTTGACCGGCTTGGAAACGTAGTCGGTGGCCCCGAGCTTCAGCGCGCGGACGACATCCTCGGTCTGGTCGCGCGCCGTCACCATGATGACGCCGATCTGGGCCAGTTCGGGCTTCGCCCGCAACGCTTCGAGGGTGGCGAAGCCGTCGAGCCCCGGCATGCTGACATCCAGCAGCACCAGGTCGTAGCCGCCGCGATCGAGCATCGACAGCGCCGCCGTGCCGGATTCGGCGCATGTGACCGAGAATCCCGCCCGATCGAGCCGGCGGGACAGCATGTCGCGATTGGCCTCCTCGTCGTCGACCAGAAGGATCCGGAGCGAATCCGCCGGCGCAGGACGAACGGCCGGCGTCGCCGCCGCAGCAGTCGTCGACGGTGCCGGCACGGGTTCCCTACTCCACACAGCGCGCATCTGGTGTCTTTCCTTCGAGACAGGCCGACCTTGCGCGCCGGGGCCTTAACGGATCGTTTCCCGATCGAGACTTAAGTTCCGGTTAAGTCTGCCCGGGTAGGAATAGTGCTTCGAAAGTGAACCCGATCGGGCGCTGGAAAGGTCAAATGAGCGGTCTGTCGTCGATCCTGGCCTGGTGCGGCCTCGAACCCGTCCCCGAAGGCGCCGTGCTGCTCGAGCACTATCATTCCTTCTCGCTGGTTGCCCTTTCCGTCTGCGTCAGCGCCTTCGCCTCCTTCGCCGCCCTGCACCTGGCGGATCGCGCCCGCGAGGGTGGCCGGTGGGCGCGCCTGGTCTGGCTGCTGGGGGCCGCCACGGCGATGGGCGGAGGCGCCATCTGGTCGATGCATTTCATCGCCATGCTGGCATTCACCGTGCCTGTAAGCGTCGGCTATGCCTTCGACGTCACGATCGCCTCGCTCGTCCTCGCCGTGGCCTTCACCGGATGCGGCATGTTCATGGTCGCTTCGGCCAAGGGATCGCTGTGGCGGCCGCTGCTCCTCGGCGGCCTGCTGATGGGCCTCGGCGTCTCGACGATGCACTACGCGGGCATGTCCGCCCTGCGGATGCCGGCGGAGATCTACTATGATCCCGGCCTCGCCGCTCTGTCGGTGGCGATCGCCGTCGTCGCCTCGATCGCGGCACTGTGGCTCTTCTTCAACCTGCGAAACCTGTGGATGCGCATCGGCGCGTCGATCGTGATGGCGGCCGCCGTCTCCGGCATGCACTACACCGCCATGGCGGCCGCCCATCTCGTCTCGATTCCGGCCTTCGAATTCCTGCGCCCCGGCCTGCCGCCGACCGAACTGGCGCTGATGATCGGCGCCGCCACCTTCCTCGTCCTGGTGCTGGGCCTCGCCTGCGCCCTGGTGGACCAGCGCTTCGCCCGGATGGCGAGCGCCGAGGCCGAGCGGCTGCGCAACAGCGAGCGGCGCTTCCGCGCCCTGGTGCAGAACGCAGCCGACATCATCGCCGTCGCCGACGCCGAAGGCGTGATGACATACGAAAGCGAGTCGGCGTCGCGGATCCTGGGATTTGCGCCGATCGACCTGCAGGGCATGCCGCTGCGCGACCTGGTACACCCGATGGACCATGCCAGGCTGAACGACTTCTTCGCCCGCCTGGCGGGGGACCTGCACACGTCGAGCGCGTTCGACATTCGCCTGCGGCTGTCGAGCGGTGCCTATCGGCATTTCGAGATCATCGGCCTCAACCTACTGTCGAACCCCGCCGTGGGCGGCATCGTGGTGACGCTGCACGACATCACCGAGCGGCTGGAGAACCAGCGGCTGGAACAGCGGATCGCCGATCGCACCGCCGCGCTGCAAGCCCTCAACGAGGAGATGCAGCACGAGATCCACGAACGCAAAGCGGCCGAGAACGCGCTGAAGCAGGCCCATGCGGAACTCGAACGCAAGGTGGAGGAACGCACCGAGGCCTATCGGGTCGCCAAGGAAGAGGCTGAACAGGCCAATCTGGCCAAGAGCCAGTTCCTGGCCAGCATGAGCCACGAACTGCGCACGCCGCTGAACGCGGTGATCGGCTACAGCGAGCTGATGCTGGAGGATGCGCAGGCCGAGGCGCGCAGCGGCGACATCCGCGACCTGCTCCGGATCAACAACGCCGGCAAACACCTGCTGGCGCTGATCAACGACGTCCTCGACCTGTCCAAGATCGAAGCCGGCAAGATCGACCTCTACGAACAGACCTTCGATACCGCCGTCCTGCTCCACGGTGCCGCCGAGACCTGCGAGCCGCTGGTCGGCCGCAACGAGAACAGGCTACTGGTCGAGGCAAGCGAGGACCTCGGCCTGATGACGGCGGACCAGACCAAGGTCCGTCAATGCGTCCTCAACCTGATCGCCAATGCGGCCAAGTTCACCGAGAAGGGCGAGATCCGGATCACGGCGAAGCGGTACACCCGTGATGGGATGGGCCGCATCGAAATTGCCGTCGCCGATACCGGCATCGGCATCGCTCCGGAGAACCTGAGCAAGCTGTTCCAGAATTTCAGCCAGGCGGACGCCAAGACCGGTGCGCAGTTCGGCGGCACCGGCCTCGGGCTGGCGCTCAGCCAGAAACTGTGCGCCGCCATGGGTGGAAGCATCACCGTGAGCAGCATCCTCGGGCAGGGCTCGACCTTCACGATCGACCTGCCGGCGGAAGGCGCGCATGCCGCCACTGCCGCGTCACCGCAGTTCGTTCCCGACGAACGCGTTCTGGAAGGAATGGCATCGCGCGTCATGATCATCGACGACGACGAGTCCATGCTGGAGCAGGTCGAGCGGATCGCCAGCCGCGAGGGCTATGCGGTGTTGCGCGCCGCCACGGCGGAAGACGGGCTGGCACTCGCCCGCTCGCACCGGCCCGACGTCATACTGCTGGACGTCATGATGCCCTCGGTCGACGGCTGGACCGCGTTGCGGGCGTTCAAGGACGATCCGGACCTGGCGTCGATCCCCGTGGTGATCCTCTCGGTGCTGGACAACCGCCCGCTCGGCCTCTCGCTGGGAGCCGCAGGCTACCTGTTCAAGCCGATCGACCGGGCCGCCCTGCTGGAAACCCTGGGCCAGCTGGCCCCGCGACACGAAGCAGGAGCGATCGCCGCCGAGTAGGTTTCGAGCTCAGGCACCGGCCACCTTTCGGTCGTGTCCCACCCAATAGGGGTCGCGCAGCGCCCGCCGCTTGATCTTGCCGACCGGGGTCTTGGGCAAGGCTTCGCTCGACAGAACCACGCGGCCGGGCTTCTTGTAGGAACCGAGCCTGTCGGCGCAGAGAGCCGCAATTTCGGCCTCGTCGATCGGCGTGCGGCCATCGGTCACGACATGCGCGCAGGGCGTTTCGCCCCAGCGTTCGTGCGGAATGCCGAACACCGCGCATTCCACCACCGCCGGGTGATCGGTGATCACGTTCTCCAGCTCCGCCGGCCAGATGTTGAAGCCCCCCGAGATGATCATGTCGTCGGCGCGATCCAGCATGTAGAGATAGCCGTTGGCATCGAGCATGCCGATGTCGCCGGTCTTCACCCAGCCGCGGACCACCCGCTCGGCGGTCGCTTCCGGGTTGTTCCAGAAGCCCTTCATCTGCCCGTCGGTCTTGGCGACGATCTCGCCCGACTGGCCGACCGGCACCGGTTCGTTGTCCTCGTTCCAGATTTCGAGCTGGGCGAAAGGCAACGGCATGCCGCAGGCGCGCAACGGCCTTGATCCCTCCACCTCGGCGAACCACTGCCGTGGACCCATCATGGCCACCGGCAGGACTTCGGTCTGTCCGTAGCCCTGCCACAGCTTGTCGCCGAAAATCTCGTGCGCCTTGCGGGCCGTGTCGTCGGCGATGGGCGCGGCGGTGACCAGCATGCATTTCAGCCGCGACCAGTCGCGGCCCGCGATGCTGGGATGATGATTGAGGGCGTTCAGCATCGTCGGCACCATGAAGAGATAGCCGATGCCTTCCTTCTCCATCAGATCGATCGTCGCCAGCGGCTCGAAGTGGTCCGCCATCACGTTGCGCCCGCCGCCCAGCCAGATGGGAACGAACAGATAGCCCGATCCATGGCTGATCGGGCCGAGGTGCAGGCAGCTGTCGCCTGGCTCGACGGGAGGATAGGCGTAGAACCAGTCGCGGCCGGCGGCAAGCCAGGCGCGATGGGTATAGGCGACACCCTTCGAGCGGCCCGTCGTGCCCCCGGTGTGACGGATGATGTAGTTGTCCTCCGGATCGACGGGAACGTCGGGATCGACCGCCGACTGTCGGGCCAGCCAGGCCTCGTAGGCCCCGTCGCGGACGAAGATGCGCTCGAGGTCGGGCAACTCCTTCTCCAGCCCCTCCACCTCGTGCGCGTATTTCTCGGCGACGAGCAGGACCCGGCACCCGGTATGGCCGACCATGTGCGCGTGCGCCTCGCGCCCGTTGCGCGGATAGAGCGGCACGCGCACCAGATTGGCGATGCCGGCGCCCAGGAAGAAGTCGGAGGCCTCCAGGCAATTGTCCTCCAGCACGGCGACGCGGTCCTGGGCCGTCAGACCCATGGCGAGGAGGCCGTTGGCCATCCGAATACCGCGATCCCAGGCTTCTGCGAAGGTCAGGCGATTGTCGCCGTGAACCACCGCTTCGCGATCGGCATAGAAACGCGCCGACCGGCGCATCAGCGTGCGCACATCCATCCTCAGTCTCCTCCCGCTTCGTCAGCGGTCGGAAGACTAGCGCACGGGCGGGCGCGCTTCCTCTCCCTTGATGGCGAGCACGCGATAGAGCCGGATGCGGCCACGGCGCATCAGGGCGATACGTGGCGCCCAGATCTCGCCTTCACGGACAACCGCGTCACGCATCGGATCGGTGGCCGATCCCGCCTGGACCTTGGCGGCGAAGCCGGCGAAGGCGTCGAGCGCGATCTTCACATGCTCGTCCGTCCGGTCCTCGAACACGCGGACGTCGAAGCCCGCCTTGGTCAGTTCCTTGCGGCAGATCTCGACCTCGGGAATGCGGGTGCCGGGGAACGCGGCGCGGACCTCCTCGTCCTGCGGCCCGCCTGCCATGAGATAGGCGGTAAAGGACAGGAGACCGTTCTCCTTCAGCATGTCCGAAATCTTCGCATACAGCGCCGGCTGGTCGGATACCCGGTGAAAAGCCTCCTTGGCGATCACCGCGTCCTGGCTCTTGGAACGCTGCTGGATGTCTTCGAAGGCAACCCGCTCGACCGGTGCCTTGCGGGCCATGCCGCGGCGAACCGAGATCTCGGACCCGGCCTTCGCCAGTTCCTCGTCGGGCTCGTAGGCCTTGAAATAGGTGCCGGTGTCCTCGTTCCCCCAGCGCGAGAGCTGGCCGAGGCCGGCCCCGATCTCGATGGCGGACTTCTGAGCGTTCAGCGAACAGGCACGGACCAGACCGACAAAAGTCTGCTCGTTGCCGGGACCGGTCATGCCCTCGCCGAAGATCGTCTGTACGGCGACGACACGCGGCACCGTCCATACTTCCGAGTCGAGAACGGGCGGCTTTTCCTCGGCCGCATCCTCTTCCTCGATCGATCCACCCTCGCCGCCCGCCGGCCGGTACCCCCACCACAAGGCGTGCAGGTACTTCCGCCAGCGCGGTGCATCTTCGGCGATCGGTCGCGGATTTCCTCGAAGCAGACTTTCCACGGCAAATTTCTTCGTCAGGCGTGGGGGTGGTCGGCTGCACAATAGAGATCAGGAGTGAACCATTGGTTTATGTTGCGGCATCCACCCCGGGGTGGAAGCATGCCCTGATCCCAAGGGGAACAATTCGAGGAAACGTCATGAATCTCAAAGACACGGTAACCATCGTCACCGGCTCGGCGACCGGCGTCGGCGCCGCTGCGGCGCTGCAGATCGCGGCCAAGGGCGGCAAGGTGGTGATCAATTATACGAAGAGCGAGGCGGAGGCGAAGGAGACGGCGGCCGCCTGCGTCAAGGCCGGCGGCGAGGCGATCATCGTGCAAGGCGACATCGCCGAGGATGCCGCCTGCAAGCGCCTGGCCCAGGCGGCGCTCGACAAATGGGGCCGCATCGACGCGCTGATCAACAATGCCGGCACCACCAAATTCGTGGCCGGGCATGACCTGGACGGCCTGTCGGCCGACGATTTCGCCCGCATCTTCGCCGTCAACGTCACCGGCACCTTCCAGATGACGCGCGCCTGCGTGCCGGCGATGAAGAAGCAGGGCCGTGGCGCGGTGGTGAACGTGTCCTCCATAGCCAGTCTGCAGGGCTCCGGCTCCTCCATCGCCTATGCTTCCTCCAAGGGCGCGATCAACACGCTGACCAAGGCGCTGGCGCGCAACCTCGGGCCGGAGATCAAGGTGAACGCGGTGCTGCCCGGCATGATCGACGGCCGCTGGCTGAAGGCGGGCTATGGCGCCGCCTACGACACCATCAAGGCCCGCTACGAGAAGACCAGTGCGCTCGGCAAGGCGGCAACGCCGGAGCAGGTGGCCGAGGTCTGCGTCTGGCTGATCGAGGGGGCGGAACTCGTCACGGGCGAGCTCATCACCGTCGACAGCGGCATGCATATGGGCCCCGCGCGCTGATGGAACTGCTCGCCCTGACGCCGGTCTTCGGCTTCGAGGTTCGCGGCCTCGATACGGCTACGCCGCTGCCGGAGGCGACCATGGCGCGGCTTCAAGCCGCCTGGAACCGGGCCTCTCTGCTGGTGTTCCGGGACCAGAAGCTGGACGAAGGCGCGCTCGTCGCCTTCAGCCGGCATTTCGGCGAGCCGGAATTGCCCCCGGCTTCGGCGGCCCGTGCCGCCGGTGACGGGGGCATCGCCCGGCATCCGGAAATCTGGATCATCTCCAACGTGGTGGAGAACGGGAAGCCCATCGGCGCGCTCGGCTACGGCGAGGCCGAGTGGCACACCGACATGTCCTATATCGACGCCCCACCGACGGCGAGCCTGCTGTACGGGCTGGAAGTGCCCCCGATTGGCGCCGACACCCATTTCGCCAGCCAGCATGCCGCCTATGAGGGACTGCCGGCCGAGCTGAAGGCCGCCGTCGAGGGCCGGCGGGCCAACCACGATTCCTCGTACACCTCGGCAGGCGAGCTTCGCGCCGGAGCAAGGCCGGTCGAGGCCGTCGACCAGGCCCCCGGCGCACGCCATCCGATCGTGCGCACCCATCCCGAGACCGGACGCAAGGCGCTTTTCCTCGGGCGCCGCCGCAACGCCTGGATCGAAGGCTTGCCGGTGGCGGAGAGCGAAGCGTTGCTCGACCGGCTCTGGGCCGAGTCGAGCCGGGCCGACTACACCTATGTGCACAAGTGGCGGCAGGGAGACCTGCTGATCTGGGACAACCGCGCCGTCATCCATCGCCGCGACGCCTTCGACAATGCGCATCGCCGCCTTCTGCTGCGCACGCAACTCAAGGGCAGCCGGCCGTTCTGACCGTTCAGCGCTGTTCGGTCGCCAGCCGCAGGCCGAGGGCCACCAGCACGGTGCCCGTGACCGCTTCGATCACCCGGCGGATGCCGGAGCGCTTGAGCAAGCTGCCGGCGGCCGACACCGCCGCCGCATAGGCGGCGAGCCAGACGAAGGTGAGGCCCGAGAAAACGAGACCGAGGGCGACCAGGCCCGACAGCATTCCCTGCCCTTCCGGTGCGAACTGCGGCAAGACGCTGGCGAAGAACACGGCCATCTTCGGATTGCCGAGATCGTTGATGACGCCCTGGCGGAAGGCCACGACCGGCGCCAGCCGCGGCGACCCTGCCACGGACTGATCCGGCGCAGTTCCGCGCCAGGCCCCGAGGAGCGACTGCACGCCCAGCCAGATCAGATAGGCGGCCCCGGCGAGCTTGACCGCCTGGAACACCGGCTCGGAGGCGAGCAGCAGCGCCACCAGCCCGAGACTGGTCGCCATCGCCCAGATCATCTGCCCCGTGGAGACCCCGAGCGCGGTCGCGATACCACCCTCCCGCCCGCCCAGCAGCGTGTTTCGGACGGTGATCGCGGTATCCGGGCCGGGCGTCACGATGACCAGGATCGAGATGCCGAGAAAGGCCAGAAACGAAGCCGACATGCCGCCGGTCCTCCCATTTTGTTCGCGCCGAAGCTTCCGCCGGGCGCGGCGTCTGTGCAAGATCAAGGCGTCAGCAAGGGGAAAAGTCCAGATGGCGCGTGCGACAGGTTTCACGGTGATCCGCGGCGGCAGGCTGCTCGCCGCAGGCCAGGTCCGGGCGAAACCGACCGATATCCTGGTCCGGGGCGACAGCATCCTGGAAGTGGGACGTCCCGGGCTCGCCGCGCCGCCGGACGCGGTGGTGGTCGATGCCAAGGGCATGCTGCTGCATCCCGGGCTGGTCAATTCCCACATGCACGGGCATGGCAATCTGGGCAAAGGCCTCGGCGACAAGTGGACATTGGAACTGCTGCTCACCGCAGCCCCGTGGATCGGCGGCAACCGCACGCTGGAAGACAAATATCTCGGCACGCTGATCGGGGCGATCGAGATGGTGATGAAGGGCTGCACGGCAGCCTATGACATGACGGTCGAGTTCCCCGCCCCGACGCCGGAGGGAATCGAGGCGAGCGCACGCGCCTATGCCGATGTCGGGATGCGCGCGGTGGTGGCACCGATGGTGGCCGATTTCAGCTTCTTCGAGGCGATCCCCGGCCTGATGGATGCCCTGCCGCCCGCCTTGCGCAAGGAAGCGGAACGGTTCCGGCTCGCCCCCTACAAGGCAACGCTCGCGGCATTGAAGAAGGTACTGCACAAGTGGTCACTCGACCCCGACCTCGTGCGCCCGGCCGTGGCACCCACCATCCCGCATCATTGCTCGGACGCCTTCCTCGCAGGTTGCGACAAGCTGGCCCGCGAGTATGGCGTCGGGATGCAGAGCCACGTGCAGGAATCGAAGGTGCAGGTGATCGCGGGGCGCAAGCTGTGGGGCACGACCCAGACCGCCCATCTGGACTCACTCGGCATGCTGGGGCCGCATTTCACACTGGCGCATGGCGTGTGGCTGGATGGAGACGACATGCGCCGGGTCGCCGATCACGGCGCTTCGATCGCCCATAATCCCGGCAGCAACATGCGGCTGGGCAACGGCCTGGCCGATATGCGCGCCATGCTGGACCTGAAGATCAACGTCGGGCTCGGCACCGACGGGGCCAGTTCCGCCGACAACCTCAACATGTACGAGGCCCTGCGCCTCGCCTCCTTCGTCTCCAAGACGCAGGGGCCGGACACGGCGCGCTGGGTATCGACCGAGGAGGCGCTGATCGCCGCCACCGAGGGCAGCGCCAAGGCGCTCGGTTTCGGCGATTCGATCGGGCGGATCGAGAAGGGCCGCAAGGCCGACATCGTCTTCCTCGATCTCGGGCATCCGAACTGGCTGCCGCTCAACAACGCCACCAACCAGATCGTGCATGTGGAGGACGGCACCGCCGTGCATTCGGTAATGATCGGCGGGCGGTTCGTGGTGCGCGACCGCAAGCTCACAGGCATCGACCTCGGCGCGATCGCGAAAAAGGTGGAGACGGCCCGCGCCCGGCTGGAGAAGGCCAATGCCGGCAACAAACGGTTGTTCGAGCGGCTGGCACCGGCCGTCAACAGCTTCTGCCCCGGTATGGCGCGCGAGCCCTATCACATAGACCGCTTCGGCGGCGGCCATCACGACCACCATCATCAGCACTGAGATCGGGCGACTACCGGGGCCCCGGCCCCTGGATCCGGGCGAAGCTGGCTTCACCGGTCAGCACGACGCGTTCGCCGACCGCAAGCGTGGCGCGGATGAAGACGAGATTGCGGCCGAGTCGCGTGATGGCGGCGCGCGCTTCCAGCCAATCGCCGACGCGCGCGGCCGCGATGAAGCTCGACGACAATGTGGCGGTCACATAGTTGCTGCCCGGCGCGGCGGCCGAGATGGCACTGCCCATCAGATTGTCCAGCAGCGACAGAAGGATGCCGCCATGGGCGACACCGTTGAGATTGGCATGCTTCGGCGCCACGAGAATCGCCTTGACGATCCCGTCGGCGGCGTCCGGGCCGCGCCAGATCGGGCCGATGAGTTCAGTGAACGGCCCGCCGTTGTTGTCGATCGCCCAACCCGGGCGCTGGAGGATGATCGCACTGTCGTTCACGCCGCTATTCCACCGTCTCGTCGCCGTAGACACCCCAGAAATAGTCGGCCGGCCCGTAGCCCTTGATTCCCTTGACGTCGACCTGGCACCAGCCGTCCTTGCATTTCAGCACCCGGACCTGCACCCCGTCTTCCGCCCGAACGGTCACCCGCGCATTCTCGTCCGGTGCTTCGCGCAGGGAGCGCATGCCGCCTTCCACCAGGGCATAGCGCCTGCCCTGCAACTGGCTCTTGTGTACCCAGCTCTCCGCCCCTTCCCGGTCGCGGATCCGCCGGAAGAGCTCGTACTCGCCGATCAGCTCCACCGGCAGGTTGCGGCGCGAATAGACCCAGCTGATCGGGTAGTTCTGCCCCGGCCCGACTCGGGCATTCACCTTGTCCTGACCGAGGGAGACGAACCGCGGCACCGGCAGGCCGGTGACCGAACCGACCTTGCGCGCGGCCGATGCGGCCGGGCCGGACGCCGCCGCCGAGACGGGCGCGGCCGGCTTCGACAAAGGCCCGGGCGGCTCCTGCGCCACCGCGGGCAGCGCCGCCAACAACGCCCCGACAACCGCCAGGGCGGGCGGCCATCGCAGGTGGGTCTTCGCGGCGGGAAACATGGCCAAGGGGTTAGCGGGCAAGGACGTCCACGGTCAAGCTCCAGCCGTCACGCCGGCGGCGGATCGATCGTCCGCAGCAGCCAGAGGCGGAAAGCCCTGACCTTGGGAGACTCGGCCAGATCGCGCCGTGACACCAGGTAGTATGCACCCTCGCCCGGCACCACCTCGGCGAAGGGCGCCACGAGCCGCCCGCGCGCGATATCCTCGGCGACGAACGGGCGGTGCCCGACCGCCACGCCCAAGCCGTGACAGGCGGCGTCGAGCGCCTGGGCGGAACTGCCGAAGGCGAGCTGGCGGGCGGGCTTAAGACGCGGCTGGCCCGCCAACGCAAGCCAACGGGGCCAATCCTGCCGGCGCGGCGCCGCCTCGACATGCAGCAGCGTATGCCATGCGAGATCGGCCGGCACGCGAAGCGGTCGCCCCGCCAGAAGGTCCGGGCTGGCCACCGGGAAACTGTCGTCCGGCATCAGAAGGTCGGCGCGGCAGCCCTGCCAGCGCCCGCCGCCCACGCGAATGGCCACATCCACGTCGTCCGGCGGACGGGCCGCGACGGACGGCGCGGTTGCAAGCCGCACCTCGATCTCCGGATGCGCGTCATGGAACGCCGCCAGGCGCGGGATAAGCCAGCGGGTAGCCAAAGTCGGGACCAGGGCGACGGTCAGCACGCCGCCCGCGGCGGCCGCCCGGCAGCGTTCCGTAGCGGCCCGGATTTCGGCAAAAGCCCGGGTCAGCGCGGTGGCATAGGCGGCGCCTGCGCTGGTCAGGGCGATACCGCGCCCCTCGCGGCGAACCAGCGCCAGGCCAAGCGCGGATTCGAGCTGGCGCAACTGCTGGCTGACAGCCGGCTGGGTGACGCCGAGATCCTGGGCCGCCTGGGACACGCTGCCGAGGCGGGCGACGGCTTCGAACATGCGCAGCGCCGGCAACGGCAAATGCATCGATCAGCCTGGCTTATGGGTCGTCCAGGCGAACTAATTAGCACCATCCCGCGATTGGCCCTATTCAATGTGGTCGCGGGCGGGGAGGAAGGCTGTGGACTGGATCTGGATTCCGATCACCGTGTCGGCGGCATTCCTGCAATGCATGCGGACGGCGCTGCAGAAGCGCCTGGTATCGTCGGTGGGTACCGATGCAGCGAACTTCGTGCGCTATCTGTACGGCGCCCCTCTCGCCGGGCTGACGCTGGCCGGCATCGCCCTCTACTGGCCAGAACCCATCCCGATGCCGAGCCTCACCTTTCTCGGGCTGGCGGCGATCGGCGGGCTGGCGCAGATCGTCGCCACCACCTGTCTGATCCTCGCCTTCACGAAGGGCAACTTCGCCGTCGGCACCACGCTGGCCAAGACCGAAACCATCCAGACCGCGATCCTGGCCACCATCTTCCTCGCCGAGCCGCTCGGCCTGATCGCCTGGAGCGCCATCCTGATCAGCCTGGTCGGGGTGGTAATGCTGTCGCTGCCCGGACGTGGGATCGCCATATCCAGCCTGCGCGGCTGGACCGATCGCGGCGCTCTCTACGGTCTCGCGGCCGGCGGGTTGTTCGGCGTTTCGGCCATCGGCATACGCGGCGCCGCACTGTCGCTGGAAAGCGGCGACTTCGTCGTCCGGTCGTTCCTGACGCTGGCCTGCATCACCGCGATGCAGTCGATTGCGATGGGGCTGTGGGTCGGGTGGCGCGACCGGCCGGCGCTGATCCGCACCGTGCGGTTGTGGCGGGCCGCGGCGCCCGTAGGCATCCTCTCCGTGATCGGCTCCGCCGGATGGTTCAGCGCCATGACGCTGCAGAATGCCGCGCATGTCCGCGCGGTCGGCCAAGTGGAGCTGATCTTCACCCTGATCGTGTCGCGTTACGGGTTCGGCGAGAAGCCTACGCCAAAAGAACTAGTGGGCATTCTGCTTGTTGCCGCAGGTGTGATCGCGCTCTTGACTGGACGGTGATATCGGTCACGGTTGGTTAGGGGACGCTATGCTCTCTTGATGGGGAGAAGAAAGGCGGAAAACCGACCATGCGCAGCACCATTCTTGGACTGGCCTTCACCATGACCATGCTCGGGGGCGCCGACGCGGCCGAGATGGTGGTGACAAAGTCCACGGTGCCGGGCATCGACCCCGGCACGATCATCGACGGGGCCAGCACGATGACCTTGAAAAAGAATCACAAGCTGACCCTGATGTCGGCCACCGGCAAGATCGTGACCCTGGTCGGCCCCTATACGGGCGTGGTCGACGGCGCGCCGCCCTCGGCCAAGGACGACAAAGTCATGAACGCGCTGTCCACGCTGGTATCCGGCCATGGGCGCGATTCCAGCCAGCTCGGAGCGACGAGAACCACGGCGGATCGCCGCGGCAAACAGGTCTGGGGCGTGGAAGTGGACGCCACCGGCAACCAATGCGTGCTGGCCGGGCAGTCGCCGACGCTGTGGCAGTCGAAAGCGGCAGGCGCTCCGGTCGAACTGCAGCTTTCCGGCGGACCGGCCGTGTCGGTGCGATGGCCCAACGCCGAGGTGGTAACCTCCTGGCCGCGCTCCGTGCCGGTCAAGGACGGGGCTGAATACCGCCTCGGTACCGGCACATTCACCCTGCACGTTATCCCTGCCGGCGTCAGCAACCCGGCGGAGCAGGCTGCCGTCCTGTTCGAGAAGGGCTGCGAAGCCCAGGCGCTCGCGCTGATGCAGAGCGCCGAATAGGCGCCGGCGATCAGGCGGCCACGGTCCGGCGGTTCACCCCCCAGGCCGCGACCGAGAATACGACGCCGAGACCGAACCCGGCGAGATCGGTGACCGGTTCGGGAATAAGCATCAGGAGGCCGCCGGCCCCGATACCGAGCCGGGCCCAGACCGGGAGATTGCCGACCCGGTAGAGATAGCCTTCGAAGGCCGAGGCGATCAGCAGGATCGCGACCAGCGCGGTGGCGCTGGCCTGCAGAACGGTCGGCAGGTCGCCCTTCAGGATCAGCGCCGGCTCCAGCACGAAAAGCACCGGCAGAAGCAGCAACAGCGAGCCGATCCGGATCGCCTTCAGACCCGTCGCCATCGCATTCGCCTTCGAGATCGACGCCGCGGCGATGGCCGCCAACGCCACCGGCGGGGTGATGAAGGAAACGATGCCCCAGTAGAAGATGTACAGATGCGACGCCATCGGATCGAGGCCGGCCTTGATCAGCGCGGGCGCGAGCACGATGGCGAGGAAGATGTAGCAGGCGGAAGCCGTCATCCCCATGCCGAGCACGAAACTGGTCATGGCGCCGAACAGCAGCAGCAGCCCGATATTGCCGCCGGCGTATTGCACCAACTCGCGCGAGAATGAATTGGCGACCCCCGTCGCCGACATCGCCCCGACGATCAGGCCGATCCCGGCGATCAGGCAGATGATCTGTGCCACGGCCTGGCCGATATCGACGATCAGGTTCACGAATCCCCTGGCGCCGAACCCCGTCTTGCGACCGCGGGCGAAGGCGATGACCAGAAGGAAGATCGAAACGTAGAAAGGCGCCTCGGCCTCGATGCGATACATCAGCAGCAGCACCGTCAGGCCGATGATCGCGACGAGGTAGTACCAGCCTTCTCCCAGCGTCCGCAGCAAGGGCGGCACTTCCGATTTGGGCAGTCCCTTCAGCCCGCTCCGCACCGCGAAGAGGTCGGTCTGCAGCAGCAGCGCAATGTAGAACAGCATGGCCGGCAGAAAGGCCGCGACCACAACCTCGCCGTAGGGGACGTTGAGGAAATTCGCCATGATGAAGGCGGCCGTCCCCATGACCGGCGGCATCAGGGCGCCGCCGGTGGAGGCGCAGGCTTCCACCGCGCCCGCATAGACGGCCGGATAGCCGCATCGCTTCATCGTCGGAATGGTCAGCGTGCCGGTGGTGAGCACGTTCGAGGTCGGGCTGCCCGACAGCATGCCGAAGAAGCCCGACGAGATCACCGCCACCTTGGCGGGGCCGCCGCGCGAACCGCCCAGCAGCGCCGAGGCGAAGTTCATAAAGAACTCACCGCCGCCAGTCTTCGCGAGGACCACGCCGAACACCAGGAAGCCGATCAGCGTGTCGGCGACCACCTGCGTCGGGATTCCGATGATGCTCTCGCTGCCGAGCGCGTGCAGCGAGACGGTCTGCTGAAGCGTGAACTGCGCGCCCCATAGGAACCCCGGCATGGCATCGGCATAGAGCGGATAGGCGCCGAGAACGATGACGAAAACGAAGAGAATGATTTCGCCGGTGCGGCGCAGCGCCTCCAGCACCAGCGCCAGGAAGACGCCCGCGGCGATGGCAACCTCGAGAGGGGCCCCCTGGTCCCAGCCCTTGTTGATGACGTTCTGTGCATTCGCTGCCATCCAGACCGTCAGGGCGAGAAGCATCACGCCCAAGATCCAGTCGAACCAGCGCACCCGATCGCCATGCGACTTCACCGCCGGATAGGCGAGGAAACCGACGAAGCCGAACAGCCCGATGACCAGATAGTAATAGGCGGTGCTGATCGGCCGGAAGCCGAAGGCACCCAGGTTGAACATCTGATTGATCGTGATCAGCAAGGCGGCCGTCGTCAGCAGCGCCGTGCCCCAATAGGCCGCGCCGCTCAGGCGCAGGGATCGCGCCTCCGGATCGACCACATTCTCGATCTGGAAATCGGAAGCCAGTTTCGGATCGGACATATCGTTCGCCACAATAAAGGCGCTCCCGCCCCGGACCGCGGGGCGGGAGCACATTCAATCGAGAAGCGCCTTCCGATGGAGGGCTAGAGCGAAGCGAGCACCTTGGCCCGCTCGGCATCCCACATGCCGGCGAGTTCGTCCGGCTTCGCCGACTTCGCCTTGTCACCGGCCAGCATGACTTTCCAGGCAGCCTGGAGAGCCTGTTGCCGCTTGATCGCCGAGGCCTGGAAGCGATCGTGCCCTTCACCCCAAACCTTGGCTTCCTTGAGGTAGCGGATCGCGCCCGGGTGGAAGGCCGCATCCATCGGCGGCGTGCCCGACTGCTTCACGTCCCAGCGGGGCATGATCGGATTGGCGTCCTTGTAGAGGTCGTATGTCTCGACCACGGCCTTGGTGATGGCATAGACCTCGGCTTCCGGCGTGTTCGCATAGACCGTCAGCATCGGATAGCGATAGCCGAGCATCCAAACCTGATTCGTATCCGAAAGCCCGGCGCCGTAGTTCTCCCTGAAAGGCTCCACGAAGGGCACGGCCTTCTGGACGCGCGCCCAGCCGGCCTTGTCGTTGGGGTCGAGCTCAAGCCAGCTGATGCCGTTCGGGCTTGCCTCAAGCTCCCGCAGGATCACGGAAGAGGGGGCGGCGCCGGCGCAATCGGCCTTGCCCTCGATCAGCGCCTTCAGGGTTGCACCGTAGCTCGGGAACTCGACCAGTTCCATGTCCTTCAGGGTCAACCCGCCCAGGGCCAGGATCGGATCGACCTTGCTGTTCACCGAGAGGTTCGCCCGCGCGATCGCGTAGCGCTTCCCCTTCAGGTCCTGCAGAGTCTTGATGCCGCTCTTCTTGGTCGCGACGATCGAAAACGAGTTCTGGCGCCCCAGCGTGGTGCGCAGATCCTGCGGACCCCATTCCGGCGTCGCGAAGTCGTAGAGGCCCTCGGCGGCGAAATAGCACTCGTTCGCCAGCCAGGCATGGCTGACCCGCCCTTCCTTGAGCGGCAACAGCCGGCCGATCGATGTGCCCGACGGTTGCAGACGGACGCGAACGCCGTACTTCTTCCCCATGGCATCGGCGATGGCGGAAGTCTCGACATAGCCGCTGGAGCCCACGTCATAGGCGCTCCAGACCATCGTCGGCTTGAGATCCGGCAAAGCCGTCTGGGCCCGGGCGGGCAGACCCGCCAATGCGCCGAGCGCGCCCGCGCCGGTCGTCGCGATGAACTTGCGTCGATTGAACTGCACCTTGTTCCTCCTGACCATGTTTCTTGACGTTGCGCTTGGCGCCCGCATTCGAGAGCGCGGCAACCTGCCATCCGCGACCGCCAACCGCAAGCCATTGGTCACCGTGCCCGATGCTCCTATGAATGCTTCTCTGCTCCCTTCCGCGTGGTTCCCGAACAATGCCGATCAGATCAACCGCCGTCGGCCGAAGCTGGTCGGCGAGTTGCGACCTCACGGCCCGGTGGGCCCTCGCCTATGCCGCCGCGCTCGACTTTCCCGCCGATCCGTTCCTGGACGACGCGCCGAGCGGCGGGCCGCCTGTGGCGCCCGGCTTCTGCGTCTGCATGGAATGGCTGGTCGCCGGCAGCGGGGTCCGTGACGAGATACTCGGCAATACGGCGGCCGAGCGCCGGCAATCGGTTCATGCGATGCAGGATTCCGTCTTCCACCACCCGATGAGCGTGGGCACCGGCATCGAGATCACGGCCCGCGTCGTTCGCGTTGCCCGCGTGTCGGCCGGTTCGCTGGTCGAATTGGACATCACGACCCTGGAAGCTGCATCGCGCCGCCTACTGGTGTCCAGCCGGTTCAGCGTCATCTTCCGCGGCGTCGAAACCGACGGGGAAGCCTCGATCGCCTCGGCGCATCCGCCGATGCCCCCTGCGCCCGGCGAACCCGGCTTGGCCGACGCCCCGCTCGAGATCCCGATCGCACGAGGCCTGCCGCATACCTATTCCGAATGCGCCAGGATCTGGAATCCGATCCATACGGAGCGGCAGGTCGCCCTGGCCGCGGGGCTGCCGGACATCATCCTGCACGGCACGGCGACCTGGGGGCTGGCCGCCCGCGAGTTGATGAGCCGCATGCCGCGATCGCTGCGGCTCCTGCGCCACTCGGCGCGCTTCCGCGCCCCTGTCGTCCCGGGTAACTCCATCACCCTCACGACAACGACGCGCGCCACAGGGAAGGTGGGCTTCACTGTCGCGGGGCCGAACGGCACGTTGATCCTGAGCGAGGGATACGCGGAATTCGGATAGCCCCTCAGACCTTCATGCGGGCGCTCGACGGGTCCCAGAAGGGTCGTAGCGAGGCCGTCGCGGCAAAGCGGCGTTTCGCCACTTCGATCTCATAAGTGCCTCCGAGCGGCTCGCCCTTCACATAGCCCATCGCAACGCAGCCCCCGAGCGTGTGTCCATAGGCGGCGGAACTGGTGCGCCCCACCAATGCACCGTCGCGGAAGATCGGCTCGCCCCCGTACATCACCGGTTCCGGATCGGTCAGCAGGAACTGCAACAGCCGGCGGTCGAGACCCGCCAGCTTCTGCGCCAGCAGGGCCTCACGGCCGAGGAAGCCGCCGGGCTTGTCCCAGGCGACGGCGAAGCCGAGTCCGGCCTGCAACGGGGTGTCCTCGTCGGTGATGTCATGGCCCCAATGGCGATAGCCCTTCTCGATCCGCAAGGAATCCATCGCGTGCATGCCGATCATCGCCAGGCCATGGGCCTCCCCTGCCCCGCGGATGCGATCGAAGGCGGCGACGGCGTGATCGCTCGGCACATACAGCTCCCATCCCAATTCGCCGACATAGGAGATGCGTATCGCCATCGCGGGCGCGGTGCCGATCTCGATCTCGCGCATGGTTCCGAAGGGATGCGCGGCATTGGACAGATCCGCGCCGCTCACCGCCGCCAGCAGGTCGCGCGAGCGCGGCCCGTGCAGGCCGAGCACGGCATAGCCAGCGGAAACGTCGGTGATCGCCACGCGCTCGCCTTCGTTCAGGCTGCGGCGCAGATGCGTGCGCTCGCGCATCGCCGTCGCGGCGGCGGTGACGACGAGATAGCGGTCGGCGGCGAGACGGGTGACGGTGAGGTCGGCCTCGATCCCGCCCTTCCCGTTCAGCCACTGGGTATAGACCGCGCGACCAACCGCACCGCCGACATCGTTGGCGGAGATCCGCTGCAGCAGGACCTCCGCATCCGGCCCCTCGAGCAGGAACTTGCCGAAGGAGGACTGGTCGATCAGCCCGACACGCTCGCGCGCCGCCCGGCATTCCTCGGCGGTATTCGCGAACCAGTTTTGCCGGCCGTAAGCGTAAGCATAGGCCGCCTCCTGCCCCGGCTTCGCATACCAGTTGGCGCGCTCGAAGCCCGCAACTTCGCCGAACACGGCACCGCTGGCCGCCAGCCGGTCATGCAGGGCCGAGCGGCGGACATCGCGGGCCGTCTCGAACTGCCGGTGCGGCCAGTGCATGGCGTAAAGCAGGCCCAGCGCCTCCGACACGCGCTCGCGCAGATAGCTGGTGCGCGCCTGGTGCGGCATCATGCGGCGGATATCGACATCCCAGAGGTCGAAGGGCGGTTCGCCATCCACGATCCAGTCGGCCAGCACCTTCCCGGCGCCGCCGCCCGACTGGATGCCGATCGAATTGAAGCCGCAGGCGACGAAGAACCGGTCGAGATTCGGCGCCTCGCCCAGCAGATAGCGCTGGTCGGGGGTGAAGCTTTCCGGCCCGTTGAAGAACTTGCGGATGCCGACCTTCTGCAGCGCCGGCACCCGGACCATCGCCTTTTCCAGGATCGGCTGGAAATGCTCGAAATCCTCGGGCAGTTCGCCGAACTCGAAATCCTCCGGAATGCCGTCCAGGGCCCAGGGCTTAGCCTTCAACTCGAAGGCACCGATCAGCAGCTTGCCGGCATCCTCCTTCCAGTAGGCATGGCTGTCCATGTCGCGCAGCACCGGCAGCGACGGTACGGCACCCTCCATCGGCTCGGTTACGACATAGAAATGCTCGCAAGGATGCAGGGGCACGTCGACGCCGGCCATGCGGCCGACCTCCCGGCCCCACATCCCGGCGCAGTTCACCACCACATCGGCCTTCACGGTGCCCTGATCGGTGGCAACGCCGACCGCCCGGCCCTTGTCGGTGAGGATGCCGGTGACCTTCACGTTCTCGGCGATCCGCGCACCGCCCATGCGCGCGCCCTTGGCCAGCGCCATGCAGGTATCGGTCGGGTTGGTCTGGCCGTCGTTGGGATAGTGGATCGCCCCGATCACGTCGTCGATGTTCAGCATCGGCCAGAGCTGCTTCACCCGCCTCGCGTCGATCACCTCATGCTCCACGCCGACGGCCGTGGCGAAGGAAGCAACGCGGCGGAACTCCTCCCAGCG
>JALHMN010000061.1 GCA_022844005.1 bacterium | reverse complement strand
GCCACGGCGCTCCGCGCCCGCACGCCCGCGATCCTGGCCGCCAATGCCGAGGATGTCGCCGCCGCCAAGGCGCGCGGCCTGACCCCCGCCATGATCGACCGGCTGCTGCTGAGCGCGAAGAGCATCGACGCCGTCGCCGCCGGGCTCGAGGCGGTGGCCGGCATGCCCGATCCGGTGGGCGCCATCACCGCCGACTGGACGCGGCCGAACGGCATGCGCATCCAGCGCGTCCGCACGCCGCTCGGCGTCATCGGCATCATCTACGAGAGCCGTCCGAACGTGACCGCGGATGCGGGCAGCCTCTGCCTCAAGGCCGGCAATGCCTGCATCCTGCGCGGCGGGTCGGAAAGCAGCCATTCCTCGGCCGCCATCCACGCCTGCCTGCTCGAGGGCCTGAAGGCGGCGAGGCTACCGGAGACGGCGATCCAGCTGGTGGCGACCACCGACCGGGCCGCCGTGGGCCACATGCTGGCGATGTCGGACTGGATCGACGTGATCGTGCCGCGCGGCGGCAAGTCGCTGATCGAGCGCGTGCAGCGCGAGGCGCGCATGGCCGTGCTGGCACATCGCGACGGCAACAATCACGTCTACATCCATGCCGGCGCCGACCTCGCCCAGGCCCGCGCCATCGTGATGAACGCCAAGATGCGCCGGGTCTCGGTCTGCGGCGCGGCGGAGACGCTGCTGGTCGACTCGGCCGTGGTTCAAAGCCACCTGAAGCCGATCCTCGCCGATCTGCTGGACGCCGATTGCGAGGTGCGCGGCGACAAGGCGGTTCAGGCGCTGGATGCTCGGGTGACGCCGGCGAGCGAGGCCGACTGGGACACCGAATACCTGGACGCGATCATCGCGGTGCATGTGGTGTCCGGCCTGGACGAGGCGGTGGCCCATATCACCCGGCACGGTTCGGCGCATACGGATGCGATCGTGACCGCGGACGAGGCCGCGGCGGAAGCCTTCCTGAAGCGGGTCGACAGCGCCATCGTGCTGCACAACGCATCCACCCAGTTCGCCGACGGGGCTGAGTTCGGCTTCGGGGCGGAGATCGGCATTTCCACCGGACGGCTGCACGCCCGCGGGCCGGTGGGAATCGAACAACTGACGAGCTTCAAATACGTGGTTCACGGCTCCGGCCAGATCCGACCGTAAGCCAGCGATCTTGCGCAAGCGGCGTATCGGCCTGCTCGGCGGGTCGTTCAATCCGGCCCATGCCGGGCACCGGCATATCAGCCGGCTGGCGCTCCGCTGCCTCGGATTGGACGAATTGTGGTGGCTGGTCTCGCCGCAGAACCCGCTGAAACCGCAGGCCGGGATGGCGCCGCTGGAGGAGCGGCTGGCGAAGGCGAGAGCGGTCGCGCAGGATCGCCGGATCAAGGTGACGGATCTCGAGCGCCGCCTGGGCACCCGCTACACGGTTGATACCGTTGCGCAATTGAAGCGCCACTATCCGCGCGCGCGGTTCGTCTGGGTGGCCGGTGCCGACATCCTGGCCCAGTTGCCGCGCTGGCGGCGCTGGACCGACCTGATGGAGATGCTGCCGCTCGCCGTGTTCGACCGGCCCGCCTATGCGCACGCCGCACTTGCCAGCAAGGTCGCCGGGCGCTATCGCCATGCCCGTCTGAAGGCCGCCGATGCGCGGCGGCTCGCCACCGCGAAGCCGCCGGCCTGGGTTTTCATCGCCTCGCGCCTGCATCCGGCTTCCGCGACCGCGATCCGAAAGGCGACCGACGAGACGAAGGAGTCCGACCGCTGACCGACAAGACCGCACCCGCGAAACCCAAGCGCGCCGCCGCCAAGGCGCCCGCGAAGACTGCCCCCATGCCGAAGGCCCCGTCCAAGGCCGCCGCCAAGCCCAAAGCCGCGCCGAAGCTGAAGGCTGCGCCGAAGGCGAAGGTCGTGGCGAAAGCCGCATCGAAGACGCCGGCCAAGGCAAAGGCGGCGCCGAAGCGGCCGAGGGCCGCGAAGGAACCGAAGCGCGGATCGCCCCGAGCCGAGGTGGAGGCGATGCTGCTCACCGTCCGCGCCAGCCTGGAAGACGACAAGGCCGAGGAGATCGTTGTCATCGACCTCGAGGGCAAGAGTTCGATCGCCGATTTCATGGTGGTGGCGTCGGGGCGCTCGCAGCGGCAGGTGGGCGCCATCGCCGATCACCTGACGGAGCGGCTGCACAAGGCAGGCCTGCGGAACATCCGCCGCCAGGGTTCGCCCCAGAACGATTGGGTGCTGGTCGACAGCGGCGACATCGTCGTCCATGTCTTCCGGCCCGAGGTGCGTGACTTCTATCGCCTGGAGAAGCTGTGGGCGGGCGAACTGCCGGTGGAAGAAGCCTGAAGTTCAGAATCCTCGCCGTCGGCCGCGACAAGGGGCCGACCCGGGCACTCTACGACGACTATGTCGGCCGCTTGCCGTGGGGGGCGGAACTGCGCGAATTCGCCGAATCGAAGCAGCGCTCGATCGACGCCCGCATGGCGGAGGAGGCGCAGAGCCTCTCGGCCGCGATTCCCGCCGGGGCCCGGACCATGGCGCTGGACCGCACCGGCGAGGTGCTGGACAGCCCCGCCTTCGCCCGGCTGATCGGCCGCTGGCGCGACGACGGGGCGCGCGACATCGCCTTCCTGATCGGCGGGCCGGACGGGCTTGCGCCTGCGCTGGCGCAGAAATGCGACAGGCGTCTGTCCTTCGGTGCCATGACCTGGCCGCATCTGCTGGCGCGGGCCATGCTGGCCGAGCAGCTCTGGCGCGCCGCCGCCATCCTCGGCAACCACCCCTACCACCGCTGAGCCCGGCATGACGAAGGCCGCCGTGCTGGTGCTGTTCGACGGGGCCTGCAACCTGTGCACGGCGAGTTCGGGGTTCCTCGCCCGGCAGGACGCCGCCGGTGTCCTCCGGTTTTGCCCGATGCAGTCGGAACTCGGGACAGCGCTGTTGCGGCAGTACGACCTGCCGGCCGGCGACTACAAGACTTTCGTCGTCCTGGATCGGGGACGGCTCTACTTCCGCTCAAGCGCGGCGCTGCATCTGGTACCCTACTTGCGCGCATATTGGCGCTGGCTCGGCCTGTTTCGCTTCGTGCCGACGGGTTTGCGGGATGCGTTCTATGATCTGATCGCGCGGTCGCGCCACCGGATCTTCGGACGGCGGACCGCCTGCCTCGTTCCACCGCGCGGGGCGGCCGATCGCCTCGTCCTGACCGAGGAGGCGTACTGGCGGCACTTCCCTTAAGGCGTCGTGAAGAGTTCCATCGCCTCGCCGACCCCGCGCAGGCCGTGCGATCCGAGCGAGCGGAGGGGCAGGCCCAGGCGACGGACCACCGGCGCGGTGAGCAGGATCGGGCGGCCGAGCGTCTTGGTCAGCGCTTCCACCCGCGCGGCCTCGTTCACCGCCGGGCCGATGACGGTGAAATCGAGCCGGGCCGGGGCGCCGATATTGCCGAAGAAGACCTCGCCCTCGTGCAGGGCGATGCCGCTCGCCAGCGGATTCCAGCCCTCGATGCCGATCAGCTCCGCCGGCGGATCGCGGTTCACTGCGGCGAGTGCGGCCATGGCTGCTTCGGCCGCCGTCAGCGCGCGGCGGGCAGCACTTCGCGCAGCCGTCTCGTCGGTGAAGGGGAAGACGGCGAGCATGCCGTCGCCCATGAATTTCAGGACGTCGCCGCCGCCGGCCAGGACGGCGCCCGCCAGACGCTCGAAATAGGCGTTCAGCACCGCCAGCATGTCGGGCCCGGCCAGGCGATCGGAGAGGGTGGTGAAGCCGCGCAGGTCGGAGACCCAGATGATGGCGCGCACCGGCTCGCCCGCACCCCTGCGGATGGCGCCGTCCAGCACCTTTCGGCCAGCCTCGGCGCCGAGATAGGCAGTCGAGATGTTCTCGGCGATGCGGCGCATGATGTGGCCTTCCACATGCAGTGCGAAGAGCCGGTAGAGACGGCGCAAGCCCTGGACCTGCGCCTCGGTGAAGCCGCCATCGGCCGCCGTCGCCATGGTCATGGCATTGTGCAGCGTGGCGCTGCCGCCAAGCGGGAGGGCGAGGTAGTCGGTGATGCCGCCGGCCGCCAGTTCCGCCATCAATGGAAATTCCGCCTGCGCGGCGGCGTCCTGCGGACGGCGGCGGATGGTTTCGCCGTCCTCGATCACCCGCTTCATCGGATTCCGCAGATAGCTGTCGGTGCGGAGCGCCGCCTCCGCCACCTTGACCTCGTCGCAATAGCCGTCGGCCCGCACCCAGATCCAGGCGAAGCCGATGAGCTGTGGATGCAGCGTGCCGACATGCATGCTGGCGCGTGCCAGGGGAAAGCCGGCCGCGACGAGGCGCCAGAGAAAGCCCTCGAGAAGTGCCAGGAGATCGGTCTCCAGCGCCGCCTCGTCGAGCAGCCAGGCTTCGATCCCGCCCGGGTCGGTCGTCGCGGGTGCGGCGGCGGGCCCGCGTTCCGCGCGGCGGATCAAGGTGACCGCCGGCGGGTATTGCCTCATGCGAGTGGCGCGAGGAGCGGCCAGGGTCGCGCCGCTTCATAGGCCAGCGCGGCGGTGAAGACGGTGGGATCGTCGAAGCTGCGGCCGACGATCTGCAGGCCGGTGGGCACGCCGTTCGCGGCGAAACCCGAGGGCACCGACATCACCGGCAGTTCGGCCAGCATGTTGAAGGGCCAGGTCATGTACCACATGCGGGGTGAAGGCTGCTCGCGGCCGTCGATCACCAGCCGATCGGTGGCGGGTTCGAAGGTGGCGGGCACGGCCGGCAGTGCCGTGGTCGGGCAGATGAGCACGCGGTGCCGCTGCAGGATCGGGCCGAGCGTATCGTACATGCGCCCCTGCACTTCCATCGCCTGGCGGAACTCCGCCACCGTCACCTTCATGCCGCGTTCGATCACCTCCACCGTCGTCGGCATCAGCTGTTCGCGCCAGCGCTCCAGCAGGCCGGCCCGGCCGGCGGCGGTGGTGGCGGCCGAGCGGCGATTCGAAGCCTCCATCACCTCGCGGGTCCAGGGCAGCTTCACCTCGGTGACGACGGCGCCGGCCTCGCGGAAGGCTTCGGCGGCGGCGAGCGTGTTGGCGCGCACCTCGGGATCGACATCGTAGAAGCCGAGATCGAGGGAAAGCGCAATGCGCCAGCCCTTCAGGCTCTCGGGCTGCTCGGGCAGTTTCGGGGTGCCGCGGATGGAAGCGATGTCGCGCGGATGCACGCCCGCCGTCACCCGCTGCATGAGGCCGAGGTCGCCGACCGAGCGGGCGATGCCGCCCATGCGCAGCCAGGGCTCGAGATTGGCCGGCGAGAGCTTCGGGTTGCGGCCCTGCGGCGGCATGTAACCGGCCATGCCGTTGACCGAAGCGGGAATGCGGATCGATCCGCCGAAGTCGCTGGCGTCGGCGACGGTGACGAGGCCGGCGGCGACCGCGGCGCCGGAGCCGCCGGAGGAACCGCCGGCCGTATGGTCGGGGTTCCAGGCGTTGCGCGTCGTTCCCCACAGCTTGGTGTTGGTGACGGCGGCGATGCCGAGTTCGGAAGAGGTGGCGCGGGCCAGGAGAATGGCGCCGGCCGAGAGCAGGCGCTGCACGGTAGGCGCCGTCACCTCGTCGCGGGCCTCGGCGAAGGCGGGGCAGCCCGCCGTGGTGATCTCGCCCTCGATCGGATGCAGATCCTTGATGGCGATGGGCACGCCTTCCAGCGGGCGGCGGTCCGCCTCGCCCCGGGCGTAGCGGGCTTCCGCCTTGCCGGCCTGCTCGCGGGCGCGATCGAAGAAGGTATGGGCGAAGGCATTCACCTTCGCGCCAACCCGTCCGTGCCGGTCGATCAGCGCATCGACCAGTTCGACCGGCGAAAGCGAGCGCGCCCGGAAGCGGGCGAGCGCTTCGGTCGCGGTCAGGCGGCAGAGATCATCGGACACGGGCGATCAGAAACTCCCGAAGGCGACGCGGAGCGCGGCCGCCGCTTCCTCCACCGCATGCTTGGCGTTGCCAAGCGCGCCGGAGGCGTTGAAGAAGCCGTGATACATGCCGGGATAGCGCGAGATCCGCACCGGCACGCCGGCCGCGTTCAGCCGCTCGGCATAGTCGATACCCTCGTCGCGCAGCGGGTCGTAGCCGGCGACCAGGACGAAGGCGGGCGGCTGGCCGGTGAGATCGTCGAGAAGAAGCGGCGAGGCGCGCGGATCGGACTTGTCGGCTTCCGAGTTCATGTAATGCGCGACGAACCAGCTGATCAAGTCCCTGGTCAGGATGTAGCCTTCGGCATTCTCGACATGGCTCTCATGGCCCATGCGCATGTCGGTCGCCGGGTAGATCAGCATCTGGTAGCAGGGCTTCACCGTGTCGGCGCGCACGGCCTGGGCCACGGCGGCGGAGAGGTTGCCGCCGGCGCTGTCGCCACCGACGGCAAGGCGCGCGGGATCGAGGCCGAGCTTGCCGGCATTTTCGGCGATCCAGCGGAAGGCGGCGACACTGTCCTCCCAGGCGGCCGGGAACTTGTGTTCCGGCGCCAGGCGATAGTCGATCGAGACGACGGTGCAGTTGCCCTTCTTCGCCAGGGCCCGGCAGAGCGGATCGTAGCTTTCGACGCTGCCGATCACCCAACCGCCGCCGTGATAGAAGACCAGCGCCGGCTGCGGCTTGCCGTCATTCACGGCGGCGTAGAGACGGGCGGGAATGTCGCCGGCGGGGCCGGGAATGCGCAGATCCTCGACCCGCGGCAGTTCCGCCGGTGGCGGCGCCAGCACCTTCGCCGTCTGTTCGAAGAGGGCCCGGCCTTCCACATGCGGCAACGTGTTGAGCTGCGGGCGGCCCGATTCCTTGATCAGGTTGAAGACCCACTGCGCTTCCTTGTCGAGCGCCATTGCTTTCTCTCCCTAGAGTTCAGCGGCTGAGTGCGCGATCGACGAAATCGAGCCGGTCCTGGCCCCAGAAGATTTCGCCGTCGATGACGTATGAGGGGGCGCCGAAGACGCCGAGCGCTGCCGCCTTCTCGGTCTCCGTATCGTAGATGGCGTCGACGGCCGGATCGTCGGCCTTCTTCAGCAATGCGCCGATGCCCTCGAAGCCCGAAGCGGTCGCGATGGCCTCCAGCGTGGCCGCATCGGCAATGTCGCGTTCTTCCGCCCACAGTCCGTACTGGATGGCATGCGCCAGCTTGATGGCGTCGAGCTTGCCGTCGCGGGCGAGGATCACGAGGTTTCGGGCGAGCCGGTCATTGGCCGGCCAATGCTTCGGCTTGAAGTTGATCGGGATGCCGAGGGTGTCGCGCCAGCGCTTCAGCTCCATCTGCCGGTAGGCCTGGCGCTGGGGTGCGCGTTTGGGCAGCGGCAGACCGCCGGACAGGGGGAAGATCTTGCCGAAGTCGACCGGATGGATGGTGGCGGTGGCGCCGTGCGTCGCCAGCATACGTTCCAGCCGCCGTCCGCCCAGATAGGTCCAGGGCGAATTCAGGGTCATGTAATAGTCGACGTGCTTGGCCATGCGTTTCCCCCGGGGATTCGGGCGATGATAGGCGGGCCGGTCAGGCCTTCACCAGTCCTTTGAGGCGCCGGAAGGTGGCGAGTGCGTAGCTGTCGGTCATGCCGGCGATGAAATCGACCACCGCAAGCAGGCGCGGGTAGGGCGCAAGGTCGCGCGGCGGCATCGGCAGCAGGCCGATCAGCGCCCGCGCACGGGGCGAGAGCGTCCTGTCGTCGAACCCCGCGGCCGCCCAGTCCTCCACCGCGCCGACGAAGGCATCGAGCAGCGTGGTCAGAATCTCGGCGGCGCCGATCTCCAGTTCCAGCCGCTCGCGGCTCCGGAACAGGCGCTCGGTCTCGATCTTCTCGATCGCGGCCAGGGCATCGGCATGACCGGTCCGGCCCAGAAGGTCGCCGGCGAAGCCGCCCGCCATGATCGCGGCCTCGTTCTCATGGAAGGCAACGACGGCGGCATCGATCAGCCGGCCGATCGCCTTGGCGCGCAGGTAGGCGATCTTCTGACCGCCTTCGGCGACGTCGCCGTAGCGCGCCGGCACTTTCGGCAGGAGGCGCAGCAGCAGTGCCTCCGTCTCCTCGAAATGCAGGCGGCCCAGTTTGAATCCGTCCTCCAGGTCGACGACGCGGTAGCAGATGTCGTCGGCCGCTTCGACCAGATGCGCGAGGGGATGCCGGCACCAGCCGCCATTCGCCGGAATCAACCCGACCTCTCCGGCAACCGCCTCGAAGAGGTCGGCCTCGGCGGGGAGGAAGCCGAATTTCGCCCGACCTGAAGCGGCCCCCCGCGGATACTTGGTCATGGCGGCGAGCGTGGCGGCGGTGAGGCGCAGGCCGCCGTCGTCGCGCCAGTTCGACAGCCGCGTCACCACGCGGAAACCCTCGGCATTGCCGTCGAAGAAGTCGAAGCCGGCGCGCTGGGCCGGCGTCAGTCCCTGCGTGTAGCGGGCGCCGGTGCCGCGGAACCAGTGGCGGATCGTGTCCTCGCCGAAATGGCCGAAGGGCGGGTTGCCGATGTCGTGCGCCAGAGCCGCCGCCGCGACCACGGCGCCGATATCGGCGGGTGCCGCCTCGCCGAGGTCCCCGCCCGCCTCGTGGATCGCCTGGCCGACCGCGGCGCCCAGCGAACGGCCGACCGAAGAGACCTCCAGCGAATGGGTCAGCCGGGTGCGAACATAATCGGTGTCGGGCAGCGAATGGACCTGCGTCTTGTCCTGCAGCCGGCGGAAAGCGGAAGAGAAGACGACCCGGTCCCAGTCCTTCTGGAAGGCGCTGCGCGCGGGCCGAGGTACCGGCGCATTGCCGTGACCGAAGCGCCGGGTCGAAAGCAGCCGCGGCCACTGCATCCGCGCGCCCAAGCCCCTACAGCCCCAGCACGGCCTTGGCGATGATGTTGCGCTGGATCTCGTTGGCGCCCCCGTAGATGGTGCTGGCCCGGTTGTTGAGATGGCGCGGCATGGCGGTGACCAGGTCGGGATGGCCGAAGGGCTCGGCGTTCGAAACCGGGGTCAACGCATCGGGCTGCTCGACCAGGGCATAGAGGCCCGAGGTCTCCACCGCCAGCTCGGAGGCGGTCTGGGTGAGTTCGCTGCCGCGGATCTTCAGCAGCGAGGAGATGGCGCCGACATTGCCGCCGGACTGCAGGCCGGAGAAGACGCGCTTTTCGGTGTATTCCAGCGCCATGTTGGCGATCGCCGCCTGCGCGGCGCGGCTACGGATGGCGGGTTCCTCGGCGATCGCCTCCACATCCTCGAGGATTTCCGCCGGGACCGGGCTGTAGACGCCACCCCGCTCGAATTCGAGCAGGTACTTCGCCACCGTCCAGCCCTGCCCCTCCGGCCCGACCAGGTTCCTCACCGGCACACGGACGTTGTCGAAGAAGACCTGGTTCACCTCGTGATCGCCGGAGATGGTAATGATCGGGCGCACGGTGATTCCGGGCGTCTTCATGTCGATCAGGATGAAGCTGATGCCGTCCTGCTTCTTCGCCTCCTTCGAGGTGCGGACGAGACAGAACATCCAATCCGCCATGTGCCCGAAGGTGGTCCAGATCTTGGTGCCGTTGACGACGTAGTCGTCGCCGTCGCGGACGGCCTGCGTCTGCAGACTGGCGAGATCGGAGCCGGAGCCCGGCTCGGAGTAGCCCTGGCACCACATGATCTCGGCCGAGGCCGAACGCGGCAGGAAGTATTCCTTCTGCGCCGGTGTGCCGAACTTCATGATCACCGGCCCCACCATGCGAACGCCCATGGAGAAGAACTTCGGCGCCTTGGCCGCCGCGCATTCGCGGTCGAAGATATAGCGCTGCATCGCCGACCATCCGGGCCCGCCGTATTCCTTGGGCCAGGTAGGCGCCCCCCAGCCGCGGGCGTTCAGCGTCTGCAGCCAGCGCCGGGTGATGTCGTAGTCGGAGGTGAAGCTGCGTGTCAGCTTGCCCCAGGCCCGGAACTCCGGCGTCAGTTCGGCATCCAGGAAGGCGCGAATCTCGTCGCGAAAGGCGATGTCCTCGGGCGTCAGCGACAGATCCATCTCGGGCTTCCTCCGGTCGAGTTGTCGTCGCGACTGTAGGAGGCGGCATGCGGGAATTCCACCGCGCGGCAGGCCGCGCCGAGGCATGCAAGTCCCGACTGACAGTTCACGGCATTGCTACCACTGGGTCGTTGCGGATCGGGGGCATCGGGATCAGAGTCCGATGCAACACGTGATGGTCCGCACGTGATCCGCCACCGCCGAGAGGGTCGTGGCACGGACGGTCGGCCGGAGCCTCCCTCCATCGGATGCCCGGGCCCCGTCAAACGGATCGTCGTCATCTGGAAGGAGGGTGCCTCCGCCGCATGACTCCACCGGACAACTGGTGATCGGCCAGGCTGCTCGAGCCTATCGGCGGACTGGCCGCAGACAATTCCATCGAGTCGAAGCCGACGGCCTCCGGGGTGACCCGCGCCGTATAGAAAGCCCGGTCGCTCTGCCGCCGGGCAGCGCGGATCTCCGGATACCGCGATCAGCACGAAGCCCCGACGCGGCGGACAGCCGGCGGGGCTTCACTGTTTCCGGGGCGCGCGCCCTCTCTGAAGGATGGATTCCCGGTTGGGCTTCACGCCGCCCCGCATCGCCCTATCATGGGGGCATGTCCAACATCTTCGGCATCCTGGCCGGCGTCACCGTTCTCGCGGTGCTGGCCGTCCTTCTCACCGGCGTCATCGGCATGGCGCGCGGGGGCGAGTTCAACCGGCGCTGGGGCAATACGCTGATGCGCTGGCGCGTCATGCTGCAGCTGCTGGCGGTTCTGTTGCTGGGTCTGGCCTTTCTTGCCGGGGGGCGCTGAAGATGGTCAAGCTCACGCGCATCTACACCCGAGGCGGCGATACCGGCGACACTTCACTCGGCAACGGTGCCCGCGTGCCCAAGCACGACCTTCGCGTTTCGGCCTACGGCACCGTGGACGAAGCCAATGCCGTCATCGGCGTGGCGCGGCTGCATGCGTCGGGTGATGTCGATGCGATGCTGGGCCGCATCCAGAACGACCTTTTCGATCTGGGAGCCGATCTGTGCACGCCGATCGAGGAGGCCCCCAAATACCCGCCGCTGCGCATCGTCCAGGCCCAGGTCGACCGTCTGGAACAGGAAATCGATGCCCTGAACGCGCGCCTCGCGCCGCTCAATTCCTTCATCCTGCCCGGCGGCAGCGCGCTTGCGGCGCAGCTGCATGTCGGCCGCACGGTCGTCCGCCGGGCGGAGCGGCTGATCACGGAACTGGCGAGGCATGAGGCGGTCGGGCCGGAGGCGGTCCGCTACGTGAATCGATTGTCGGATCACCTTTTCGTTCTGGCGCGCCATGCCAATGAGGATGGGGCCGATGATGTCCTATGGGTCCCGGGCGCCAACCGGTGACTGAATCGGATCACATTTTCGTGTGACGGCGTCTTCCGCTCCCCCAAGCAGAATTTTCGGGCTATTAGACCGCCGCCCAACAGAAAGTAATTCCGGCGGGTGAGGGCGCTGTTAAATCAGCAGACAATTTGATTTGCTTGAACAACTTCAACATAATTGTTGCGATAACCACGCTGGAAAGGCGGGATGACGATGGACGAGAAATCAGGAAAAGGGGAGTTGCTTGGGCTGACGGCGGACATTGTCGCCTCGCACGTGAGCAACAACCGGATCGACTCGAACGACCTGCCGCAACTGATCCGTCAGGTCTTCGGTGCCCTGTCGGGCCTGGGCGAGCAGGCGCCCGAGCCCGAGAAGCCGCAACCCGCGGTCGCCGTCAAGAAATCCATTCATCCGGACCACATCGTCTGCCTCGAAGACGGCAAGAAGCTGAAGATGTTGAAGCGGCACTTGAAGACCGCCTACAATATGACTCCTGACCAATACAGGGAGCGTTGGGGTTTGCCGGCGGATTACCCTATGGTCGCCCCCAACTATGCGAACCAACGGCGCGAACTTGCGAAAAAGATTGGCTTGGGCACAGCACGAAGCCGTGGAAAGCGATAACGGGAAGCGGCTTCCGGCGAGAACGACACGGCGCGCTGAAGCGGCGGAGGATCATCGCGTCTCGTTGATCCAGCGTATCGAGGGGATCTGTGCCGATCGCGGTCTGCGCATGACGGCGCAGCGGCGCGTGATCGCCGACGTCCTGGCGAAGTCGGGCGATCACCCGGATGTGGAAGCGCTGCATCGCAGGGCCGCCGCCGTCGATTCCGGGATCAGCCTGGCAACGGTGTACCGCACGGTTCGGATGTTCGAGGAAGCCGGAATTCTCACCAGGCACGACTTCGGCGACGGGCGCGCCCGATATGAAGAAGCGCCGCAGGCACATCACGATCATCTCATCGACCTCGCCACCGGCAAGGTGGTGGAGTTCCGCAACGAGGAGATCGAAGAGCTGCAACGGCGCATCGCCGCCCAACTCGGCTACAAGCTGGTCGATCACCGGCTCGAGCTCTACGCCACGCCGCTCGAGAGCAAGCCGACCCGTACCAAGCGCGGAGAGAGCTGAGCAGCCGGGTCATGGAAACCGCGCGCGCCTGGGTTGCGCTGACGGCTTTCATGCTGTGGACGCTGCCGCTGATGCCGGTACAGCTTCTGCTGGTACTGACCCGCACGCGTGTGGCCGGCTGGCTGCCGGTGTTCTACCACCGCACCGTCTGTCGCATCGTCGGCATCAGCATCGATATCCGGGGCGAGCCCAGCCGGGCGCGCCCCACCCTGTACGTTTCCAACCACGTCTCCTGGGCCGATATCCCCATCCTCTCGGCCATCCTGCCGATTTCCTTCATCGCCAAGCATGAGATCGCGACCTGGCCGTTTTTCGGCTGGCTCGCCTGGCTGCAGCGATCGGTTTTCATCGAAAGGAAGGCGCGCCGCACCGCCGACCAGCGCGATGCGATGGTGGTAAGGCTGGAAGAGGGCGACAGCCTGGTCCTGTTCCCGGAAGGAACCTCCGGCGACGGCATCCATGTGCTGCCGTACAAATCGGCTTTCTTCGCGCTTGCCGAAAAGCGCATCGACGGGCGCCCGCTCACCGTGCAGCCGGTGTCGATCACGCTCTCGAAGCTCGACAACCTGCCGGTCGGCCGGCGGTCGATGTCGATCTATGCCTGGATCGGCGACCAGGACCTGGTCCCGCATCTGTGGCGCTTCCTGAAGACCGGGCATTCGACCATCGTGGTCGAGTTCCACCCACCGGTTACGATCGACCAATTCCGCTCGCGGAAGGATCTCTGCGCCCATTGCCGCCTAGAGACCCAGCGCGGCGTCGACAGCGTCCTGACCGGCCGTCCGCTCGTCCGGCCGCCGTTGCTGCCGCCGCCCAGCGAAGCCCCCCAAGCCTGACGACCTCCGTGGCGACACCGCTCGAACCCCTTTCGCCTCGGCTCCGATGCCTGCGCGGCGGGGTCGGATGATTGCGCGTAGCTGGTCGGTTCGTATCTGGCTGATCGCCCTCGGCGGCCTCGGGGCATTGCCGCTGATCGTGCTCGCGCTCTGGTTCTCGTTCTTCGAATTCGAGAAGGAAAGACATCGCGCCCTTGCCCGCATCCAGGAGACGGCGCGCGCGATGGCCCAGGCGCTGGATGGCCGCTTCGAAGCCCGCATCGCCATCCTGCAGGGCCTGGCGACGGCGAATTCGCTGCGCGATGGCCGCTATGAGGATTTCCGGGTCCGCGCGTCGCAGTTGCTGCTGTCGCTGCCGCCCGGATCGGTCATCAGCGTATCGACCCGCGACGGAAGTCAATTGGTCAACACGTCTTTGCCGGTCGGTCGGGAATTGCCGACTCGAAGCAACATCGAAGGTGTCGAGGCGGTTTTCGCCACCGGGAAGCCTTCGATATCCAATGTCCTGCGCGACGCGGTCAGCGGCAGGCTGGTCGTCAGCGTCGACGTGCCGGTATTCCAGGAACAGGCGGTTCTGTACGACCTCGGCGTCATCTTTCCGATTGAGGAGCTGGTGCAGCTGTTGCGTGCGCAAAGGTCCTCGCCCGACTGGTACACCGGATTGATCGATCGGAATGGGATATTGGCTGCGCGTCTTCCGTTTCCGGAGCGGTTCGCCGGCGCTCCCGCGGCGGCACCGCTCTGGGCGGAGATGGCGCTGCAAGGCGAAGGGCACATAAAGACCCCGGCACTCGACGGCGTCCCGGTCTACTCCACCTGGTCGCGCTCAACCTTCAGCGGCTGGAGTGTGGCAATCGCCATGCCTGAGTCGTTCATGGTGGGCCCCCTCTGGCGGCGGGTGACGGTGTTGCTTGCCGGTGGAGGTGCCGTGCTGCTGGCGGTGCTGGTACTGGCGCTGCTGCTCGGGCGTGCCATTTCGCTGCGGATGGTGCGCCTCGCCGAAGGGGCGGATGCGATCGCGTCCGAGCGCCCGGCGGATTCGCCGCCTCGCGGCATACGCGAGGTCGATATCGTCGACCAGGCGATTCGTCAGGCAACCAGGATAATCCGCGAGCAGGAGGCCCGACAGCGCCTGTTGCTGGGCGAACTCGACCACCGCGTCAAGAACATGCTCGCGACGATCCAGGCACTGATCAACCGAACGCTGGGCCGTACGCCCGAGGCGCGGGCCCTGACCGGCCGCGTTGCCGCCCTGGCTCAGGCGCACGCCTTGTTGGCGCGAACGCAAGGACGGTCGGTGCCGCTACGCGACATCGTGGCGACGACGCTGGAGGCGCATCGGGACGAGGCGCGGCGGGTGACCATAGAAGGGCCGGACATCCTGCTCACGTCCCGTGCCGCGCAGGGAATGGCGCTGGCGCTGCATGAGCTGACGACCAACGCCGTGAAGCACGGGTCGCTTTCGGTGCCGGGCGGGAGCGTCGATGTGGGATGGGAGGTCGACCATGCCGCGGCGGGCCGCTTCCTGAAGTTCCATTGGGTCGAACGGGACGGGCCGCCGGTGTCGGAACCGACGCGGCGTGGCTTCGGCTCCGTACTCATCGGGCGGATGCCGCAGGAACTGGACGGCACGGTATCTCAGATATTCGACCCCGGCGGGGTGAGGTGTCTGATCGTCATGCCGGCGGCGGATGTGGTGGCCGAAGACGCAACCGCGGCCGGGGCGCCGGCTTCCGATACGCAGATGGGCGAACCCTTGCATGGGCGCCGCATTCTGCTGGTGGAGGATGCCGCCCTCGCGGCGATGGAGGCCACGCAGGCGCTGGAAGGCGAAGGCTGCCTGGTGCAGGCGGCGTCCGATCTCGCCGCCGCGGTGGCGCTCGCCCGAAGCGCGGAACTGGACGCCGCGGTGCTCGATGTGAACCTGAACGGCGAGAGGGTCTTCCCCGCCGCCTACGCCCTGCGGGAGCGGCGTATCCCGTTCATTTTCCTGACCGGCTATGACGACCCCAAGCTGTGGCCGGAAGATCTGCGGGATCAGCCTCGCATCGCCAAGCCGGTCCAGGCGAGCGAACTGTTGGCGGCCCTGCGCCGTCTCTAGGCTCGGCCTGATTTCGGTCACTGCCGCAGGAACCATCTCCAGGTGGCGCCGTTGGATTCAAGTCCATCACGTCAGAAATGGAGATGTGAACGTGCGCAAACATACTTTAACGGCGATCGGCACCGCGTTGCTGCTTAGCTCCGCCGGGATCGCCACCGCCCAGACGACGTCCCCGAACACCACCCCTGGCAACACCGGTGTCAGAACCACCGCGCCGGGTACGACCGGGGCCGCCACCACGACCTCTTCGTTCGGCCAGACCCTTCGGGGGAAGGATGTCGTGAACCTGGAAGGAGACTCGATCGGTGAGGTGAAGAGCGTTCAGGGCGACCGCCTTGTCGTGTCGGTCGGCGGCTTCCTCGGAATCGGGGAGCGCGATGTCGCGCTTTCCCGCTCGCAGGTGTCCGTCACCGGCGTGGGCGACGACCAGAAGCTCGTCACCAGCCTGACCAAGGACGAGCTGAAAGCCATGCCGGAAGTGGCCATGGACAGCAATTCCCGATCCGGTACCGCCACGATGCCGAGGGACGGCGACAAGCGGATGACGACCTCGAGCGACACGCGGATCCCCGGCGCCGCCGATAGCAGTGCGACGACGACGGCGTTCAACCAGAACCTGCGCGGCAAGGATATCGAGAACCTGGACGGGGATTCGATCGGCGAGGTGAAGCGGGTAGAAGGCGACCGTCTTGTCGTTTCGGTCGGCGGCTTCCTCGGAATGGGGGAGCGCGATGTCGCGCTGTCCCGGTCGCAGGTAACCGTCACCGGGGTCGGCGATGACCAGAAGCTCGTCACCAGCCTGACCGAGGACGAGCTGAAAGCCATGCCGGAAGTGGCCATGGACAGCACGCCGCGGGCTGGCACCGCTTCGACCGCGCGGGACAGCGGCATGACTTCGCCGAGCAATACGCAGCCGATGTCGACCACCGCCGGCAACAACACCACCACGTCGGCGAACCCGTCGACCGCCGCCGGGTTCAACCAGACCCTTCGCGGCAAGGACGTCGTGAACGTGGAAGGCGACACGATCGGCGAAGTCAAAGGCATCCAGGGCGACAACCTTGTCGTGTCGGTGGGCGGTTTCCTCGGCATCGGTGCGCGCGACGTGGCGCTCTCCCGCTCACAGGTGTCCGTCACCGGGGTCGGCGACGATCAAAAACTCGTCACCAGCCTGACCAAGGATGAACTCAAGGCCATGCCGGAAGTGACGATGGACACTCCCCGAACTGGCGGTACCACCCCGATGCCGCGGGACAGCGGCACGACGGCACCCGGCGGAACGCGACCGACTCAATAACGGCAACGCAAACGCCGAAGGACTGAAAGGCGAGAGGCGCAGGGGCCGCCAAGTGCGGTCCCTGCTCTCGTCAGCGCAGGCAGGGGCTGTCCTCGGCGAGAGCCCGGCTGGCCGGAGGCAGCGCCGCCAGATCCGCAATACGCGCGGGCGGGGGCGAGCCGACAAGCGGCGCAATAGCAACATTCGTAAACGACCCGCTCACCTGAAGCGGGATATTGAGAACGAGGAATCCGGATCCGCGCTGATCGGTGACGATCGCAAGATCAAGCCGCCCGCGCGCGAAGTCGAGTTGTCCCCGCGCCGCGACCGTGGTGTCGGCGGTACGCAGGCGCACCGGCGCCAGCCTGCCGATGCCCTCGCGGATCTCGATCAATCCGAGGAAGCAGGAAATCTCGCTGAAACCGGCCTTGTCGCGGAACAGGGAGCGAAGATTAGTCGAGACCTTCTCCACCAGTGATCGCGGCATTCGACCCTCACTCAAGGTGAAGACGGCGTGGCCGCGCAGGTTCGACAATGCTTCGCCGATGGTCCACCCCTCGGCCTGTAAAGTCGCCAGACCCGTGGCGCGGCCGGCAATTTCGGCCGTGTCGGTGCGAAACACCCGGCCGATCTCTTCCAGCGCGAGGCCGTCGATCTCGCCTGACGCTTCAAGGCGCTGGCCACGTTCGGATGCGCGCGTCGATCCGTTGCCGGACAGCACGCCGCCCAGCGCTTCGACACGCAAACTCTCGACGATCGTGCCGCTTTGCTTGTGGTTGCCCCTGGCCTCGAGGCCGTTGCCGCGCATTCCGGCATAGACGACCTCGGATGCCGACAGGCGCGCGGCGATTTCCACTTTTCCGCTGCCGCCCGGATCGAGCCGCATCTGCGCGAATCCCTGCTTCGCATCGCGTGCCGGCAGAAGCCTGTCGAGATCGAGCCGTGCAAAGTGCAGATCGAGCGCGAAGTCGTCGGGCTTGCCCCGGGGGCCTTCCTCCAGGGTGAGGTTGCCCTCGAATGAGCTGCCTGCCACTTCACCCCGGGCCGCCTCCAGCCGCCAATGGGTGCCGGCACGCTTCAGACGGCCTTCGACCAGGGCGTCGACCGGCAGGTCGATACCGGCATCAAGTGCGGTCAGGAGCGCCCCGAGATCCGCCATTCGCGCCTGCATCGCCCCATCCACCCCCTCGAAGTCGAGCGGCTCCATCAGGCTGCCCTGGAAGGTGATCACACTTTCCGCCCCTGCGAGCGTCACTTTCGTTTCGAAGGGGATGTCCGCGCGCCGCAATGTCGAGAAAGACTGGCCCTCGACTTCGATGGTGGCGGCCGTGCCGTTGTATGCACCGCGCATGGACAGATTGATGGGCGCCTCATCGTCCGCGGCGGCGATGTCGATCCGGCCGGCCTCGATACGCAGCTCGAGACCGACCTCCGCATCGCGATAAATCAGGAGCCCGTCATCGAGCGCGAGTTCCTTCAGGGTCGGCACCTGGGTCCGATCCTTCGGAACCAGGAGACCGCTCGCCCCGCCGCCTTCGCCCATTTTCCAGTTGCCGACATGGCCGGGTCCACGTTCGAGGATGATGTCGAGCTTCCCGATCGCCAGGTTCTCATAGCGAAGCGTGCCGCGCAGGACCGACAACAGATCCAGCTCCGCGTACAGCCGGCCCAGTTCGATCATGTTGGGCCTGCTGCCCCAGGGGGCGTTTCCGAGCTCCAGGTCCGCGATTTCCAGGATGGTCCGCCTGCCCCATTCGATCCGGAGTGCACCGACGCTTACGGCCCGCCCGGTCTCCCGCGCCGCCCAGCGTTCCAGCATCGGCTTGAGGTCGGCGTATGCCAGGAACAGCGCCATGCATCCGGCAAGCAGCAGTGCCAGCCCGGCGAGCCCTCCGATCAGCAGCAGAAGTCGTCGCATGCGATGGCTCCGGCGCGTTGCGCGATACCCGTCGGCATGGTTGCGTCAGGGCGCCCCCCCGATCCGCGTATCAAAGACCGCGGCCGATGTCGATCAAGCGCCGATAGTCTTCCGGCTGGTTGTACATGGCCGCCGAGATCCTGAGCCAGTAGCGCCCGTCGAGCGGCATCACCGGTGCCATGATCCGGTGCCGGTTCAGCAGGTCGAGCGTAAGCGCCCTGGCGCCGGGACGGTCGGCAGCGCCCTGCTTCGGCAACCGAATGCTCGCCATGGCCCCGCGCCATTCGGGCAGCGCGGAGACCTCGGTCTTCCAGGCACCGGCAAGCTCGGCCGCTACCTCGCCGGCGAGGTGCCGGCCATGCGTCCGAACAGCATCCATGCCGGCCGATTCCAGGTAGTCGATGGCCGCGTCGGCAGCGAGCCAGGCGGACGCGTCGCGGGTGCCGACGTAATCGAACTCGGCGGGAAAGCCCCGACCGTAGTCGTGCGAAATCACCACCGGATGCATCCCCTGATGCCGCCCGGGCGCCGCCCAAAGCGCGGCGCATCCTTTTGCCGCATAGCACCATTTGTGCAGGTTGCCGGCATACCAGTCGGCGCCGATTCGCGGCACGTCGAGGGGAAGCATGCCGAAGGCATGCGCCCCGTCGATCAGCACCGGTACTCGGGCCGCCTTGAAAGTTGCGACGAGCGCGTCGACCGGAAGGACGGTGGCCCCCGTCGATGTCACATGATCGATCACCGCGAGACGGGTACGGGTGGTGAGCAGAAGCCTGGCCGCGGCCACCAACTGATCCGCGTCCTCGAAGGGAATCGGGATCGTCAAAGGGACGATCCGCACGCCATGCCGGCCGGCATGATGGCGAAGCGCCTGCTGCACGGCATTGTAGACTTGGCCGGTGACGATCACTTCGTCGCCTTCCTGCCAGGGCAGGGACGCCAGCACCGCGTTGATAGCGGCCGTCGCGTTCTCGACGAAGGCCCAATCGCCGGCCTCGCCGCCGAATGTCCGTGCCAGCCGCGCGGCGGCGGCGCGGATGGCGCCGGGCAGGATCTCGAAGAAGAAGCGGCTCGGGTTTTGCTCCATGCGTTCGCGCCACGCCATTTGCGCCGCCAGCACCGGCTTCGGCGTCGCGCCGAAGGAGCCGTGATTCAGATGGTCTATGCCGGGTTCGATGAGGAAGTCGGGGCGCCGGGCGGCGCCGAAGGGTGATGGACGGCTCATGGCGACGCTCCTGGGCGTGATCGACTGTGAAGTGGAAGCGGGCCGCCCAAACCCGGTCGGTAGTGCAACATTTCCGCAATATTTCTGTCGACGACACGCGCGCGCGGCTGCCAGACTGCCACCTGCAGGGCGCCCGCACCGCCAAAGAGGCGCCCAAGGGAGTTTATGGGAGACGATCGTCGCAACGCCATGGCGTTGTCGCCAGTGCCTTGCCTCGGGCCGAGACACGCCGGTTGCATCCTGAGCCCCTCGCCGCAACGGCGGGCAAGGGGGCTTCCGCATGCTGCGCGCTGAGCAACACACCGCGCCGCGGCGCCGGGATCCGGATCCGCTCGATCGCCTGTTGCTGGAGGCGGCTGCTGCCCCGGAGAGCGCGGCGGCGCTCGAACGTCTGGGGCGCGGACTGCTTGCTTCGGGACGGCGCGCGGAGGCGATCCAGGTCCTGTTCGAGGCGGTGCAGAAGCGCGATTCGACCGCGACCACACTCCACCTGCTGGGTGAGGTTCTGCATGTCACGGTGCTGGGTGGAGCGACAGGCATCGAACCGGCGGCGGTTCTTAAGGCGCTGCGGCACCCGGCCGTGGATCGCCAGTTGTTCGCGGGTCAGGCACTCGAGGTGTTGAAGGAGCATCTCGTGGCCCCGCTGGCTGCCGGCCGCGCGGGTGACTGGGATGAAGCCGCCCGCTTGATCCTGGCCCAGCCACCCACGGGCGTCGTCGCCGAACTGATGACGAGCGTACTCGAGGAATGCATCGTCACCGACCTCGAGGCCGAGCGCCTGTTCACCGCGCTCCGGCGGCGCCTGCTGTTCGCCGAAGGGCTGGGACGTGCCGCGCGGCGGCTCGCCTGCGCCTTGGCCTGCCAGGGCCGGATCAACCGTTGGGTCTGGGACGAGGAACCGGCGGAAGCGGCCCGTCTCGCCCAGTTGCAGGCGGTTGCGGGGGATGAGGCGACCTGGCTGCGCTGGGCCCTGTATCGGCCGATCGAACATCTTGCCGCGCTTCGCCCTCCGCCGCGACTGCGTGAACCGCAGATGCGCGCGATGCTGGAGGAAGTCGCCGCTGCGCGGCGGCGCGAGGCGGAGATCGCCCGTGCCATCCCGGTACTGGGACAGGCAACCGATCCGATATCGGCCGCCGTGCAGGCCCAGTACGAGGTCGATCCGAGCCCGCGCTGGCTCAGCTTGACGCGATTTCCCGCCACGAAGGCGGACCGGAACCGCGACGAGGAAATCCTGATCGCCGGTTGCGGTACCGGGAAGCAGGCAATCGAGGCCCGGCTTCGCTATGCAGACCCCAAGCGGGTGACGGCCATCGATCTCAGCCGGGCCAGTCTCTGCTATGCCGCCCGGATGGCCGCCGACGCGTATGGGCTGCGCGACATCCGATTCGCGCAGTGCGATTTGCGCGACGTGGCATTGCTGGAGACCCGCTTCGATATCATCGAATGTGTGGGCGTACTGCATCACATGGCCGACGCCGCCGCAGGGCTGCGGGCGTTGCGGCAAGTGTTGCGGCCCGACGGCAGAATGCTGATCGGGCTCTACAGCCGGCGCGCCCGTGAAGCGATCGCGCTCGCCCGCGAGCGTATCGCCGCCGCTGGAATCACCGGCCGCACGCTCGACGATGTGCGCCGGGTCCGGCGCCTGGTCAAAGCCGATGCCGGATCCCCCTGGGCCCGGATGGTCCTCTCGGCCTGGGACTTCTACAGCGCCCCGGATGTGCGCGACCTGATGCTTCACGCTCATGAACGTGAGTTCGATCTCGATGAAATCGTCCCGCTACTCGCCTCGGCGGACCTCGCCTTCGCCGGCTTAAATCTGACGGCATACCAACGCGCTCTGTTCGCCAGCCATGCGCCGGGGCGGGAGATCGAGGATTTGCGAGCCTGGGCTGAAGTGGAGGCGACCGAACCCCGGACGTTCCAGAACATGTATCTGTTCTGGTGCCGCCCGTTGTCTTAAGCGCCTGCGGGCGAGGTGTCCCTCACTCGAAACGCGGCGGCCGCTTTTCCTTCAGCGCGGCCAGGCCCTCCAGCATCTCGGCGGATGTGCGGCTGGCCCGGTGGCCCTCGGCGGCGAGGGCGGCATCGAACTCGCCGCGGGCGAAATCGTTCAGTACGCGCTTCATCCCCGCCACCGCGCCGGGCGCCAGGCCGGCGATCCCGGCGGCCATGCCCGCGGCCCGCGGCATCAGCGCTTCGGCCGGCAGGATCTCGTCGAGGAAGCCGATGCGCAGCATCTCCGGCGCCTCGATCGTTTCGGCGGTGAGAAAGAGGCGCTTGGCGGCTGCCAACCCCAGTCGCGACGCATATCGGCGGATGCCGTTGCCGTAGAACTGCAGACCGATGCGCGCCGCCGGCATGAACATCCGGCTCTCCGCGGTGCCGAGGCGGAAGTCGCAGGCGAGCGCGAGGTCGGTGCCGCCGCCATAGACCGGTCCGTTCAGGGCAGCGATGGTCGGCATGCGCAGGGTTTCCAGCGCGTCCACCACCGTCTCGAAGCCGCTGCCGCCGCCCTGCCGCTTCGAGGCATCGCCGAGTTCGCCGAGGTTGTAGCCGGAACAGAAGCTGCGCCCCGTCGCGGTCAGGATCACCACCCGGATGTCGCGCCGGGCATCGAGGGCGGCCAGCAGGTCCCGCAGTTGCGCGAGGTCGGTCGATTCGAGGCGGTTGTGCTGGGACGGTCGGTTCAGCCGGATCGTCGCGCAATGCGCTTCCACCTGCAGCACAGGCGCGCCTTCCGGCACGGTCTCTGACATCGGAACACCCCTCCCACGCGACTGGTCATTGTAGCCTCAAGCAGGAGCGGCGCGTCACGTTCTCTTCCGGTGATGGGCTCACGGCTGGTCCAGGGCTCGCGTTCGCATCCGCATGGCCGGGCCGCTGCGCCCGCATGGCGGCGCGGTAGCCGCTGCCGCTATAGTCGCCGCCCAGAAGGCGGAGGAAACGTGCGCGCTCGGGTGGTGGCGATCATGGGTGGGACTACCCCCACCCTGCGGGGCATGGCTTGGCTGGCGCTGAGCGGTCTCATTTTCTCGGGCATGAATGTCTGGATGAAGGCCATGTCCGAGGACCTCGATCCCTGGGTGGTCGGCTGCCTGCGCTACAGCTTCGGCTTCCTGGTGCTGACGCCGCTCCTGTGGCAGGCGGGCCCGCGCGCCTGCATGACCAAGGCGCCGATGCTGCAGCTCTATCGGGGCGGCCTGCATTCCATTGGCATGCTGCTCTGGTTTGCGGCGCTGCCCTCTGTCAGCATGGCGGAACTGACCGCCATCGGATTTACCGGTCCGATCTTCATCTGTCTCGGCGCCGTCCTCTTCCTGGGTGAGCGGATGACGGCGCCGCGCATCGCCGGCGTGGCGGCGGGCTTCGTCGGCGTGCTGATCGTGGTCCAGCCCTGGTCGCAGAGCGGCTTCTCCACGGTCACCATCGGCAACCTGTTGCTGCTCGCCGCCGCGCCCATGTTCTCCGGCTCGTTTCTGGTGGCCAAGGTGCTCACCCGCTACGACCGGCCCGAGGTGGTGGTGCTGTGGCAGCACCTGACCGTCGGCCTCATGCTGGCGCCCTTCGCCGTGATCTGGTGGACGCCGCCCAGCCTCCTGCAATGGGGGTCGCTGCTGGTCTGCGGATTCCTGGGATCGGCCGGTCATTACTGCATGACCCGCGCATTCCGTACCGCCGACATCTCGAGCATCCAAGCCGTCAGCTTCCTCAACCTCGTCTGGGCGTCGATCGGCGGCTTCATCGTCTTCTCCTCCATTCCGGGTATCTGGACCCTGGCAGGGGCGGCGGTGATCTTCGCCAGCACCATCCTTCTCGCCCGCCACGAGGCGGGCGTGGCCCGGGCGGCCCGCGCCTCGGCATGAGCATGGTCTCTGCCGCTTCGGCACCGGAACGGCTGCTGGAAAGATTGGTCCCGCATCCGACATTGCGGGGGCTGATCTATGCGGCGGCGGCCGGTATCGCCTTTCAGCTGATGAACATGGTCATCCGGCAGCTGACCCTCGAACTGCCGCCGCTGGTGGTGTCCTGGATGCGCTGGACCTGGGGGCTCGCGCTGGTGCTGCCGCTGTTTCTGCCGGCCGGACTCTCGGTGGCGCGCACGCGGCAGTTTCCCCGTCACCTCCTGCGCTCGGGCTTCCATGTCTGCGCCTATACGCTCTGGTATCTGGCCATCCCGCTGATCAGCCTCGCCGATGCGGCCGCGATCAGCTTCACCGGGCCGATCTTCACGCTGATCGGCGCCGTGCTTTTCCTCGGCGAACGGGTGGCTGCTCGGCGCTGGATCGCCGTCCTGATCGGCTTCGGCGGGGTGATGGTCGTGCTCGGTCCGAAGCTCAGCCTCGGCTTCTCGGCCAGCCTCGGCCTGCTGCTGCTGCTCGCCTCGGTGCCGCTGGTCTCGATCTCCAATCTCACCGTCAAGTACCTGACCCGGACCGACGGTACGCTCACCATCATCTTCTGGCAGAACGTCCTCGCAGCGATCCTCTTCCTGCCGATGGCGCTCGTCACCTGGGTGACGCCGACCCCGGTCCAGGCGGCATCGGCGCTGCTCGCCGCCGTACTCGGCACCACCGGATACTGGCTGATTACAGCCGCCTATCGCGCCGCCGACATTTCAGCGACCCAGCCGATCGTCTTCCTGTCGATCGTCTGGGCCACCGGGCTCGATTGGATCGCCTTCGGCCGCACGCCCGACCTGTGGACCATTCTGGGGGCGCTGGTCATCGTCTGCGGCGCCGCCTTCGCCTCGCGGGCCGAGGCGGCGGCCAGACGCTGATCCCCTGGCCTCGACCGGCACCCTCCGAGCCCTTGACGAAGGCCGTTTTCTAACTAACCTTAGATAGAAAATGACTTATTCGGCCGCCCGTCTATTCAGCCGCGCCGAGTGCCCGAGACCGTGAGAGTTCAGGAAATGCCCGCCACCTCTGCCATTCCCTACGCCCCTACACCCACCATCCCGGCGCTCGACCCCGGTATCTTGCGTGGCGCCGTCGCCGATGCCGATATCCGCGTTCTCCTGATGGTGGTGTTCCATCTCTCGGGAGACCGCAAGTGGCTGGGCGAGCGCTATCGCCCGCAGCGCGACGTGCGCCTGATCGCCGACGAGAATGCCGGACTCGCCCCGGAAATCCGGGCCGAAATCCAGCAGGCAGCGGTCGACCTGCTGACCGCCAAGGCCGGCCAGATGCCGGCAGTCGGCGACCCGGGCGACCCGCTGATGCTGGAAATGATGCGCGCCTGCATGAGCGAGAACATCGCTGCGGAGTATGCGCCGATGATGCGCGAGGAGATGGGCCTGAAGCCCCGCGACGCCGAGTGGAAGGCGCCGCCGGCGGCGGAACGCCTGCGGGCGATGAAGGTGCTGATCGTTGGGGCCGGGGCGTCGGGCATCATCCTCGGCGCGCGGCTGAAACGGCTCGGTATCGACTACATGATCGTCGAGAAGGCGTCCGAGGTCGGCGGGACCTGGCGCGACAACCGCTATCCGGGCTGCGGCGTCGATACGCCCAACCACGCCTATTCATTCTCGCTCGGCAGCCGCTATCGCTGGTCGTCCTATTTCTCGCCGCAGGGCGATCTCTTCGCCTATATGCGCGGCGCGGCCGACGAATTCGGTGTGCGTGCGAACATCCGCTTCGAGACTACCGTCACCGCGGCCCGCTGGGACGAGGGCAGCAAGCTGTGGGTGGTCAGCGTGAGCACGCCGAAGGGCTCCGAGGTGATCGAGGCCCAGGCGCTGGTCAGCGCCATCGGCCAGTTCGGCCTGCCCTTCGTGCCGAAAATCAAGGGCATGGAGGATTTCCGCGGCCCGATGTTCCACACCACCGAATGGCCGCAGGATCTCGACATTCAAGGCAAGCGTGTCGCCATCATAGGCACCGGGGCCTCGTCCATGCAGATCGTGCCGACGATCGCGCCGCAGGTGGCGCAGCTCGACGTCTACCAACGCAGCCCGCAATGGGCCCGGCCGATCCCGCGTTATCACGACGCGCTCAGCGACAAGGCCCAGTGGCTGCTCGGCCACGTCCCCTTCTATGCCGCCTGGTTTCGCTTCGCGATGCTGTGGCGCTACGGCGACGGGCTGCTGCCCTTCCTGAAGAAGGATCCCTCCTGGCCGCATCCGGAACGCGCGCTCAACCGGGTCAACGACAAGCACCGGCAGGAAATGGTCGAGCATATCGTCCGCGAACTGGGCGACCGTACCGACCTCCTTGAAAAATGCGTGCCGACCTACCCGCCCTACGGCAAGCGCATCCTGCTCGACAACGACTGGTATCGCACCATTCGCCGCCCCAATGTCGACCTCGTCACCGAGGGTATCGACCATATCGCCAGCGGCGGAATCGTCACGGCGGACGGCGAACTGCATCCGGCGGATGTCATCGTGCTTTCCACCGGCTTCCAGATGACGCAGATGACCGCGCGCCTCAACGTGACCGGCAAGGAGGGCAAGCGGCTTTCCGATGTCTGGGGTGACGACAACGCCACCGCCCATCTGGGTATCACGGTGCCGGGCTTCCCCAACCTCTTCAGATCGGAAGAGCA
>JALHMN010000060.1 GCA_022844005.1 bacterium | reverse complement strand
TAGCCGGTGAAGAACATCACCAGCCCGTCCTCGAGGTTGTCCCGGGTCTCCGCGCTCACCGCCAGCGGCCAGGCCTCGACCTTGCCGTCGGTGTTGAAGCGAAAGCAGGTCAGCCCCCCATAGGCCGCGATGTACTGGTCCTGCTTGCCGATCGGCTCGCCCAGGCGCTCGATCTCGATGTGGCAGGCCTGTTCGGCGAGGGTTTCGGGATGGATCAGGTGGCGGCGATGCGCGTGCAGCGCCTTCAGGAGCGCGGTGGTGAAGCTGCCGGAAGATCCGAGCCCGGTGCCGGCCGGAATATCGGCCATGGAGGTGATCTCCATATAAGCGCCCGACAGGCCCACCAGGTCGAAAGCCTCGCGGATGATCGGGTGCTCCAGCGCCGCGGCGGCGCCGACGCGCTCCAGCTTCGAATACTTCACGATCAGATCCTCGACGAAGGTCTGATGCACCGTGATGTAGACATAGCGGTCGATCGCCGCGGCGATCAGAAAGCCCTCATGCTCGCGGTAGTAGGACGGAAGGTCGGTGCCGCCGCCGCCGAGGGTGATGCGCAAAGGGCTTCTGGTGATGATCATCCTGCGGCTCTGCCATAGGCTTGGTCGATGATGCGGTGCATCGCCACCGCATCGTGGATATTGCCGACCGGCTGGCGGCCCTCGGCGATGGCGGCGGCGAACTCCGCCATCTCCACCTCCCAGGACCGGTCGGGAAACGGATATTCCCAGATGCTCGTCTCCGGCGGTCCCATGCCGGGCAGCATGTGGTGGAAGGTGAGGCGCTCGAGCCCGTAGGACCCGCCCAGGCCATCAACCGTCAGCTTGCCGTCGCGGCCGGCGATCTCGAAGGAGAAGGTGTTCTTCCACTCGGTCCAGCTGGCGTGCAGCCAGGCGATCGACTGGCCCGCGCCGCGCAGCGCCAGGAAGCAGTTGTCGTCCACCTTCACGTCCCAGAACAGGGTCGGCACATGGGCGTAGTCCAGGGCCAGGTCACCCATGAACCAGCGCGCCAGGTCGATCAGGTGCGATCCCTGGTCGATCAGCTCGCCGCCACCCGACACCTCGGGCATGCAGCGCCATTCCTTCTCGTAACCGACGCGCCCGCCATGGCCATAGCGGCCGCGGATATACATGACCGGGCCGATCTCGCCCGCCGAGAAGATCTCGTGCGCCTTTTGCATCGCCGGATGGAACCGATGGTTGAAGCCCACCTTGACCAGCCGCCCGCTCCGCCCTGCCACGGTTGCGATCCGCTCCACCTCGGCGAGGTTCCGCCCGGCCGGCTTCTCGACCAGCACATGCTTGCCGGCATCGGCCGCGGCCGCGGCCACCACCGGCAGCGTCTCGTGCGTCGTGGCGACGACGATCATGTCGACCTCGCTGTCGACCACCGCGTGCCAGTCCGCCACCGCCACCGCGCCGGCCTGGGCAGCAAGGCGCGCAGCGCGCCCCGCATCGAGATCGGCGACGCATACGACCTGATGCCCGGCGGCGGCGAGCGCGCGCTTCTGTCCGATCAGCCCGCAGCCGACGATGCCGATCCGCATCACATGTCGCCCCACGGCTTGCCGCGGTCCTTCGGCACGATGCGGCGCAAGGTGTAGATGTCGGTACGGTCCAGATCGGCGAAGTGTTCCGGCAGCTCGGCCCAGGGGTCCCACAGGGCGGAAAGCAGCTTGCCGGTGATCCCGTCGCTGGCCTCGGTGGCGAGCCAGGCGCAGAGCGCCGCCGGCGTTTCCAGCGGCGTACCGCCCTCGGCCTTGATCTTCACCATGCGGCTATGGAAGGCCTCGCCCACCTTCGCGGGCCCGGCATCGACCAGCTGCGCCATCAGCCGGGTGTTGAGGGTGCCGGGGGCCACCGCGTTGACGTCGACCCGGTACCCGCGCAGCTCCTCGGCCAGTGTCTCGGTGAAGCGAACCACCGCCGCCTTGGAGGCGGCATAGGCGCTGATACCGGGCAGCGGGCTGGTGGCGCCGCCGCCCGACAGGTTGATCACCTTGCCATAGCCCCGGGCCTTGAAATGCGGCACCAGCGCCCGGCAGGGATAGACGGTGCCATGCAGGTTGACGGTGATCGCCTGCACCCATTCGGCCCAGTCGACCTCCTCGATCCCGCCCATCGGGCCATAGACACCGGCATTGTTGACTAGCGCATGCACCTGGCCGAACGCCGCGATGGCGCGGGCGACGAGGGCATCGACGGCGGCCGGATCGGCGACATCGGCGACCTCGCCCAGCACGCGCTGGCCGGGAATGGCGAGCGGGGCGAGCCTACCGACAACGTCCTCCAGCAGACCGCCCGAACGCGCGCAGAGCATGACCGAGGCGCCTTCGGCGACGAAGCGCTCGGCGATTGCGACACCCAGTCCCTGCGAGGCGCCGGTTATGATGGCGGAACGTCCGACGAGACTCATAGCGGCTTGCCGATCGTGATGAAGTGGATAGCAGGCCGGCCCTCCAGGGCCTTGGCCAGGAAACGGTTCTGGTCCAGCACCAGCGGGTGTCTCATCCTCCCAGCGACAATCTCGGCCGACAGCGCCTGGAACTCAGGCCATTCGGTCATGACCACCGCCGCTTCGGCCCCGTCGAGCGCGTCCGCGGCGTCGCGCGCCAGGGCGACGGCGGCGAGATCGGCAGGCAGGGCATGCACCGCCGGGTCGAAGGCCCGCACCTTGGCGCCGGCCGAAAGCAGCGCCCGGATCAGCTCGATCGAGACCGAGCGGCGGAGCGCATCGGTCCCCGGCTTGTAGGCGAGGCCGAGCACACTCACCCGCCTTCCGGCCAGGGGAGCGAGCCGGGCCTGCAGCTGGCGCAGCGGCCAGGCGCGGTGCTCGCGGTTGGAAGGAATGATGCCCGCGATCATCGGCAGCGCGATTCCGTGCTGGGCGGCGAGGTCGCCCAGGAAGGCGACGTCGCGGGCCAGCGTCCCGCCGGCGAAGGCGGCGCCGGGCCGGATATAGGCTTTCTGCCCGATGCGGGGTTCGCTGCGGAGCGCCGCCTCCACTTCCGCCGCATCGGCGCCAACCCGCTCGCAGACCGTCGCCACCTCGTTGATGAAGGTGACCGAGGTGGCGAGGAAGGCGTTCAGCGCGTGCTTGGTCATCTCCGCCGATTCGATGCCGATCCACTGGATCGCGGGGCAGAACGGTTCCAGCAGTGGCGCCAGCACGGCGCGCGCCGCCCCGTCGGTGCAGCCGACGACGATCCGCTCGGGGTTGCGGAACACCTCGATTGCCTTGCCGAGGCGCAGATTCTCCGGCGAATAGGCGAAATGGACCCGACGCCCCGCGGCCACCGCTTCGAACGCCTGCGCCAGCGCCCGCGTGCTGCCGACCGGCACTTGCGAGGAGATCAGGACGACGGCACCGTCGCGCAGATGCGGAAACAGGCCGCGCACGCGATCGGTGACGAAGGCGACATCGGCGCGGTCATCGTCGTCCACCGGCGTATCGAAGGCGACCCAGACCACGTCTGCCTCGGCCACCGCCGCCGGATCGCCGGTGAAGGAAAGCCGCCCGGCATCGAGCCCCGCGCGCAGCAGGCCTTCGAGGCCCGGTTCGTAGAGCGGCGGCCGGCCGGCCTTCAGACCCGCGATCGTCGGCGCGTCATCGTCCAATCCGACGACATCGACCCCGGCGCCGGCTAAGCAGGCCGCGGTGACCGAGCCGAGGTGCCAGAGGCCGTGGACGCAAACCTTCATTGCCGGCTCTCGTAGACCCAGGCATTCGCCCTGAGCCAGTCGAGCGTGCGCAGGATGCCCTCGCGGATGCCGAGCTTCGGCTCCCAGCCGAGCGCGCGGATGCGGGCCACGTCGAGATAGATGAAAGGATTGTCGCCGATCCAGCCGCGATCACCGCCTTCGTAGGTGAATTCGGGCTTCAGCCCGAGATGCCCGGTGATCCAGCCCACCGAATCATTCACCTCGACATAGGCGGGCGAGCCGAGGTTCAGGATCGTCACCTTGCCCTGCGGCTTCTCGATCGCCAGCAGCATCGCGTCGATGCAGTCGTGCACGTACATGTAGGACTTGCGCTGCCGACCGTTGCCGAGGATGTGCAGCTTGGTCGGATCGGCCGAAAGCTTGCGGTAGAAGTCGAAGATGTGCCCGTGCGTGTAGCGCTCGCCCAGCACCGAGACGAAGCGGAAGATCCAGCCCTGGAAGCCGAATCCCTCGCAATAGGCGGCGATCAGCCCTTCGCAGGCGAGCTTGGAGGCACCGTAGAGCGAGGTCTGCACCGGAAAGGGCGCATCCTCCGGCGTCGGGATCACCGCCGCCTCGCCGTAGATCGAACCGGTCGAGGGGAAGGCGATCCTGCTCACCCCGTTCGCCCGCATCGCCTCCAGCACGTTGAAGGTGGCGATGGTATTTTGCTGCAGGTCCTTCGAGGGATGCTCGGTGCCGAATCGCACATCGGCATTGGCGGCGATGTGGAAGACGAAATCGACGCCCTTCATCGCCTCGGTGAGCCGCGCGGTGTCGAGCAGGTCCGCCTCGATCAGCCGGAAGCGCGGCTGCTTCTCCGCCTCGGCCAGGAAACGGCGGAAGCCGGTGCTCAGGTTGTCGTAGGCGGTGACGTCGTGTCCGAGGGCAAGCAGGCGGTCGACGAGGTTGCTGCCGATGAAGCCAGCCCCGCCGGTGACGAGACAGTGCATGGGCCTGAATGCTCCGGAATGCTCGTGGGGCCGCCGCTCGGCGGTCCCGGACGCCGCCGGTGATAGCCGATCGCATCACGGCCAACAAGCGTCAAGGTGGCCGAATCGATCGCTGGTTGTAGTGCCGGGAAAGCCCCGAGAGGGGCCGGCGCCGCGTCGGGCGGGGCGGATGGTGCCCAGGGGCGGATTTGAACCACCGACACGCGGATTTTCAGTCCGCTGCTCTACCAACTGAGCTACCTGGGCAGACGCCGTGGGGCGAAGCGGGGCGCGTTATACGGGAGGGGATGGTGCCTGTCCAGCCAACCGGCGCATCAGGGCGCGGGCGGCGGATCGGCGGCGAGGCGCACCGGCGGCGCCGGCTCGGTCAGGCGCTGCGCCTGACGGGTGCGGCCGGAGGAATTGACCTCGTAGGGATCGGCCACCGCATAGCAGTCGATCCCCCCCAAGGTACGGAAGCAATGCAGCTTTTCGGCAGGACGATCGCCCGCCTTGATCCGGTCGCGACAGTATCCGTCACCCAGCGCGATGAACACCGTGCTGCATTCCATGTCGGTCCACTGCGACATCTTCTCGTCCAGCGCGCCGATGGCGGTCTCGGTGCAGGCGCCGAGCAGGACGGGCAGGACGGGCAGCAGCAGGAAGACGGGCGCGATGCGGCGCATGGTCGGTCCCCAGGGAGATTAGCGCCCCAGGAAACCGCTTCGGCATGAACAGCCCGTTAACGCGCCTGCGCGAGGGGTTCGGGCAGGAACACCCGGAAGGCTGTGCCCGTCGGGCCGGTTCGCGCCAGCTCGATGCTGCCGCCATGGGCCAGCACGATGTCGCGGGCGATGGACAGGCCGAGACCCGTGCCTCCCGACCGGCCGGAGCAGGAAAAGGGTTCGAACAGCTTGTCGCGCGCCGCTTCCGGCAGACCCGCGCCGCTGTCCTCGACCAGCATCTCGAGCCCCCGCTCGACCGGCCGCGCCACTAGGCGCACATGGCCCCGGCCGGGGATCGCCTCGATGCCGTTGCGGCCGAGGTTCAACAGCACGCGGAAAAGCTGCTGTTCGTCCGCCGATGCGCTGAGGCGTGGCGGCACCGAGGCCTCCCAGGCGATTCGCCCGTCCGCCGGCAGTGCTGCGGCCTCCCCCACCGCATGCCAGAGCTGGGCGATGTCGACCCGCGTCTTGAGCGGCGGCGGCTCTTCCGCGCGGCCGTGGCGAAGCGTGCGCACGCACAGATCGATCGCCCGGTCGATGCTTTCGACCAGGCGGGGCGCAACGCGGCGCACCGCCGGATCGGCGCTTTCCTTCAGCCGGTCGCCCAGCAGCTGGGCATTGGCCAGGATGTTGCGCAGGTCGTGGTTGATCTTGCTGATCGCCATGCCCAGCGCCGCCAGTCTGGTCTTCTGGGCCAGGGCCTGCTGCAGGTCGAGCTGGAGCGCCGCCAGCTCCGCCTCGGCGGCGCCGATCTCGTCGCCGCGCTGCGAGGGAGTGACGATGCGGGCGGGGTCCTCCGGCGCGGCGCGGAAACTCGTCATCGCCGAGGCGAGCCGGCGCATCGGCCGCACGAATAGCCATTGCAGGCTCAGATAGACCAGCGTCGCCGTCAGCAGCGAGATCAGGATCGAAAGCGCCAGGATGCGGCGGCCATAGGCGTAGAGCGCTTCCTGCAGCGGGGCCTCTTCCACGATGGTCTCCACCGTGGCCTCCGGCATGCGCTGCGCCGCACCGATCACCAGCAGCGTCCGGTCACCGGGGCCGAAGAACACCCGCAGCATGACGACGATGCCGCCCGCCGGCCCGATCTCGCGCAGGTCCATGACGGTATCGACTTTCGGCGGCATGCTGTCGGGCGCGATCAGGTAGCGCCGGTCGGGCAGCTTGAGCGCGATGGCGAGCGATCCCGCCTGGCCCAGCAGTTCGCGCTGCAGATCGGGCGACACCACGTTGTCCGGGGCCGCCATCACCGCCAGCGAGGCGAGATGTGCCTCCCCCACCCGCTGGTCCATGTAGGCGAGAGCGAAACGCGCCGCCGACGGCACGAAGATCAGGATCTCGCTCAGCATCGCGAAGAGCAGCGTGAGCAAGAGAAGCCGCCAGGACAGCCCGCCCGGCAGCCCCGTCCCCCGCTTGTCTCCCGGGGCCATGCCTAGCGCCCCGCGCCGCCCAATGGGAATGCCGCTTCGCTCTGGTATATCGCGCCTTCACCCCCCAGATAGCTGGAGAACAGCGCGAAGCCCTCCACCCGCCAGGGCGGGGTACCGAAGCCGCCATGCGCGGCCATCCAGTCGGCCACCCTCGGCGCGGGGGCAGACTTAAGCCGCGCCAGCGTGACATGCGGCAGGAACCGGCGGTGCTCCGGGTCCAGCCCGATCCGCTGAAGCGCGGCTTCGATCTTGTCATGGAGTCGCATCAGCGCCTCCCCCTTGGCTACACCGACCCACAGGGAATCGACCCGGCCGCGTTCCCCGAAATGGCCGATCCCCTTCAAGGCGAGATCGAAGGCCGGCGCCTTGACCCCCGCAAGTGCATCCATCACATCCGCGTAAGTTCGTCCGTCGGTATTGCCGATGAAACGAAGCGTAAGATGCAAATTTTCCGCCCGGACCCAGCGCGCGCCGGACAGTCCGCCGGCCATGAGAGACAGGACGGGCCGGAACCGGTCCGGGATCGGGAGGGCGACGAAGAGACGGATCACGAGGCGCCCCCCGCTTCAGCCCTTGCGCAGGATATCCGCCAGGAACGGCGCGATGCGATCGACCATGGTGTCGATCCCCCGCGCGTTCGGATGCATCCCGTCGGGCAGGTTGAGCCTGGGTTGCGCGGCCACGCCATCGAGCATGAAGGCATAGAGCGGCACACCGTGCTTGGCCGCCAGATCGGCATAGATGCGCTCGAAGGCTGCCACGTATTCGGCGCCCAGATTGGGCTGGGCCCGCATGCCGAGCAGAATCGCGCGGATGCCGCGCTTGTGCAACGCCGTCAGGATGGCATCGAGGTTGCCCCGCGTGGTCTGCGGATCGACGCCGCGCAGCATGTCGTTGGCGCCTAGGGCCACGAGCGCGAAGCGCGGATTGTCGGCCATCGCCCAGTCCAGGCGGGCGAGTCCGCCTGCCGAGGTGTCGCCCGAAACCCCGGCATTCTGGAACCGCACGTCCAGTCCCTCGCGGCGCAGCCGCTCCTCCAGACGGGCCGGCAGCGCTTGTTCCGGCGGCAGGCCGTATCCCGCGGTCAGGCTGTCGCCCAGCGCAACAACCAGGGTCGAGGCGGAGGCGACAGAGGCCGCCAGCAGCAAACCGGTCACCAATGCCGCGTTGCAAAGATGCCTGCCGGCGCCATATACGCGGTGCAGCAAACGAGCGAGAAGCATGCCTGTCATAGAGTCCCGTGAGGCGTCGCCGCCTGGTCCCGTCGTCCGTCTGCGCAACATCCATCTGACATTGGTTGGTGGTGCCGGCCCGGTCAACATCCTGAAAGGCATAGACCTAGTGGTGAATTCCGGCGAGAGCGTGGCGATCACCGGGCCGTCCGGATCCGGCAAGTCCTCGCTCCTCGCCATCTTGGGCGGCCTGGAAAAGGCCTCCAGCGGCGATGTCACCGTGGCGGGCGCCGATCTCGGCACGCTCGACGAGGACGGCCTCGCGCGGTTCCGGCGGGCCTCGCTCGGCATCGTATTCCAGTCCTTTCACCTGCTTCCCACCATGACCGCGCTGGAAAACGTCGCCGTTCCGTTGGAACTCGCGGGCAAGGCCGACGCCTTCGCGACGGCGGCGGCGGAACTGGACGAGGTCGGCCTGGGCAGCCGGCAACATCATTACCCGGCGCAGCTTTCCGGTGGCGAACAGCAGCGCGTCGCGCTGGCCAGGGCGCTCGCCGGCCTGCCGCGGCTGGTCCTGGCGGACGAGCCCACCGGCAATCTCGACGGCGCCACCGGCGAGAAGATCATCGACCTCCTGTTCGACGCGGTGCGCCGGCGCGGCACCACCCTGGTCCTGGTGACCCATGACGCGGCGCTCGCCGGGCGCTGCGACCGTATCGTGCGCATGGCGGACGGGCTGGTGGCAGCCTGATGCGGCTTCCCCTGCCGCTCCGCTTCGCCCTGCGTGAACTGCGCGGCGGCCTGCGCGGCTTCCGCATCCTCATGGCCTGCCTCGCGCTCGGCGTCGCCGCGATCGCCGGTGTCGGCTCGCTCGAGCGTTCGATCGTCGAGGGCCTGCGCGCCGACGGCCGGACGCTCCTCGGCGGCGACCTCGAGTTTCGCCTGACCCATCGCTCGGCCGATCCCGACGAGCGCGCCTGGCTGGACCGGGTGGGCCGCATCTCCACCGTGGCCAGCATGCGGGCCATGGCCCGCAACCCCGGCAACGAGGAGCGGACCCTGGTGGAGTTGAAGGCGGTCGACCGGGCCTATCCCCTGTTCGGTACCTTGCAGACCGAGCCTTCGATCGACCTGCAGGGCGCACTCGCCGATCGCGGCGCCGTCATCGACGAGACGCTGGCCCAGCGCCTCCGGCTGGGTGTCGGCGATCCGATCCGCGTCGGCGAGGCCGAATTGACGGTGCGCGCCATCATCACGAAGGAGCCGGACAAGGCCGCCGAGGGCCTGATCCTCGGCGCCCGCCTGATGATCGCCGAAGCGAGCCTTCCCGCGACGGCCTTGATCCAGCCCGGCAGCCTGGTGCGTTGGGGCTACCGCGTGGCGCTGCGGCCCGGCGAGGACATGGCGCGCTGGAAGCGCGAGGCCGATACCCGCTTCCCCGATGCCGGATGGCGTATCCGCGACCCCTCCAACGCCAGCCCGTCCCTCACCCGCTGGCTCGACCGCATCGGCAGCTATCTCGTCCTCGTCGGCCTGACGGCGCTCCTGGTCGGCGGTGTGGGCGTCGCCAATGCCGTGCGCGGGCATCTCGATTCCAAGGTGCAGAGCATCGCCATGCTGAAGGCGCTCGGCGCCGGCGGCGGTACCATCTTCGCCATCTACGCGATCCAGGTCCTGCTTCTCGCGGGAGTCGGCACCGCGATCGGCATCGCCATCGGCGCAGCCTTGCCTCCCTTCGTGCTGCCGCTGCTGCAGGATCGCCTGCCCGTGGGCTCGGCCGGCGGCCTGCATGCCCTGCCGCTGGTGCTCGCCGCCGCCTACGGCCTCCTCACCGCGGTCGCCTTCACGCTATGGCCGATCGGCCGGGCCCGCGAGATCACGCCTGCCGGGCTGTTCCGCGACCTGATCGCGCCCGAGAGCCGAATGCCCCGCGCGCCCTATGTGCTGGGTGTGCTGGTGGCGACCGCCGGCCTCGCCGCGCTCGCCGTCGCGACGTCGCAGGATCCGAAAGTGGCCGCATGGTTCGTCGCCGGTGCGCTCGGTGCCTTCGCGGTGCTGGCGCTCGCGGCGCGCATGATCTCCGCCCTGGCCCGGCGCCTGCCCAGGTTCGGCTCGCCCGCCCTCAGGCTCGCCGTCGGGGGGCTGCACCGGCCGGGCTCCGCTACCACCAGCATCATGCTCTCCCTGGGCCTCGGCCTCACGGTGCTGGCGGCGCTGGCGCTGATCGAGGCGAACCTCTCGCGCACCCTGACCGAACAGTTGCCCGAGGAAGCACCCGCTTTCTTCTTCGTCGATATCCAGCCGGATCAGGCGGCGGCCTTCGCCGAGACGGTGCGCGCGGTTCCCGGCGCCTACGACCTGCGTACGGTGCCGAACCTGCGCGGCCGCATCACCACGGTGAACGGCGTCGCCGCCGACAAGGTTCAGGTGGCGTCGGGTTCGCGTTGGGCCCTGCGCGGCGACCGTGGTCTCACCTTCTCGGCCGACCCGCCCGCGGGATCGAGTGTCGTTCAGGGCAGCTGGTGGCGCCCCGGCTACAGCGGCCCGCCGCTGATTTCGCTCGATGCGCGCATCGCCGCCGACATGGGCCTCGCCGTGGGCGACCGGCTCGGCATCAACGTGCTCGGCCGCGAGGTGGAGGCCACCATCGCCAACCTGAGGCGGATCGACTGGACCACGCTCGGCATCAACTACGCCATCGTCTTCGCCCCGGGCTTCCTCGAACGCGCGCCTTACACGGTGATCGCCACCGTCCGCGCCGACGGCCCGGCCGAGGAAGCGCTGTTCCGCGCCGTGACGGACCGCTTCACCAACGTCACCGCCGTGCGGGTGAAGGAAACCATCGACACGGTCAATGCGACGCTCGGGCAGATCGGCACCGCCATACGGGCCGCCGGCGCCGTGGCGCTGGTGGCCGGCGTCCTGGTCCTTGCGGGCGCCATCAGCGCCGACCAGCGCCGCCGGCTGAAGGAAGCCGCCATCCTGAAGGCGTTGGGCGCCACGCGCGGACAGATCGTCGGGACGCACCTCGCCGAATACGCGCTGCTGGGCCTGGTCGCCGGCCTGATCGCCGCCGCGCTGGGGGCCGGTGCCAGCTGGGTGGTGATGGTGAACGTCATGATGCTCGAATGGCGTCTCGATGCCATGGCGCTGCTGGCGACGGTGGCGGGCGGCGTGACGGTCACCCTGGCGGTCGGCGCCGTTGCCACCTGGCGATCGCTTTCGGCGCGCACGGCCGCCATCCTGCGCGGCGCCTGAACCGCCGCGGCAGGCCGGTTCGCGCCGGCGGATTCAGTGCCCGCCGTTGGTCTTGCTGCTGAGGAGGGCGTAGAGCGCGTCCGGGTCGGTGGTGCCGCGCAGCTTCTCGCACATGGCGCGGTCGCGGAACAGCCGCGACACCCGGGCCAGCGCCTTCAGGTGATCGGCGCCCGCGGTATCGGGCGCCAGCAGAACGAAGATCAGGTCGACCGGCATCTCATCGATCGAATCGAAATCGATCGGATTGTCCACGCGCGCGAAGACACCCCGCAACTGGGTGAGCCCGGCCAGCTTGCCGTGGGGAATCGCTATGCCGTGGCCGACCCCGGTCGTGCCCAGCTTTTCGCGTTCGAGCAACGTATCGAAGATCGTGCGCTCGTTGATACCGGTCAGCTTCGCAGCACGGGCGGCAAGCTCCTGCAGGGCCTGCTTCTTGCTCGTGACCTTGAGCTGCCCGATGACCCCTTGGGGTCCGAGCAGGTCGACGATTTCCATTGTTAGACCCGTCTTATCCCCGTGAAACGCCGTCGGGCTTTGGATCGATCCACCCGATGTTGCCGTCCGGCCGACGATAAACAACGTTCAAACCTCCATGCCCGGCATTGCGGAACATCAGCGTCGTCTTGTTCCCCAGCTCCAACGCCATGACCGCTTCCCCGACACTGCACGCCTCGATAGTGGTTGCGGTTTCCGCGACCACGATGGGATGCAGGTTGTCGACTTCCTCAACCGTCTCCTCGCCCCCGGCGAGAACGGTGTAGTTCGCCGAATAGTCCGCCGGCGCGCCGTCCGTGGTGCGCTCCTGCGTCCGCTCGTGCAGATAGCGCTTGTAGCGGCGCAGGCGCTTCTCCAGCCGCCCGAGCGCGGCATCCAGCGCCGTGTGGATATCGAACCCGTCGGCATGGGCAAACACCGTCAGCCCCCGCCCGGCATGAACGGAGCAGTCGGCCCGATAGCCGCTGCCCGCGCGCGAGAAGGTGATGGCACCATCGATCGCGGAACGGAAATAGCGCTCGGCCAGGGCGCCGAGACGTTCTTCCGTTGATGCGCGAAGGCTTTCGCCGATGTCGATCTGTTTTCCGGAGACCTGGATCTGCATGTCTGTTCCGCCGTTTCCGCTGATGCGGATGGGGCGCCACGGCGCCCGGTTACTTCCCATCGGCCCCGCGAAGAGCCGGCACCCTAGCCAAGCACCCGGACGGTGTCAATGTCAGCCGAACTAACGTAACTGTATGTTTTTACTGTGAAATTTGTTTTTCAAGCCGTTTCGCACGCCGCCGTTCCGCCGAACTGCCTATGCGCATCGCCTCCCGATACTTAGCAACCGTGCGGCGCGCGATGTCTACCCCCTCGACCTTGAGGAGATCGCAGATCTTGTCGTCCGACAGGATATCCTCGGCGCTCTCGGCGAGGATCAGTTCACGGATCTGCGCGCGCACCGCCTCGGCCGAATGCTTCTCGCCGCCATCCGTGGAATCCAGGGCGGCGGTGAAGAAATACTTCATCTCGAAGATGCCGCGCGGGGTCGCGATGTACTTGTTCGAGGTGACGCGGCTGACCGTGCTCTCATGCATCTCGATCGCCTCGGCGATGGTGCGCAGGTTGAGCGGCCGCAGCTGACGCACGCCGTGCTCCAGAAACTGCTCCTGCCGCTTCACCAGCTCCGTCGCCACCTTGAGGATGGTGTTGGCGCGCTGGTCCAGCGAGCGGATCAGCCAGTTGGCGGAGGCGAGACAGTCGGACAGGAAGACCTTGTCGGCCTTGCCGCGGGCGCGATGCTGCACGGTCGAATGATAGCGCATGTTGACCAGCAGGCGCGGCAGGGTCTCGGAATTCAGTTCCACCACCCAGCCGCCGCCGCCACGGCGCACGAAGACGTCGGGAATGAGGGTCTGCGCCACCGCCGGGTCGAAGGCATTGCCGGGCTTGGGATTGAGCGCCTTCAATTCGCCGATCATGTCGGCGATGTCCTCGGCGTCGACCCCGCAGATACGCATCAGGGCAACGGTATCGCGCCGGGCGACCAGCGGCAGGTTGTCCAGCATGCGTTCCATCGCCGGGTCCAGACGATCGCGCTCGCGCAGCTGCAGCGCCAGGCATTCCTTGAGGTCGCGGGCGAAGACGCCGGTCGGATCGAAGCGCTGCAGCCGCCTGATCAGGGCCTCGATCACGGCCGGTCCGATACCGGTCTGCTCGGCCAGGTCGGCGACGTCGAGGATGAGATAGCCAGCCTCGTCCAGGCCGTCGATCAACACCGAGGCGAGTAACCGCTCGGCCGGATCGGTGATGGTGATCTTCATCTGCTCTTCGAGGTGATCCTTGAGGCTGGCCGAGGTGGCCAATGTGCCTTCGAGGTTCGGCAGGTCCTCGTCGAAACCGCCGCCGCCGTTGCGCTCGGGATAGATGCTGTCGGACGACCCGTAGGCCTCTGCCGCGTCCGACGGGCTGTCGTTGTTGTAGACGTTGTCGTAGTCGGTGTCGGTGGCCTCCTCCGCCGCGCGGCTGGCCGGCGCATCGGCATCGAGGGTCAACTGCTCCAGCTGCGGCTCGGCGGCGGGGGGCGCCTCGGGCGGGCCTTCGATCTCCGGGGTCTCGGGATCGGTGCGCTCCAGCAGCGGGTTGCGTTCCAGTTCCTGTTCGACGTAGTCGCGCAGTTCGAGATTGGAGAACTGCAGCAGCTTGATCGCCTGCTGCAGCTGGGGCGTCATCACCAGCGTCTGGCTTTGGCGCAGCTCCAATCGGGGTGATATGGCCATCGGACTCTGAACTTCTGCTAGCGTGAAAAGCGGTCGCCGAGGTAGACGCGGCGCACCCCCTCATGGGCGACGATCTCTTCCGGGTGCCCCTCCATCAGCACGTGACCGTCGTGCAGGATGTAGGCGCGGTCGATCAGGTCGAGCGTTTCGCGGACGTTGTGATCGGTGATCAGCACGCCGATGCCGCGGTCCTTCAGGTGGAACACCAGGTCCCGGATCTCGCCCACCGCGATCGGATCGATACCGGCCAGAGGCTCATCCAGCAGCATGAAGGAAGGCCGCGAGGCGAGCGCGCGGGCAATCTCGACGCGGCGGCGCTCACCGCCCGACAACGCCAAGGCGGGCGACTTCCGGATATGCTGGATCGAGAACTCGTTGAGCAGATCCTCCAGCATCTGCCGCCGCTGGCCCGCGTCCTTCTCGGTTACTTCCAGCACGGCCTTGATGTTGTTCTCGACGTTCATGCCGCGAAAGATGGAGGCTTCCTGCGGCAGGTAGCCGATCCCGAGGCGGGCGCGGCGGTACATCGGCAGCGCCGTGATGTCGTGCCCGTCGAGCGACACGCGTCCCTGGTCGGGCGCCACCAGGCCGACGATCATGTAGAAGGTCGTGGTCTTGCCGGCGCCGTTCGGCCCCAGCAGGCCGACCGCCTCGCCCCGCTGGACCCGCAGCGAAACGTCGCGGACCACGACACGCTTGCGATAACCTTTGCCCAGGTGCTCGCACAAGAGGCCGCCGGTATCCGACACTTCGACCGTCGCGGGCTCTTGTGGCCGTATGGCGACGTCGGCCGGCGCCTCGCTCACGGCGCGGTCCTCTGGGGCTGGAACACGCCCTGCACCCGGCCGCCCTCGACCACGCTCTGCTTGCCTTCCAGATCCATCGTCGCCTTGTTGCCGCGAAGGACGTTGTCACGCTCGGTGATGATGACGTTGCCTTCCAGCACGACGACGCGCTTGGAGAGGTCGTAGGTGCCACGGTCGCCCTGCGCGGTCTGGCCGGGACGCGAGATGAAGACCCTGCCCACCGCCTCGATGCGGGAAATGGTGCTGTCGTCCCCGGCCCGCGCGCCACCGGCCTTGCCCTTGTCGGCATAGTAGACGCGCACCAGGTCCGCTTTCAGCCGCATGTCGTCCTGCGACGCCTCGACCTTGCCCTTGAAGGTGGCGATGCGGTTGTCCTGCTGAACCTCGAGGCTGTCGGCGGATATCTGCAGCGGCGCATTGGTGTTCAGGGCACCGCCGGCCGGGGCCTGCTGCGCCGAGGCGCCGGCACCGAGCAGGCCCACCGCCAGCAGGAGGGGAAGAAGCGCGCGAATGGCCATATCAGCCGCCCTCGCGCCGGGGATAAAGCGTCGCGGTGACCCCGCCATACAGGTAGACCATCTTCTCGCTGTGGCCGATCGCCAGCGCATTGCCCGTGATCGTACCGATCGGGCCCTGGCCGGTGACCGGCGTATCCGACAGGACCGTTCCGCTGGCCAGGTCCACGGCGGCCTGCTCGCTCCGCAGCTCATAGCCGTCGGAGGAGAAGATCTCGATGTCGCCGCTCAGTTCCAGGCGCTTTTCCGCCTCGCGATACAGGCCGCTTTTCGCCTTGCCGATGTACCAGCCGCCGGCGGCCGTGCGGATCTCCGCCACCGGCCTCTCGAGCGTCACCTCGCGGGGCGTATCGCGCGTCTGCGTCGCCGTATCGGCGGTCAGCACATAGGGACGGTTCTGCTTGTCGAGCCCCTGATAGCGCAGGTTGGACATGCGCAGCCGGTTGCCTTCGAGTTCGTCTTTCGGGAAGGCCAGGTCGAAATCGGGCAGCCCGCCCAGATGTGGCCACAGCACCAGCAGCGCGATCAGGCCGAGGGTCAGTATCGGCAGGCCGATCTTCAAAAGCCGCGCCACGCGGCTCGGACGGGTCAGCCGCTCGTCGACCACCTGCGTCGAGCGCGGCGTCAGCCAGTCGCCACGCCGGCCGGGCGCGGCCGAATCCCGGGGCCGCGGGTCCAAGGCTGCCACGGTCACGCGACGCCTGCGCGCAGGCAGTCGTGCATCCTGACGATGCCGACCGGCCGGCCGGCCTCGGTGACGAAAAGACACGTGATATTGCCGCTGTTCATCCGCCCCAACGCCTCGGCAGCCAGGGCGCCCGGACGGATCGTCTTCGGTTCCCGGGTCATGATGTCGACCACCCGCCGGTGCAGCAGGTCGGGATCCATGTGCCGGCGCAGGTCGCCGTCCGTCACGATGCCGATCAGGCTGCCGCCGGCATCGACCACGCCGACGCAGCCGAAGGTCTTCGCCGTCATCACCAGAAGCGCTTCCGACATCGGCCGGTCGGCGCCGATGAGCGGCATCTCCCCGCCCGGATGCATCAGGTCGCCCACCTTGACCAGGCGGCGGCCGAGTTTTCCGCCGGGATGGAACACCCGGTAATCGTCGGCCGAGAAGCCGCGGCGCTCCAGCAGCGCGACGGCGAGCGCGTCGCCGAGCGCCATCATCATGGTGGTGGAGGTGGTCGGGGCGAGGCCCATCGGACAGGCTTCGGGCGCGGTCGGCAGCACCAGGGTGATATCGGCGGCCGCCTGCAGCGACTTGCCGGCCCGCCCGACGATGGCGATGAGCGGAATGGCGAAGCGCCGGGCATAGGTGACGACATCGGTCAGTTCCGGCGTCTCGCCCGAATTCGACAGGCAGAGCACGGCGTCCTGTGCCGTGATCATGCCGAGGTCGCCATGGCTCGCCTCGGCGGGATGCACGAAGAAGGCGGGCGTGCCGGTGGAGGCGAGCGTGGCGGCGATCTTGCGCGCCACGTGCCCGCTCTTGCCCATCCCGGATACGATGACCCGGCCGGTCACCCCGGCCAGTTGCTCCACGGCGGCATCGAAGCGTTCGTCAAGGCTGTCGGCCAGACGGCGCAGGGCATCCGCCTCCGTCGCCAGGACCTGGCGGGCGATGGTCAGGAAGGGCGAGACGGCGCCTTCAGGGGCTCGTGTGGCTGCGGCAGTCATGTGACGGACTGGCCTGAACTCCGATTGCGGCACCACCGTGGCGCCGCCCCTTAACAAGATTCGTGCCAACTATGGAGAGGGCCTCCTTGAAAATCAATGAACGCCTGCCCGGCCGGCCTCAATGGGCGAAAATATCGACATCGCCCCAGGCCAGGAGATCGAGGCGCGCCCGCGTCGGCAGGAAGGCGAAGCAGGCGGCGGCGATGGCCGAGCGCTCCTCGCGCGCCAGCATGCCGTCCAGGATCGCCTTCATCCGGTGCAGGTGCAGCACGTCGGAGGCGGCGTAGTCCAGCTGGGCCGCGGTCAGGGTCTCGGCGCCCCAGTCGGAGGACTGCTGCTGCTTGGAGACTTCCACCCCCAGAAGCTCCTTGCAGAGGTCCTTCAGCCCGTGCCGGTCGGTGAAGGTGCGCACCAGCTTGGACGCGATCTTGGTGCAATAGACCGGCCCGGTCATGACACCGAGATGGTGCTGCAGGATGGCGAGGTCAAACCGGGCGAAATGGAAGATCTTCAGCACCGCCGGATCGGTCAGCAGGCGCTCCAGGTTGGGCGCGCGATGCTGGCCGCGCAGGATCTGCACCAGATGCACCTCGCCGTCCCCGGCCGAAAGCTGGACCAGACAGAGCCGGTCGCGATGCGGCTCCAATCCCATCGTCTCGGTATCGATGGCGACGCTTGTGCCGAAGGAGAGACCGTCGGGCAGGTCCCCGCGGTGCAGATGATTGGCCATCGGAGTGCCTTTGAGCAGTGCGCGCCGGAAGCGGGGCCGCGCGGATCGGAAACATCTATGCCCGAGCGGAATACCCGATGTCGCCGGGCATCACAACGGCAGGGGCCGCGGGTCTGGCACAGCGTCTCTTCCTCGACTTGATCTTGCGCAATGATCCGCCTCTCGGCGGCGGTCATGCTCACCGCCCAGGCTCCATGGAGGCGATACCGGCATGACGACGCAGCTCGGGCGAAGCACGGCGCGGCGCGGGTGATGCATTGAAGTCCGTCCGCATTCTCCTGCTGCTCGTTCTGGCCGGCGGCCTCGGCGCGGGCTATTGGCTCTTCGCCCGGCTGGCGACGGTCGGCATCGCCCAGCCCGAGCGCGGCGACGCGGCGGAGATCGTCTATGCCACCGGCGTGGTGGAACCGCGCACCTGGGCCAAGGTGACGCCGCTCCTGCGCGAGCGGATCGTCGAGCTCTGCGATTGCGAGGGAGCCAAGGTCGAGCGCGGCACGGTGCTGGCCCGCCTCGACAGCCGCCAGGCCGAGGCGACGCTGGCCGAACTCAAGGCGCGCGAGAAGCTGGCCGCCGCCGATCACGACCGGCTCACCCAGCTCGCCGAGCGCAGCGCCGCCAGCCAGCAGGCGCTGGATCGCGCCCGCAGCGACGTGACCCAGGCGCGTGCGCAGGTCGCGCGGCTCGAGAGCTATGTCCTGCGCGCGCCCATGGCCGGCGTGGTCCTGCGCCAGGACGGCGAAGTCGGCGAGATCGCCGAACCCGGCACGATCCTGTTCTGGGTCGGCGAGCCGCGGCCGCTCAGGATCGTGGCCGATGTCAACGAGGAGGATATCCCCCAGGTCTCGGTCGGCCAGCGGGCGCTCGTCCGCGGCGATGCCTTTCCCGACCGCGGCCTCGCGGCCGTCGTCGATGCCATCACCCCCAAGGGCGACCCGGTGGCCAAGACCTATCGCGTCTATCTGGCACTCCCCGGCGACACGCCGCTGATGATCGGCATGACGGTCGAGGTGAATGTCGTCGTCCGCGTATCGGCGAAGGCGCTCCTGGTGCCGGCCGCCGCGCTCTCCGGCGACGCCCTCTTCGTCGTCGAGGGCGAACGCGCCCGCAGGCGCGCCGTCGTCACCGGCATCCGCGGCACCGCCGCGGTCGAGGTGCTCTCGGGCCTCGCCGAGGACGCGCGGGTCGTCACGCCCTATCCAGACGGTCTCGACGACGGCGCGCGCGTCCGGGTCGGAGGCGGGTGAACGGTGCGCCTCGTCCTGGATCTCGCCATCACCCATATCCTGGGGCGCGGCCGGCAGACCCTGGTCGCCGTCCTCGGCGTCGCGCTCGGCGTCGGCTTCTCGATCGCGATGGCGGCCCTGATGCAGGGCGGCGAGGACGACTTCGTCGCCCAGATGGTCGACACCATGCCGCATGTGCAGATCACCGACGAGCGGCGGTCGGCCCGCCGGCAGCCGGCGCAGGATGCCTTCGCCGCCTCCCGCATCGACGGGCTGCGACCGAAGGAGGACCGGCGCGGCATCCTCAATCCCACCGAGGTGCGGGCCATGCTGGCCGCCTGGGTGCCGGGACGCATGGCCCCCAGCCTGAAGACGCAAGGCGTCGTGCGTTATGCGGGGCGCGACATCGGCATCGGCATCGTCGGCATCGACCCGCAGCTGGAATCCAGGGTCTCCTCCATCGCCCAGGACTTCCGCCAGGGCAGCTTCGGCGCCCTGGTCGCCGGCGGCAATAACATCGTGGTCGGCGACCGCCTGGCCGAGCGGCTGGGCGCCCGGCTCGGCACCACCGTCACCGTGGTTTCCGCCACCGGCCAGACGCGCGGCTTCAAGATCGTCGGCCTGTTCCACACCGGCACCACCGCCCGCGACGAGGGCGAGGGCTATGTGCTCCTCAAGAACGCGCAGATCCTGGGCGAGCGGCCGAACGCCATCAACGAGATCCGCCTGCGCCTCGACGATCCCGACGCGGCCCCGGCCGTCGCCCGCCGGGTCGAGGCACAGACCGGCTACAAGGCGGTGCCCTGGCAGGAGGCGAACGAGAGCCTGCTGGAGGCCCTCGAGATCCGCAATGTCATCATGTACACGGTCGTCGGCGCCATCCTGCTGGTGGCCGGCTTCGGCATCTTCAACATCATCTCCACCATCACCCACGAGAAGGCGCGCGACATCGCCATCCTGAAGTCGCTCGGCTTCACCGAGGCGGACATGCGCCGGCTGTTCCTGCTGGAAGGCCTGGCGCTCGGCGCCGGCGGCTCGCTGATCGGCTGGGGGGTGGGCTTCGGTCTCTGCCTCGTCCTCTCGGCAGTCGAATTCGAACTCTCGGGCGCGGCGGTGATGCGCGAGATGACCCGGCTGCCGCTCGCCTGGAGCCCCTGGCACTACCTGATCGCCGCCGGCTTCGCCCTCCTCTCCGCCGGGGTCGCCGGCTATCTGCCCGCCCGCCAGGCGGCCCGCCTGAACCCGGTCGACATCATCCGGGGGGCGACGTGACGGCCCTGATCGAGGCGCGCGGCCTGACCCGCATCCTGCCGGCGGTGGTCCCGGTCACGCTGGTCGCCGATATCAGCCTTGCCATCGGCGAACGCGAATTCGTCGCCATCACCGGCCCGTCGGGCTCGGGCAAGTCCTCGCTCCTCTACCTGCTCGGCCTGCTCGACCGGCCGAGCGGCGGCAGTCTCGCGGTGATGGGGCGCGACACCACCGCCATGGACGAGGCCGCGCAGGCCGAACTGCGGCTCGCCGCCATCGGCTTCGTCTTCCAGTTCCATTTCCTGCTGCCCGAATTCACTGTCCGCGAGAACGTGGAGATCCCGATGCGCAAGCTCGGCCGTCTCCCGCCGGCGGAAATGCGCGATCGGTCCACCGGGCTGCTGGAAGCGCTCGGCCTCGCCGGGCATCTCGACAAGCGCCCCGACCAGCTCTCCGGCGGCCAGCGCCAGCGCGTCGCCGTCGCCCGCGCGCTCGCCAACGACCCGCCGCTGGTGCTGGCCGACGAGCCGACCGGCAGCCTCGATTCGAAGAGTTCCGAGCAGGTCTTCGCCATCCTCGACGATCTCGTCACCAAGCGGGGCAAGACCGTGGTCGCGGTCACCCACGACCTCGACATGGCCGCGCGCATGAGCCGCCGCATCCATCTGGTCGACGGCCGGCTGGTCAGTGACGAGGCCCAGCCCCGTTCACCGGTCTGATGGGCGAGGCCCACCGCCTCGTTGACGCCGAAACGGCGCCGGGATCAGGCGGCGGCGGGCAGCCGCGCCGTCACCGTGGTGCCGGCGCCCGGTTCGCTCACCAGGGTCAGCGTGCCGCCATGCTGCTCGGCGATCGAACGGGCGATCGGCAGGCCGAGGCCGGTGCCCTCGTGCTTCCTGGCCAGCGAACTGTCGACCTGGCGGAAGGGCTCGAAGACGAGGTCGAGCTTGTCCGCCGGGATGCCGATGCCGTTGTCGCGGCAATGGATCGCCACCATCGCGCCCGCCTCGGCGCCGATCTCGACCCGTCCCCCCTCGGGCGTGAACTTCACGGCATTCGACAGCACGTTCAGCAGCAGCTGGCGCAGGCGCTTGGGATCGGCCAGCACGCGCAGGCCCGGCGGAATGTCGACGCCGATCTCGATCGACTTGCGGCGCGCCTGTTCCGCCACCAGCCGCTGGCAGCCGCGCACGGCCTCGGCCAGGTCGAGCGGCTCCTTGAACAGTTCCATGCGACCGCTCTCGAGCTTCACCAGGTCGAGGATCTCGTTGATCATCGAGAGCAGGAAGCGCCCGCTCTGCAGGATGTCGCCGACATAGCCCTTGTAGTTGGCATGCCCGACCGGCCCGAAGGCCTCCATCTCCATCACTTCCGAGAAGCCGATCACGGCGTTCAGCGGCGTGCGCAGCTCATGGCTCATCATCGCCAGGAACTCGCTCTTCGCCGTCGCCGCCGCGTTCGCGGCATCGAGGGCCAGCGACAGTTCCCGGTTGCGCGCCTTCAACGCGTCGAGCGTCGTTTCCAGCTGCAGGCGATAAGCGCGCGCATCGGCCTCGGCCGCCAGGCGGTCGGTCACATCCGAGGCTGAGCCGCGGAATCCCTCGAACAGGCCGTCCTGCTCACCGAAGATCGGTACCGCCGAAACCAGGAACAGCCGCTCCGTCCCATCCGCTTGCCGGGCACCGAACAGGGCGTCGTGGAAGGCGGCCCTGTGGCGGGGCTGCGGCAGCCGCAGCCCGGGACGGTCGGGATTGACGAGGAAACGGCCGAGATCGAGCAGGCTGCGTCCCATGATCGCCTGGGTCGGCTGTCCGAGCAGGCTGCCGTCGCGGGTCGCCAGGAAGCCGATGCGCCAGTCGCGGTCGCTTTCCCAGACCCAGTCGGAAACGACGCGCATGAGGTCGTCCGAGCGGTCCTTCACCCGGCGGATCGCGGCCAGCGCCTGCGCCTCGCGGGTGGTCTCCTCGAAAGTCGTCAGGATCTGCGGGTCGCTGGCGCCCTCCTCACCGAGGCGGCGGTGGCTCACCTTGAACTGGCGCTCCGCGTTCCCCTGCTTGAGCGCGAGGCCCGTGCGCACGCCCTCGGGCTGGCGCAGCGCCCGCGCCACCACATGCTGCGGCAGGCGTTCGGGCAGTGCCTCGCCGTGCTGGGTCAACAGTTCCTTCAGCGCCCGGTTGGCATAGACGATCTCGCCGGAACCGGCGGCCAGGTGGCAGGGGCCGAGACCGTCGAATAGGCTGGCGAAGGGGAAGGCCCCGTTCACGCCGCGTCGGCGGTCCGTCCGCGCGCAAGGCCGCCAGATAGGGACCCTGCACGTAGTTGGCCCCCTGCTCGTAGGCCCAGGTCATCTCCGCCTCGGTGCCGATGCCGCTGACCACGCTCTCGATCCGCAGGCGCTGGGCGATCTCCAGCAGCTTGCGGGCGATCACCTGCTTGTAGGTATCGGCGTCGACGGCGGCGACGATGCCGCGGTCGAGGAAGATCACGTCGGGTTTCAAGGTCTCGATCAGAGACAGCGAGGAGGCGCCCGAGCCGACGCCGCCCAGCGCCACCCGGAAGCCCGAGCCGCGGTAGAAGTCGAGGATGCTGCGCAGGTGGCGGGTGTCGTCCCAGCGCTCCGGCGCGATGATGGTGAAGCAGACCGCGTCCTTGGGAATCGCGGTCGCCTCCAGCGCCGCCACCGTGGTGCGCAGGCAGAAGGTCGGATCGTAGATCGAGGCGGGCGAGAAATCGACGAAGATGGGCGTGTCGATGCCCTGCGCCTCGGCCGCCCGGATGGCGGCGATGCGGGCGAGGCGGTCGGCCTGGAACAACAGCCCCGCCTCCTGCGCCACCTGCAGCAGGCGGATGCCGTCCAGCGACTGGCCGGCCGCGTTGCCGGCGGTCACCTCGGCCTGGTGGGCATAGGTCTCGGCCGGCGCATCGGCGAAGGCGATGGGCGCGAAGCGAACGGCGAAATCCTCGCGGCCCATCGAATCGAGCAGCCAGCCCGATTCCAGGAACACCATCATCTGCTTCAGGCTGACCACCGCCGGATAGTCGCACCGTCCCGGTCCCTCCGCCGGCGTCACGGCCAGCACGCGGGTCGCCTTGGTCTCCTCGGAAGACAGCGCCTCGAACAGGCGCGCGCCGAGCGACTGGAACTCACCCGGTTAGGCCCGCAGCACCAGCGCCTGGGTTTCGGCATCCTCCCGCCAGGCGACACCGGCTTCCTCGAGCGCGCGACGCACCTTGGTCTCGGAATGCCCGAGCGGGAACCAGAGGAAGTAATCGCGCGCGCCTTCGATCTTGAGCGGAAGGACTTCGCAACGACGGCACAACGACATCGAACTCACCTCGAACGCGGAATGGGCGGCGACCTCCCCGATGATCAACCAACAGGGTTAAGATTTGGATTATCGGTGGATCAGGCGGCGCATCGCGCCCGCCTCCGACCGGCTCTGGCGGGCATGCGCCCGCTTTCGCATCTCCCGCCCCGGGGAGGCGCGGTGCGGCTCCGCGACCTCGCCGCTCTAATCGTCCCAGCGCGGCAGCGCGGCGATCTGCTCGTTGGTGAGCGAGATGACGAGGACGTTGTTCACATACCGCATGTGCTCGAAGCCGACGACGACCTCCTCCTCGCCGATGCCGAGGAAACGTTCCAGTTCGATCGCTAGGGCGATGACGCGGCCATTGGAATCGATCAGCACGCTGTCGACCTCGCCAATCGTCCTACCCGACTGGTCCACGACCTTCATGTCCTCGAGCCGCCGATAGCTGGTGATCACGGCGGGGGGCGCCGCGGCGGGGACCGCTACGGAGGGCGCGCCGGACGGCGCCATCTGGGCGGCCGCGTTCACGGGCAGAAGGGCCAGCGCCGCTGCCGGGACGGCGGCGAGAGCCGCGAGGCGGAGAATGCAGAACGGGGTCATGGCTCGGCTCCGTGAAGGATTTCGTCCTCTCCACGCAACAAGCCGCCCAGCCGATGGTTCCTCCTCCATCGGGTCGAGATTCCAGACGGGTTCAGCATGTCCACCGAGCACATTCCCTTCATCGAGGCGGAGAACTACGAGGCTTTCAGGACCCTGCTCCCTACCCTTCCGGCCAGCTACGCCGAGTGGCAGGCGGGGCAAGCCGGGCGTTTGCGGGAATGCCGATCCGCCGCCAGGGAGGTGAACGAGGTGAGGGTGCGGCCCGACCTCTTCGCGCGCTGGTGCGACGACCGGAACGAGGCGCCGAGCCTCGCCCTCCTCTATCGCCATGCCCATGCGGAAGGCCTGCCGCCCGACGGGCGCCACCGCTTCGACGGCACCGCCGATCCCTGGGGCAGCGCGACGACGGAACTCCAGCAGCGGCGCTGAAGAGAAAGATGGACAGGCGGACCGTCAGTCGGGCGGGGGGTCGCCGAGCCAGGCACGCGGACCGGGGCCGCGCTTGGCGGCCCGGTCCCCCGCGTTTGCCAGCCGGCAGCGCTCGAAGGAGAGGCAGCCGCAGCCGATGCAGTCGGTCAATCCGTGCTTCAGCCGCTGCAGTTCGGCGATCCGCTCGTCGATGCGGCCCGCCCAGGCCCGCGACAGCCGCGACCAGTCGCGCCGGTCGGGCACCCGGTCGGAAGGCAGCCGCGCCAGTTCGGCGCCGATCTCCTCCAGCGACAGGCCGATGCGCTGGGCGAAGATGATGAAGGCGATCCGCCGCAGCGCGGCCCGGGGGAAACGGCGATGGCCGGACCCTGCCCGTTCCGACGCAATCAGGCCCCGCGTCTCGTAGAACCTGAGCGCCGAGGCGGCAACACCGCTGCGGCGCGCGATCTCGCTGATGCTGAGCGACGGTTCGGTCGGGCGGCGGGCGGTCATCGGGGCTTGACTTAAAGTTCACTTCAACTTGTAGCATCGGCGGCCTCGGCAGGCAATGCCTGCTCCAGTCAGGAGAGTCCCGCGTGACCGTGCAGCTCGACCACACCATCGTCTGGTGCCGCGACCAGCAGCGTTCCTCCGATTTCCTCAGCCACATCCTCGGCCGGCCCCAGCCGATCCGCTTCGGCCCCTTCCTGGTGGTCGGGCTCGACAACGGCGCCTCGCTCGACTTCTACCAGCAGGAGGAAGTCCAGCCGCAGCACTACGCCTTCCTGGTCGGCGAGGAGGATTTCGACGTCATGTTCGCCCGCATCCGCGAGGCCGGTGTCGGCTACTGGGCCGACCCGGCGCGCGAGCGCCCGGGCCAGATCAACGATTATCACGGCGGCCGGGGCGTCTATTTCGATGACCCCGACGGGCACCTGCTCGAGCTTCTCACCCGCCCCTATCCGGTCGGCGGCTGAGATCCCCTCACAGCCAGCGCCGCACCCGGGCGGCATAGTCGCGATAGGCCTCGCCGAACTTCGAGGCCATCGCGCGCTCCTCGAAGGCGATGTACCAGCGGTCCGCCACCACCACGAAGGCGCCCGCCAGCACCAGCGGCGATACTGTGCCGAAAAGGAGCGCGGCACCGAGGAGGATGAGGGCGAGACCGAGATACATCGGATGCCGGCTGATGCGGTACACGCCGCCGGTGACGAGCCGCCCGGGTTCGTCGAAAGTGTAGACCGTGGTGCCGGCGCGGCGGAACTGCAGCCGCCCGGCCACCGCGATGCCGATCCCGGTCACGAGCGGCAGCAGGCCCCAGCAGGTATGCGGGCGTTCCAGCAGCCTGAGCCCGGGCAGGTAGCGGTGGCCGAGCGCCATGAGGGCGAGGATGATGAGGACGAGGACGGGGGGAAGGAGCTTCTGCATGGCAGCGAACCGCGTTGGGGAAGAGGATGCACGGACGCTAGGCGGCGCGCCGCCGCGCCGAAACTCGCGTCCCCGGCCGGTCCCCGCCGGCCCGGCCGCCCCAAGGAGAGCGCCGCGTCAGGCCCGCTCGCGGCAGATGCGGGACGACATTCTGGAAGCCGCGGCTCGCGTTTTCGACACCCTCGGTTTCGACGCCACCACCAACCGCGTGGCCGAGGTGGCCGGCGTCGGCATCGGCTCGCTCTACCAGTATTTCCCGAACAAGGAGGCACTGGTCACCGCGCTGCACGAGCGGCACGTCGCCGAGGTGGGGGCCCTCCTGCACGACGGCCTGGAACGGCATGCCGCCGGGCCGCTCCGCCCGCTCGTCGATGCCCTGGTCTCCGCCCTGGTCGCCGCGCACCGGCATCGCCCGGGCCTGCAGCACCTGCTGCACCGCCACCTGCCGCATCTGGCGCGGCAGGCGGCCGACAGCCCGGCGAAACAGGCGCTGGCGCACCGCATCCGCGAGGCCCTGGAAGCCCGCCGCGCCGAACTCGCACCGGCGGATGCGGGCATCGCCGCGCATACGGCGATCCACATGGCCGAAAGCCTGATCCATGCCGCCGTTCTCGACGCCCCGGAAGGCTTCGACCGCGAAGCCCTCACCCGCTCCGCCGCCCGGGCCCTCGCCGCCTATCTGATCCGCGACGGCGCGGCGGCGTGAGCGGGCGCCTCAGGCCTTGGCCTCGGTCCGGTGCAGCAGCAGGCGGGCGATGTTGAGCTGGTGGATCTGGCTGGTGCCCTCGTAGATGCGCAGCGCCCGGACATCGCGATAGAACTGCTCGATGATCCGTTCCTTCACATAGCCCTGGCCGCCGAAGATCTGCACCACCCGGTCGGCCACCCGCCCGCACATCTCGGTCGCCAGGTACTTGCAGAGCGAGACTTCCATGGTCACGTCCTCGCCGCGGTCGCGCTTCCGCGCCGTGTCCAGGATCAAGGCGCGGGCCGCCTCGATATCGA
>JALHMN010000059.1 GCA_022844005.1 bacterium | reverse complement strand
CGGCGCAGCCGCCGGCCACGGCGGTTCTGGGCGCCGGCGAGGCGGGGCCGATCGACCTGCAGAAGCAGACCGTGCGCCAGACGCCGGTGAAGCAGACGGCGATCTTCGTGCAGGCCGGCGCCTTCACCCAGTTCGACAACGCCAATCGCCTGTCGGCCCGGCTGTCGCCGATCGGGCCGGTCAGGGTGATGAACGCCAACGTGGCCGGCACCGACTACTACCGCGTGCGGGTCGGACCGCTGGCCAGCGTCGACGAGGCCGACCGGGCTCTCGCGCAAGTGATCGCCACCGGCCAGCAGGATGCCCGTATCGTCGTCGACTGAGCCGCCGCCGCCCGATGCCCAGCCTTGAGGGAGGCCAACCCATGCGACCGAGCCCCGACCGCTCACCTGCCTTCGTCCGCCAGCCGCGATGGATGGCGCTGCTCCTGCTGGCGGCGCTGCCCTTCCTCGCCGCCGAGGCCGGCGCGCAGGCGAAGAAGAATCAGCCCGCCCAAGGCAAGACACAGGCCGCGCAGCCGGCATCGCCGCCCGCCGGGCCCGGCCAGTGGCCGACCGTCGCCACCGAGGCGAAGCAGGCGATCATGATCGACGAGCAGACCGGCACGGTGCTGCTCGACAAGGCGGGGGACGAGCTGATGCCGCCGTCCTCGATGAGCAAGCTGATGACCGCCTATATGGTGTTCGAGAAGCTCGCCAAGGGCGAGCTGAAGCTGGACGACGAGCTGCCGGTGTCGGAAAGGGCCTGGCGCATCCAGGGCTCGAAGATGTTCGTGCAGCTGGGCAGCCGGGTGAAGGTGGAGGATCTGCTGCGCGGCATGATCGTGCAGTCCGGCAACGACGCCTGCATCGTGCTGGCCGAGGGCCTCGCCGGTAGCGAGGAAGCCTTCGCGGAAACGATGACGAAGAAGGCGCGCGAGATCGGCATGCCGAAGAGCGTGTTCAAGAACGCATCGGGCTGGCCCGACCCCGAGCATGTGATGACGCCGCGCGAACTCGCCATCCTGGCCCGCGCGCTGATCGAGCGCTTCCCGCAGTATTACGGCTATTACAGCGAGAAGGAATTCACCTACGGCGTCGACGAGCAGACGAAGAGGCCGATCAAGCAAGGCAACCGCAATCCGCTGCTCTACAAGAACATCGGCGCCGACGGGCTGAAGACCGGCCATACGGAAGCCGCCGGCTATGGCCTCACCGCCTCGGTGAAGCGCGGCGACCGGCGGATCATCCTGGTGGTGAACGGCCTCGGCAGCATGAACCAGCGTTCGCGCGAGGCCGAGCGCCTGATCGACTGGGGCTTCCGCGAATTCGCCACCGTGCCGGTGGCCGTGGCCGGGGCGACGATCGAGAATGCCGAAGTGTGGCTGGGCCAGAAGCCGACGGTGAGCCTCGCCAGCGCGCAGAGCGTCGCGGTGACCGTGCCGCGCCCGGCGGCGCGGACGGTGAAGGTGACGCTGCGCTACGAAGGGCCGATCGCGGCGCCGATCGCCGTGGGCCAGCCGATCGGGGTGCTGGACGTGACCGGCGAGGGCATGGAGCCCAAGCAGTTCCCGCTGATCGCGACGGCCGATGTGGCAAAGCAAGGCTTCCCCCAGCGGGCGCTCAGCGCGGCCGCCTATCTGGTCTGGGGAAAGAAATAGGGCCTTCCGGACAAAGCCCTTTCACGCCATGAAGACCAGCTACGACAAATCCACCGACAGCCTGTATGTCGAAGTGCGTCCTTTGCCATCCCGCCGCACGGTTGAGATTGAGGAAGACGTCATGGTCGACCTCGGGGAGGACGATCAGCCTGTTGGCTACGATATCCAGCACGCATCGACAAAGACGCAGTTCATCGCGCGCCTCATCCTTCAGCAGGATCAGGCCGCCGAGTAGGCTGTTGCCGGTACCCTTTAGCTGTTCGCGCCCTGCAGCTACCCTGGGCAAGGGGCACATCCATCTGGCGAGGCTTTCTTGAAGACCATCGAATATTTCTATGCCGCGCATTCGGCCTTCGCCTATCTGGGCTCGGCGCGCTTCATGGCCATCGCCCAGGCGGCGGGGCGGCGGATCGCGCACAAGCCGGTCGACCTGCGCCGGGTGGTGGCCGAGGGCGGAGCGGCGCCGTTCGGAAAGCGCAGCGCCGCGCACCGGGCCTATTTCTTCGGCCGCGAGATCGAGCGCTGGAGCGAGGAGCGGGGCGCGCCCTGGATCGGGCGCATCCCGACGCATCACGCCAACGACATCACGCTGCCCAACTGCATGCTGATCGCCGCGATCGAGGCGGGGCTGGACGTGGACGCGCTGGCGCATGCGCTGCTGGAGGCACATTGGCGGCGGGACGCCGACCTGGCCGATCCGGCCACGCTCTCCGGCATCGGGCGCGATGCCGGCATCGACCCGGCGCCGCTGCTGGAGGCGGCGGGATCGCAGGCCGTGCTGGCGATCTACCGGGCCAATACCGAGGAGGCGATCCGCCGCTCGGTCTTCGGCTCGCCGACCTATTTCGTCGACGGCGACATGTTCTACGGCCAGGACAGGCTGGAGATGGTCGAGCGGGCGCTGGCGCGGCCCTACGCCGGGACCTGGCCGCGCGCATAGGATCGGAGCGAGAATGCCGATGACGGGTAAGGAGGTGAGCGTGCCTTGCCCGCTTTTCCACGCGGCGCCGTTTCCGGTTTCGGCATATGGTTCCATATGAATATTATTTATTTATTCTCTTATTTCTTGCGTCTGCCAACAACAATTTCAAGGAAGTGTTGTAATTCTAAATATATGGGACCAAGTTGGGGAACCGGCCCCGGTCAAATGAATTGTCTTTGCGCGGATGATCGCGCAACCGGGCCTCAGGGGCTCTGCCTGAGAACGTGACTTCCACGGTGGGCGGCTTCGCTCCCCCTGGATCCGAGTCCACGATCACATCGATTCCGCGACACCCAAGGGCGGTGCAGGTCGCGACGGCATGGGGCCGTTCGTCCGCCGGCGGCCGTCCCATTTCTTTCGCATGGCCCGGTGACCCGATCCGAGCGGAAGCAGTCAGGAGAGCGAGATGGCGATCGAACATGCCCGCGCGCAAGCGGTACAAAAGCCCTGGGGCAGCACCGATCTGAGGCCGTGGAGCGACATTCGCCCCGCCGGGACCGCGATCGGGGAAGTCTGGTTCCAGCGCGCCATGGACCACGCGATCGAGCCGGCGCTGCTGCTCAAAATCTTGTTCACGGAAGCGATGCTTTCCATCCAGGTGCATCCGGACGATACCTATGCGCGGTCGATCGGCCTCGCCAACGGCAAGAACGAGGCGTGGTACATCCTCGCCGCGTTGCCGGGCGCCAGGATCGCGCTCGGGCTGAACCGCCAGGTCAGCCCGAGCGAATTGCGCGCGGCGATCATGGACGGTTCGATCGCGGCCCTGGTGAACTGGCGCCCCGTCGAGAAGGACGACGTCGTCGTCGTGCCCGCAGGCACCATCCACGCGATCGGCGCCGGGCTGGTGGTGGCGGAGATCCAGCAGCGCAGCGATACGACATTCCGGCTGTTCGACCATGGGCGGGCGCGGGAACTGCATGTCGACCAGGCGGTGGGGGCGGCGCAGATGGGCCCGGCACGGGTCCAGGTTGCGAGCCGCTCGCTCGGTGACGCGCGGTCGCTGCTGGTTGCCGGCCCGCATTTCGTGCTCGAGCGAACGAAGCTGCCGCCGAATTCGACCTGGACGCTCCGGGTGAAGGCGGAGACCTGGGCGCTCGTGATCGAGGGGCAGGTCCGGATCGGGTCGCTGGATGCCGGCGTCGGCGATGCCGTGTTCCTGGACGCGGAGGACACCGGCATCGAGGCCGGCCCGCAGGGCGCGCGCTGCCTGCTGGCCTATGCCGGCGACAAGCCCTGTGAGGATCTTCTGTGCCGGGCAGAAGCGAGGGAAAGCGATCCGGCGTTTCCCGAGACCGCGCTTCTCCCCCCGCATGTCCGAGCGCTCCTCGTCCCTTCGAAGCAGACCACGGGAGCACACGCATGAGCGGGCTCAATCGGATCGCCTTCATCGGCAACTCGCTGCCCCGCCGCTGCGGCATCGCCACCTTCACCACCGACCTGCAGGAGGCGATCGCGGGGTCGGATGCCGATGTGGAGACCGGCATCGTCGCCATGACCGATCACGAGCATACCTATGCCTATCCATCGGTCGTCCGGCTGCAGGTCAACGACGACAGGTACGGCGACTACGGACGCGCGGCCGAATTCCTGAACGGGGCGCGATACGAGGTGGTCTCGCTGCAGCATGAATTCGGCATCTTCGGCGGCGACGCCGGCGGACATGTAACCGGGCTCCTCTCGCGCCTCAGCATGCCGGTGGTGACCACGCTTCACACCGTATTGGCCCGGCCGACACCGGCGCAGCGGAATGTCATGGAACGGGTGATCGAGAGCTCGGCCACGATCGTCGTCATGGCGGAGAAGGGCCGCGAGCTGCTGTCGAGCGTCTACCGGGTTCCGGCAGAGAAGATCGAGGTCATTCCGCACGGGATTCCGGATTTCCCGTTCGTCGAACCGGACGAGGCGAAGGCACGGCACGGCTTCGCCGGCCGGGGGGTGATCCTGACCTTCGGTCTTCTCTCACCCAACAAAGGCATCGAGGTCATGATCGATGCCATGCCGGAGATCCTGAAGAGCCGGCCCGACGCGGTCTATGTCGTGCTCGGCGCGACACACCCCAACCTCGTCCGCCAGGAGGGCGAGACCTATCGCGAGAGCCTGCAGGCGCGAGCGCGCGAACTGGGGGTGGAAGGTCATGTCGTGTTCCTCGACCAGTTCGTCGACCAGGCAACGCTGCTGGGCTTCATCTCGATGTGCGATGTCTATGTCACGCCCTACCTGAACGAAGCGCAGATGACATCGGGAACGCTCGCCTACAGCTTCGGCTTAGGAAAGGCGGTGGTGTCGACACCCTACTGGCACGCCCGCGAACTGCTGGCCGAGGGCCGCGGCATCTTGGTGCCCTTCGGCGATTCCGACGCCATCGGCCGCGAGATCGCGAGCCTGCTCACCAACGACGAACGGCGCCTGAGCATGCGGGCGCGGGCCTATGCCAGCAGCCGGTCGATGACCTGGGGGCGCACCGCGGAACGCTATCTCGCGACCTTCGAAGCGGCGCGGCGCGGCCATCGCCTCCGGGTGATCACGCGGCCGGCGCTGGGTCCGACGATCCCGCCGATCGATGTCCCGCCACCGATGCGGATCGGACATCTGCTCTCGATGTGCGACGATACGGGGCTGTTCCAGCACGCCCTGCATTGCGTTCCCGATCGATCGCACGGTTACTGCGTCGACGACAATGCCCGGGCCTTGCTGCTGTCTTGCGCCCTCAACGGTCCGGGCGAGCAACCCCTGTCCGACTTGTTGACCACGCGGCTGGCGGCCTTCATCCAGCACGCCTGGAATCCGGACACGCGGCGATTCCGCAACTTCATGAGCTTCGACCGCCGCTGGCTGGAAGACATGGGGTCGGAGGACAGTCACGGACGCACGCTATGGGCCCTCGGCGAAGCCACGCGAAGCGATTCCAGTCCGTCCCGGCGGCGCTGGGCGGCGGCCTTGTTCATGGAGGCCTTGCCGGTGGTGGAGAGCTTCGGATCGCCTCGTGCCTGGGCCTTCACACTCATCGGCCTGGACGCCTATTGCTCGACCCCCGCGGGTGAAGCCTCGGCGCCGGCGCACCTGCGGCGGCTTCTGGCCGACCGGCTGATGGCCATCCTGTCCGCCGTGGAAACCGCGGATTGGACATGGTTCGAAGAGGGGCTGGCCTATGACAACGCCCGATTGTCGCAGGCCTTGATCGTCACCGGTATGGCGCTCGATGTTTCCGCCTATGTCGAGGCGGGCATTCGATCGCTGCGCTGGCTGATGCTGCGCCAGACCGCGCCCGCAGGTTTCTTTCGCCCCATCGGCACGGATAGTTTCAGCGACCGCCGGCAGGCACCGCGCGCCTTCGACCAGCAGCCCCTGGAGGCGACGGCGAGCATTGCCGCCTGCCTTGCGGGGTTGCGGGCGGACGGTGACACGGACTGGGAGGTGGAGGCAGGGCGCGCCTTCGCCTGGTTCCTGGGGGACAATGATCTCGCCGTCGCGCTGGTCGACCTGGAAACCGGGAGCTGCCGCGACGGGCTGCACCCCGACCGCCCCAATGAAAACCGGGGGGGCGAATCCGTCGTCTCCTATCTGCTCGGACTGGCAGACATGCGCCAGCTCGCCCGCCAGGGCGCAGTCCGAGCGAGATTCACACCGAGGCTGGTATAGCGGGCCTGAATTGCGGCCCATCGAACCGAGGATCCCTTTGTCACTTATAACCTTTCTGAACCGGCAAGCCCTGCACCTGCGACCCGATCCGGCGCGGGTGGTCGTGCGTCCGTTCAAGCCGACCACCGAACCCCGCGACCTCAATCCCACCGACAAGACCCGGGCGAACCACATCGTCGACCGCGTCCTGGCGCTCGATCCCGAGGTGGCGGCGAGCCAGCTCGCCGAGGTGCTGGAAAACTTCCAGGGACGGCATCGAAATCTTCTGCAAACCTTCGAGGCCCGGGCCGACGAGATGGAAGATGCCTTCGCGCCCCATAGCGTCTTCAGCAAGATTCAGCGCCGGCTGGTCGGTGCGTATTTCCTGCACGAATACTCCTTCGAGGCCTCGGCGCTGTTCAATCCGAGCATCGTCTGCCATCCCGATCAGACAGGTGCCCCGGAAGGCGGATGCCGCTTCATCCTCAGCCTCCGCGCCGTGGGGGAGGGGCATGTGTCGTCGCTCACCTTCCGCTCCGGCTGTGTGACCGCGGACGGCAGGGTGAGTGTCGATCCGGCGGCCCGCCTGGCCTCGGTGCCCAAAGTGCTGAGCAGGGTTCCAGGGCCCGAGGGAGACACGGTCGAAATCGTGTTCAAGACCGACGAGGACATCAGCGAGCGGCTGATCTTCCCCATCACCCTAACCCAGTCGAACGGCATCGAGGATGCCCGCTTCGTCGAGTTCAACGACGAGGGGCGGCGGGTCTTCTATGCGACCTACACCGCCTATAGCGGCCGGGCGATTCGGTCGGAACTGATCGAGACCAGCGATTTCCTCTCCTTCAAGATGTCGCCCCTGAACGGCACGGCGGCGCGGAACAAGGGCATGGCGCTGTTTCCGCACCGGATCAACGGCCGTTACGCCATGATCGGGCGGCAGGACAACGAGAACTGTTACCTGATCTATTCGGACGATCTCTACACCTGGAACGGCGGGGAACCGATCCTGAAGCCCAAATTTCCCTGGGAGTTCGTGCAGATCGGCAATTGCGGTTCGCCGATCGAGCTGGAGGAGGGCTGGCTGCTGCTGACCCACGGCGTGGGGCCGGTACGCAAGTACTCGATCGGAGCAGCCCTCCTCGACAAGACCGACCCTTCGAAGGTGCTGGCTCGATCGCGTGAGCCGCTGGTGCGGCCCGACCCCTCGGAACGAGAAGGCTATGTCCCCAACGTCGTCTATACCTGCGGCGCCATGCGGCACGGCGACATGATCCTTCTGCCCTATGCGGTCTCCGACACGTTCTCGAACTTCGCGACCATCAAGATCTCGACCCTGCTCGGGACGATGGAGAGCTGATGGCCGCCGCGCTCAACCGCGCGCTGCCACGGCGCGCCGGCGGGCGACGATGTTGCCGCCGTAGACGCAGGTGAGCAGCCCCAGCCCGATGAGATCGGTGGTGAGCCCCGGCACCAGGAGCGTGGCGGCGCCGGTGAGGAGGGCGGCCCGCGACAGCCAGCCGATCCGGCCGACGCCATAGAGCCAACCTTCGGTGCCGCCGGCCAAGAGCCAGATCGCGGCCGCCGCCGAGATCACGTCATGGGCGATGGCGAGCGGTTCGCCGATCAGGAGCAGCGTCGGGTTGCGCACGAAAAGGAAGGGCAGAAAGAAATTGATCATGCCGAGCCGCATCGCCCAGATGCCGGTGCGCCAGGCATCGGCCCCGGCGATGCTGGCGGCGGCGATGGCGGCGAGCGCCACCGGCGGCGTGATGAAGCTGATCAGGCCCCAGTACAGAATGAAGAGATGCGAGCCGATGGGATTGAGGCCGCCCTCGATCAGCGCCGGTCCGAGCGTCACCGCGAGGAAGATGTAGCAGGCGCTGGAGGTCATCCCCATGCCGAGGATGAAGCTGGTGATGGCGCCGAAGACGAGCAGCAGGATGATGTTGCCGCCGGCGAACTGCAGCAGTTCGCGCGAGAAGGCGCCGCCCACGCCGGTATAGGAGAGCGAGCCGACGATGAAGCCGACGCCGGCCAGGATGGCGACCACGTTCAGGATGTTGCGCGTGCTGTCCATGGCGAGGTCGCGCAGCGCCGACAGGCGGAAGGGCTTGGCGCCGAAGATCATCGAGGTGCCGATCAGGACGGCCGTGGCGATATAGGGCGCCAGCGCCTCGCGCTTCATCACCAGGAGGAGGTAGGTGAGGAGGCCGAGGCTGAAGAGGAAGTGCCAGCCCTGGCGCAGCACCGGGAGGAGGGGAGGTATCTCCTCCGGCGCCTGTCCCTTAAGCCCATGGGCGGCGGCGTAGTGGTCGGCCTGGAGCAGCAGTGCGGCGTAGTAGAGGACGGCCGGCACGATCGCCGCGATCATCACCGTGGCGTAGGAGACGTTCAGGAACTCGGCCATGATGAAGGCGACGGCCCCCATGACGGGGGGCATCAGCGCGCCGCCGGTCGAGGCGCAGGCTTCGACCGCGCCGGCATAATGCGCCGGATAGCCGGTTCGCTTCATCGTCGGGATGGTGATCTGGCCGGTGGTGACGACGTTCGAGATCACGCTGCCCGACAGCGATCCGAAGAAGCCGCTGGACAGCACCGCCACCTTGGCCGGACCGCCGCGCGTGCGGCCCATCAGCGCCACCGCCAGCGCCATGAAGAATTCACCGCCGCCGGTGACCACGAGCGCCGAGCCGAAGATCAGGAAGCCCACCAAGAGCGAGGCCACGGTACGCATGGGCACGCCGATGATGCTCTCCACGCCCATGGCATGCGCGCTCAGGGTTTCGGCGAAGTTGCTGCCCGGCCCCCAGAGGAAGCCCGGCATCTCCTCGGCGAACATCGGATAGGCGGCGAAGAGGAGGCAGAGGCCGAACAGGACCGGCCCGCCGGCGCGGCGCACGCCTTCGAGCGCCAGCGCGCAGACGAGCCCGGCGACGACGACCGCCTCCATCGGCGCGCGCAGGTCCCAACCTTCGGAGACGATCCGCCCGCCGTTCCAGGCGAGGAAGGCGCAGCCGGCGATGGTCGCGGCGAACAGCAGCCAGTCGTACCAGGGTATGGCGGTTCGGTCGGCGTTGCGGGCCGGATAGGCGAGGAAGGCGATCGACAGGAACAGGCCCAGCATCACGTAGTAGAAGGACGTGTCGATGATCGGGCCGCCGAAGACGTTCAGGTTGAAGGTCTGGTTGATCGTCATGGCGATGCCCGCCACGCCGAGCGTCAGCGCCAGCCCGTAGGAGGGTCCCGCGAGGCGGTCGCGGCCCCCGTCCATGGGGGCGAGTTCGAAGGCGACGGATTCCGTCTTGCCTGTCATAGGCGCTGTCTCCCTGTCTCCCTGCCGCATTTTTTTGCAGCGTGCTCTTGTCGGGCCAGTTTGACGTGCCGGCCGCGAATTGCCAGTGTCCATAAAACAGCCACGCAGAAGCAACAGGGAGAGACAAAAATGGTGAGACGCAGAGACGTGCTGATCGGCTCCGCCGCGATGGCCGTTGCCGGCAGCAAACTGGCCCGGGCGCAGAAACTGCCCGACAGTTCGGTCTGGACCGCCTACGATCTCGGATCGTCGGGATATGCCGAAGCCTCGGGCATCGCCGACGCGCTGATGAAGAAGCATCCCATGCGGGTGCGCATCGTTCCCTCGGGCACGTCCATCGGCCGGCTGCTGCCGTTGCAGCAGGGCAAGGCGAATTACGGCTTCCTCGCCAATGAGCTCTATTTCTCGGCCGAAGGGACCTTCGATTTCGCCGCTTCGGCCTGGGGGCCGCAGGATGTGCGCGTGGCTCTCGCGCGCCCCGCTTCCAACGCCATGGCGACGGCGGGCGACATCGGCGTGAAGACGATGGCCGACCTCAAGGGCAAGCGCATCGGCTATGTGAAGGGCAACCCGTCGGTGAACGTGAAGACCGACGCCTATCTGAGCTTTGCCGGGCTCAGCCGGAAGGACGTGGAAGTCGTCTGGTTCGGCAGCTACAACGCGATGAAGACCGCGGTGATCAACAACCAGCTGGATAGTTTCAGCAGCGTGACGACCTCGGCCAACATGCGCGAGATCGAGGCGAGCCCGCGCGGCTTGGTCTGGCCGCAGTTCCCGCCCGGCGACAAGACCGGCTGGGACCGTATCCGCCAGGTGGCGGACTTCTTCGAGCCCTACAAGGAAACAGCCGGCGCCGGCATTTCGAAGGACAAGCCGCTCGATCTGGTCGGCTATCGCTATCCGATCATCGCCACCTATGCCAATACCAGCGCCGACGAGGTCTATGCGCTGGTGAAATCGATCGACGAATCGATGGATCTGATCAAGGGAATCACCGGCAGCGCCGCCAACTGGGCCCCCAACATCTCAGGCAAGCCGCCGGCCGATGCGCCCTGGCACGAGGGCTCGATCCGCTACATCAAGGAGAAGGGGTGGTGGACGGCCGATCACCAGGCCTGGCAGGACGCCCGTCTGGCGCGGCTGAAGAAGGTCCAGGCCGGCTGGGCAGATGCGCGCAAGAAGTTCGCCGCCGCCGGTAACAAGGCCGACGCGGAAGAGGCCTGGATGAAGTACTGGGAAGAGTACCGGGTGAAGACGATGGGCCTTCCGCCGATGGAAGGCTGACAGCCGGACGGATCAGGATGGCGGACCGCCGCGGGCAATGCGCCCGCGGCGGTTTCGCATTTCGGCCCGGCCGGGAACCGGATCAGGGCGCCTTGGCGGTGATGCCGACGGCCTTGCCCACGGTGGCATTCCAGCGGGTGACGCAATCGGCGCCGCAACGCTTGGCGAAATCGGGCAGCACCGCCTCGGCGAAGGCCTTCTTGCGCAGCGCCTGATCGGCATCGGTGACCGGCACCAGCACCATCTTGGCCGGCGCACCCTCGGGGCAGGTGCCGCCGGTGTTGCAGGCGACACCGATCGCGGTCTCCGTCGCCGCCTGCTTGAAGATGTCGTCCTCCAGCACGCGCACTTCCTTGGCGATCAGCGCCTGCACGCGCGGGTCGAGCTTGTTCCACCAGGCGAGATTGGCCGTGGTGGCGGCGAGGCCGAAGTTCACCGGCATGGGGAGGAGATGCGTGGCCGCCTCGTGCCACTTCGACTTGTAGCCGGAGAGCGATCCGGTGATGGCGCAATCGACTACGCCCTTGGCCAGCGCCGGCTGCACCTCGGCGAAGGCGATGTTGAGCGGCGAGCCGCCCAGCCAGGTGACGAAGGCCTGCTGGGAGATTCCGGAGGCGCGCACCTTCTTGCCCTTGAGGTCGGCGAGGCCGCCGATCTTGTCGCGGCAGTAGATCACCTGGGCCTGATAGGAACCGAAGCCGAGGAGCTTCACCCCATGCTTGGTTTCGTACTCGGTCGCCAGCATGTCGCGGGCGACATTCGCCAGGCTGCGCAGCTCCTCGACCGAACCGACCAGGCCGACGAGATCGGCGGCTTCGTTGATCGGCATCTCGCCGGTGTTGTAGTTGAGGACGGTCGTTGCCATCGGCAGCGTCCCGGCGCTGACCAGGCGGAAGATCTCGCCGCCCTTGAGGCCGAGTTCGGTGAAGGGCTTGATGTCGACCTGGATGGCGCCGCCGGACTTTTCCCGGATGGTCTTGGTCCAGAACGGCACTTCCTGCTGGGTGTACATCGACAGGTTGCCGATCGAACCCACCAGATTGAACTTGGTCTCCGGCAGTCCCTGCGCGGAGGCCGGCGCCGCCAAGCCGAGGGCCGACGCGATCAGCGCCGAAGCAATAGCCAGTCTTTTCATTCCTGTTCTCCTTGGGTTGGTCAGCGTTGCGGGTTGAGCACCGACGGCAGCCAGAGCGCGATGTCGGGGAAGGCGATCAGGAGGCCGATCATCACCAGCATCGCGGCGACGAAGGGAAGGGCGCCGAGGCAGATGTCCGAGAAGGGGCCGCCGCCGCGGACGGACTGCACGACGAAGAGGTTGAGGCCGATGGGCGGCGTTATCAGCGCGGCCTCCATCAGGATCATGAAGACGACACCCCACCAAACCGGGTCGTAGCCGAGGGCGGTGATGATCGGCACCACCACGGCGGTCGTGGCGATCATCATCGACAGCGTCTCCATGACGCAGCCCAGCAGCAGGTAGAAGGCGATGATCGCCAGCAGCACGGCGAGCGGCGGCCAGCCGAGGCCTACGATCACATCGGTCAGGACCTTGACCAGACCGATGCCGACGACGACGAAGTTCAGGAAGAAGGCGGCGATGACGATCAGCATGACCATGCAGGTCGTGCGTACGGTGCCTTCGAAGGCCCCCAGAAGGGTCGCCCAGGAGAGGCCGCCATTGGCCGCGGCCAGCGCCAGCGCCGCCATCACCCCGAGCGCCGCCGCTTCCGTGGGCGTGGCGAGACCGGCATAGATCGAACCCACGACGACCAGGAAGAGACCGAGCGGCGGCAACAGATGGATCAGCCCGGCGAGGCGAGCCGCCCACAGGCCGGTATCGGTGATGGCCGGGCCGCCCCAGGCCGGCCGGAAGAGGCAGGCCAGCAATACGGTGAGCGAGAAGAGGCCTGCGAGGACGAAGCCCGGAATGAAACCGGCGGCGTACAGACTGGTGACCGAGGTATCCGACAGCACGGCGTAGATGATCATGTTGATGCTGGGCGGAATGAGGATACCGAGCGTGCCGCCGGCGGCGATGGTACCCAGGAACAGGGGCTGGCTGTAGCCGCCGGCCTTCATGTTGGGGATCGCCACCGTGCCGATGGTGGCGGCCGTCGCCACCGAGGAACCGGAGGTGGCGGCGAAGATGGCCGCAGCGGCGATGTTGGTATGCATCAGCCGGCCGGGCAGCCAGTTGAACCAGGGCGTCAGCGCATTGAACAGCCGACGGCTGACGCCGGAGCGATGCATCAGCTCTCCCATCATGATGAACATGGGGGCGGCGATCAGCACGAACTCGGTCGAGGTGTTCCAGGCGATCTCGCCGATGACGCCCGTCATCGGGAAGAAGGCGAACTTCGCCTGCAGCCAGAAGCCGAGCAGGCCGAGCGTCGCGGCGATCGGAATGCTCAGGACCAGCAGCAGGCCGAGACCCAGCAGCGCGTGCAGGATCATCGGGGGTCTCCCGGCGGGGCGCCGACCTGTTCGATCTCCTCCTCGAGGGTGGCCGGGCCGATCAGGCCAGCCACGCCGTCGATATCGCGCTTCAGAAGCAGCAGCGCCGAACGCCCGGCCACGAGCAGCGAAAACACGGCGAACCACAGCAGGCCCAGCAGCCAGATCCCCTGCGGCAGCACGAGCGGCACCTGCAGCGAACTTATCGACTTGGCATCGAGCCTGAGCGACTCAGCCCAGGTCCATCCGGCGTACCAGGCGATGGTGCCGGCCACCAGCAGGATGGCCAGATGCGCCATCACGTCGAGCGCGACACGAGGGCCGCGCGGCAGCTTGCGGGCGATGAGGTCGATGCGGATATTGGACTTGCAGGCGACGGTATAGGCCATGCCCAGCGCGACGGCGGCAGCGAAAGCATAGCCCGACACCTCGAAACTCTCGAGCACCGTGCGGTTCAGGAAATAACGCAGGACCACGTCGAGCGTGATCGACCCGGCGCAACCGACCAGAAGAATCGCGCCGGCGGCCCAGGCGAGATAGCGCGATACCCTGGCGGCCCAGAACGCGGGCGCGCCTTCGTCCTCATGCATCGAATGAACCCCACCAGGGCGCCGCCGCCGCGCCATCATCCCCTCTGCGGTCATCCTAGGGCCGGGCCGCGCGCGGACAAGGCGATTTCGCGTGATGCGCCGCGGCCTCGCCGCCGGCAAGGCGCCGCACTAACATGGGGCAATGACATCGAACGCTCCACTTCTTCTCGATCCCGCAGGCTATCGTCGTACCCCCTGGAAGAACGGCGGCGGCGTCACCGTCGACATCGCCGATGCCTACCGCCCCGGCGCGACGATAGGTGGCTGGGAAGGTATGATCTGGCGCTTCGGCCGGACCCGGATCGAACATCCCGGCCCATTCTCCGATCTCGGCGGCTTCGATCGGCATCTGGCGGTGATCGAGGGTGAGGGGCTGCTGCTGCACCCGGCCGGTGAGAAGAGCCTCGACGTCCGCCGGCCGTTCCAGCCGGTCCGGTTTTCCGGCGAATGGCGCATCGAAAGCGAGTTGACGCGCGGGCCTGTGGGCGTGCTCAACCTGCTGGCGGACCGGACCCTGGCCGAGAGCGCGCTCAGCTTCCACGAGGCGCCGGCCGCGCTCGATCTGCCGGAGGGAATTGTGCTGATCCATGCATGGCGGGGCGCGGAGATCGAGACCGGCGGGCGGTGCGTTTCCTTGCAGGCGGATGCGGCGCTGCGCTTCGATCTCCCCGCCCGCGGCACCGCGCGGCTCGTCGCGGGGCGCGTCGCGCTCGCGGTGGTGCGACTGCGCAACTGATCGAGCACCGCCCTCGATTTCTACAGACGACCGCCCTATCTCTCCGGGGATGAGCAGAGCCTTCATCAAGGAGGTCGACGGCCAGGACTTCATCGATGAGGTCCCTGATCGTCCGATCAGTCCGGAACGCAACTTCGTCACCGCCCGGGGCCTGCGCCTGATCGAGGCGGAGGAGGCGCGCGCGCGTTCGCTGTTGAGCAAAGCGCAGGCCGCCGGAGACCGCGTCGGGCAGGCGCAGGCCGCCCGCGATCATCGGTACTGGTCGGCGCGGCTCGCCAGCGCGGAAGTCGTCCCGACCCCGGCGGATACGCGCGAGGTGCGCTTCGGGCATCGCGTCACGCTGGAGCGCGAAGACGGGCGGCGCAGTTCCTTCCGCATCGTCGGTCTGGACGAGGCCGATCCGGCACAGGGGCTCATCTCCTATCCCTCGCCAGTCGCCCGCGCACTGATCAACCGGCAGGTGGGGGACAGCGTGCGCGCCGGGCCGGGCGTGGCGGAGATCATCGCCGTCGAACCAGGCGACGACGGCGCGCCCTGAGCGCGCGGGACAGCGTGCGAACCGGCGGCCGCCGCCTTCTTCTGGCCGCCGTTTGGCCCCAGTCACGGAATATCTGATTGTCGGGCAACCAATCGCTTGCATCGACAGTTCACGGCGTGAGCTTTTGGCCCGCGCCGTGCATGGAAATCATGCAAGCGTGACCGGAGGCACTTGTTCGGAGTAGCGTTAAACATATCTAGATTCTTGGAGCATAAGCTTCAAACTGTCTGCGACGGCCGTCGATTCGTCTCGGCGAAGCGGCGGCGTTAGATGAGAAGGCGTCACGATGCTGCAGTCGCGCATTTGGGACCAGCCAGACCATCACGGGATCGCCCAGTGTCCGATCCGGACCGATGGGCATTCTCCGGCCTCCGGGCTTTTGCCCACCGTCCGGCCATTCCTCCATGACGTTTCGAGCAATCCATTCGCCGACCGGCGATCGCAGGCGCCGGGCAGGGCGCGCGCGCGCCGCATGACAGAAGATCCGAGGGGGGACGCTTTGCGCGACGACATTCCGCCAGTGAATGCGCCGCGCATCACTCATCTCATCCCGGTCCCGACCGACCCGGATGATCCGACGGGCGTCGTGCCAGCCGCTACCGCCGCCCGTGCTCTTTCCCCAACGGCGCAGGGCCCCTTCCATGATGAGCCAGTCGTCCGACGTCTTTGAACTCTATTCCAGCATCTACGAGGATCGGAAGCAGACCGAGCTGTCGCTACGCGACTACCTGAACCAGTGTCGCGAGGACCCCTCGACCTTCGCCACCGCCGCCGAACGCATGGTGACCGCGATCGGCGAGCCGAAGGTGATCGACACGGCGCAGGATCCGCGCCTCGGCCGGATCTTCATGAACCGGTCGATCAAGCGCTATCCCGCCTTCGACGATTTCTACGGCATGGAGGAGACGATCGAGCGGATCGTCGGTTTCTTCCGCTATGCCGCCCAGGGGCTGGAGGAGCGCAAGCAGATCCTCTATCTGCTCGGCCCCGTGGGCGGCGGCAAGTCTTCTCTGGCCGAGCGGCTGAAGACGCTGATGGAGAAGCTGCCCATCTACGTGCTGAAGGCGGGCGATGAGATCAGTCCCGTGTTCGAAAGCCCGCTCGGCCTGTTCGATCCGGAGCGCATGGCCGGCGTGCTCGAGCAGAAGTACGGAATCCCGCGCCGGCACCTGACGGGTCTGATGTCGCCCTGGGCGGTGAAGCGCATCAAGGAGTTTGGCGGCGACATCTCCAAGTTCACCGTCGTCAAGCTCTACCCCTCGAAGTTGAATCAGATCGGTATCGCCAAGGCGGAGCCCGGCGACGAGAACAATCAGGACGTCTCGTCTCTGATCGGCAAGGTTGATATCCGCAAGCTCGAGTTCTTCAGCCAGTCCGACCCGGACGCCTATTCCTTCTCCGGCGGCCTCAACATCACGACGCAGGGACTGCTCGAATTCGTCGAGATGTTCAAGGCGCCGATCAAGATGCTGCACCCGCTGCTGACGGCGACGCAGGAAGGCAACTACGTCGGCACCGAGAGCGTGGGCGCCATTCCCTTCCAGGGCATCGTGCTGGCGCATTCGAACGAGGCCGAGTGGCAGACCTTCAAGAACAACAAGAACAACGAGGCCTTCATCGACCGCATCTGCGTGGTCAAGGTGCCCTACTGCCTGCGCGCCCAGGAAGAGGGAGAGATTTACACGAAGCTGGTTGAGTCTAGCGAACTGGCGAAGGCACCCTGCGCGCCGGCCACGCTCGACATGCTGTCGCAATTCTGCGTGCTGTCGCGCCTGCGGGCGCACGAGAACTCGAACCTGTTCTCAAAGATGCGCGTCTATAACGGCGAGAACCTGAAGGACCTCGATCCCAAGGCGAAGTCGATGCAGGAGTATCGCGACGTCGCGGGCGTGGACGAGGGCATGAACGGGGTTTCGACGCGCTTTGCCTTCAAGGTCCTGTCGGAGACCTTCAACTTCGACATCGAGGAAGTGGCCGCCGACCCCGTGCATCTGATGTACGTGCTGGAACAGTCCATCAAGCGAGCGCAGTTCCCGGAGGCGATGGAGAAGCAGTACATCGAATTCATCAAGGCGGAGCTCGCGCCGCGCTATGCCGAATTCATCGGCAAGGAGATCCAGAAGGCCTATCTGGAGAGCTATGGCGATTATGGCCAGAACCTGTTCGACCGCTATCTCGCCTATGCCGATGCCTGGGTCGAGGATCAGGACTTCAAGGATCCCGATACCGGTCAGCTGTTTGATCGCAAGATGCTGGACCAGGAACTGTCGAAGATAGAGAAGCCGGCAGGCATCGCCAATCCGAAGGATTTCCGCAACGAGGTGGTGAAGTTCGCGCTGCGCGCGCGGGCGCAGAACAACGGCAAGAACCCCTCCTGGACCTCCTACGAGAAGATTCGCGAGGTGGTCGAGAAGCGGATGTTCTCGCAGGTGGAGGATCTGCTGCCGGTTATCTCGTTCACCTCGAAATCCGACAAGGAGACCGAACGCAAGCACACGGAGTTCGTCGCCCGCATGGTGGCCCGTGGCTATACCGCCCGCCAGACGCGCCGCCTGGTCGAGTGGTACATGCGCGCCAGCAAGGCGGGGTGAGGCAAGCCCGCATGAACATCATCGATCGACGACCAAATCCGAAAGGCAAGTCGCACACCAACCGCCAGCGCTTCATCCGGGTGGCGAAGGAGACCATCCGGGAAGCGGTGAAGCGGTCGATCAAGGACCGCGCGCTGGGCGATGTGGACAGCAAGGAAGTCGTCGACATCCCGATGAAGCGGATCAACGAGCCGCGATTTCATCATTCGGCGCAGGGCGGCGAACGCGACCATGTGCTTCCCGGCAACAAGGAGTACGTCGCGGGCGACGCCTTGCCCAAGCCTCGGGGCGGCGGGGGTGGCGGTGGCGGGCGGGAAGGCAGCCCGGATGGGGAGGGCGAGGACAGCTTCCAGTTCACCCTCAGCCGCGAGGAATACCTAGACGTGCTGTTCGAGGAACTCGAACTGCCCGATATGGCGAAGACCCATCTGAAGGAGACGATGGGATTTCGAACGACCCGCGCCGGATTCAGCGCGACCGGCGCGCCGAACAATCTGAGCCTGTTGCGCACGATGCGGAAGAGCTTCGCCCGCCGCATCTCGCTGGGGCGCCCGAAGCTGGCCGAGATGGCTGCGATGGATAGTGCCATCGCCGGGCTCGCCGACCGTTCCGATCGGAGTCCCGAAGAAGAGGACAATCTGATCGAACTGCGGGCGGAACGGGAAAACAAGGTGCGCCGCCTGAAGCGCATTGCCTATATCGATCCGGTCGACCTGCGCTACAACCGGTTCGAGCCGACGCCCAAGCCCATGGCCCAGGCGGTGATGTTCTGCCTGATGGACGTCTCGGGATCGATGACCGAGCAGATGAAGGATCTGGCGAAGCGTTTCTTCCTGCTGCTGCATCTGTTCCTGTCGCGGAAATACGAGAAGATCGAAGTGGTGTTCATCCGCCACACCTCCGAAGCGCGGGAGGTGGACGAAGAGACCTTTTTCCGCAGCCGCGAGACCGGCGGCACCGTGGTTTCGACGGCGCTGGCAGAGATGCAGCGGGTCATCACCGAGCGTTACCCGCCGGAGGACTGGAACATCTATGCGGCCCAGGCCTCGGATGGAGACAACTTCTCCAGCGACCGCGCAGCGTGCCTGCGCTTGCTCGACCAGCTTCTGCCTCTTTGCCAGTACTTCGCATACATAGAAGTGCTGGACGAGCAGGCGGTCGACATCTTCCGGGACGACAACAACGCGAGCGTCCTCTGGCGGGACTACAAGACGGCGCTAGAAAGCCACGCCAACTTCGCCATGAAGCGGGTGTTCTCGAAGGCCGATATCTTCCCGGTCTTTCACCAGCTTTTCGCCAAGGGTCGCAAGGCGGCTTGATCCGCGGAGGAGGCACCGATGGGACAGCACGAGCTTCTCTTCCAGGGCGCTGCCTGGGACTTCTCGACGATCCAGCGCACCTTTGCCGCGATCGAGGACATCGCGGTCAACGAATTGGGCCTCGATACCTATCCGAACCAGATCGAGCTGATTTCTTCCGAGCAGATGCTGGACGCCTATTCCTCGATCGGAATGCCCATCTTTTATAATCACTGGTCATTCGGGAAGCACTTCGCCCGCGACGAGAAAGCGTATCGCAAGGGGTATGCTGGTCTCGCCTATGAGATCGTCATCAATTCCAACCCCTGCATCTCCTACATCATGGAAGACAACACCATGACGATGCAGGCGCTGGTGATGGCGCACGCCGCTTTCGGCCACAACCACTTCTTCAAGAACAACTACCTGTTCAAGGAGTGGACCGATGCGGACGGCATTCTCGACTACCTGTCCTTTGCCAAGGCCTATGTTGCACGTTGCGAGGAGAAGCATGGCGTTCCTGCCGTCGAGCGCATTCTCGATGCGGCGCACGCTTTGATGGATCAGGGAGTCGATCGCTACAGCCGCCGCTCCCGGCCACGGCTGGCAGATGAAAAGAAGCGCGCCGAGATGCGCCTCGCGCACCGGCAGGAGACCTTCAACGATCTGTGGCGAACGCTCCCGCAGAAAAAGGAGGCGGCGTCGCTCAGTGATGGCGAGATCGATGCCCGCCGCGCCGCCCTCGGCCTGCCGGAGGAGAACCTGCTCTATTTCATCGAGAAGTTCTCACCGCGGCTCAAGGACTGGGAGCGCGAACTGGTGCGGATCGTCCGCAACGTGGCTCAGTACTTCTATCCCCAGCGCCAGACCAAGATGATGAACGAAGGGTGTGCCACCTACGTGCACTATCGCATCATGAACCGGCTCTACGATCGCGGGCAGATCGGAGAAGGCGCGATCCTGGAGTTCCTGTCGAGCCATGCGAACGTCGTCTTCCAGCCGGACTTCGACGACCCGCGTTATTCCGGCATCAACCCCTATGCGCTCGGCTTCGAGATGATGCGTGACATCGAACGCATCGTCTCGGCCCCGACTGACGAGGATCGCGCCGTCATGCCGGCTATCGCCGGTCAAGGCGATGTCATGGGCGTTCTCAAGAACGCATGGGCGGAATATCGGGACGACAGCTTCATCGCTCAGTACCTGTCGCCGCATCTGATGCGGAAGATGCGTCTCTTCAAGTTGGCGGACCGGCCTGACGATCCGCACTATCTGGTCGATTCGATCCATGACGAGCGTGGCTATGATGGCGTCCGCCGCGCCCTGGTCCGCCAATACGATCCGGGCTTCCGCGAACCGAATATCGAGGTCACCGACGTCGACCTGTCGGGCGACCGGCGCCTCGTCCTCACCCACCGCATGTCGAATGGCGTGCCGCTGTCGGAGGACAACGCCAAAGCCTCGCTCAACTACATTGCCGAACTATGGGGCTATGCCGCTCATCTCAACGGGATCGATGCCGACGGAACCACCCGTTATCACCTCGAAGCAGGACCAACTGAGGCGCGTTAATCTTCCGGCACCGGCCAAAGGGTCGTGCCCGCACCCACCAGTGTCGCGCCCTGCCGTTCCAGAACCGTGTTCACCGTCGGATGGCGCAGCACGACGCGCTGCCCGTCCTGTTCCCAGTTCGCTTCGACGGTACCACCACCGGGACTGACCAGGTAGGCGCGAGTCCGATCGCGAAACTCGATCCGTACAACGCCCTGGGCATCGGCGAATCTCTGCCCCTGAAGCGGCCGGCCGGCCAGCCGCTTTTCTTCTTTTTCGATGGTCTGCAGAATGGCGGCCCGGCGCTTCTGCAGCAACTCCGCGAAGCGATCGCCTTCGGATGCGGAAAGCGGGCGGAGCGCTCCGACCTGTTCGCAATCGAGGCGGGCGACCTTGGGACAGCAAGCATCTCCGCCCATTCCGGCCCGTCGAGAATATAAATTTATTCGTCTGTGGAGCGGGACAGATGCCCCTGCGGATCGGCGACGCTGCATGCAAGCGCGGTCCGATCAGATTGGGAGAGCGCACCGCTTGGGAACCGGGCGGCCCCCGGCTAGGCTGTAGCCGCATGCGAGGACAATTCATCACCTTCGAAGGCGGCGAGGGCGCCGGCAAATCGACTCAGGTCGCTCGGCTGGCTGCGCGACTGCGCGGCGCCGGGCACGACGTGGTGGTGACGCGGGAGCCGGGGGGCTCGGTCGGCGCGGATCAGATCCGCGCCCTCCTGGTGGAAGGCGAGCCGGGGCGCTGGGATGCCATCGCCGAGCTTCTGCTCGTTTTCGCCGCCAGGCGCGACCACTTGCGCAGGACGGTGTGGCCTGCGCTCGACCGTGGCGCCATCGTCCTCTGCGATCGCTTCACCGATTCCACCATGGCCTATCAGGGCTATGGACGTGGCCTGGGCCGTGAACCCGTCGACCGCGTGCGCCATGTCGCCATCGGCGATTTCCATCCGGATACCACGCTGCTCCTCGATATCGCGGTGGAGGTGGGCCTTGCCCGCGCGGGCGCGCGGGGCGGCAAAGAGTCCCGCTTCGAGCATTTCGATGCCGATTTTCACGGCCGCGTTCGCGAGGGCTTCCTTGATATCGCGGCGCGCGAACCGAACCGATGCGTCGTGCTGGATGCGACGCAGGGAATGGATTCGCTGGAAGCAGCAATCTGGGCGCGCGTTGCGCCGCGGTTGGCCTCCCCATGAGCGATCAAAACCTTTCCGCCGCGCCAGACCATCCGAGGCGCACATTCGGACTGCTCGGTCAGGGCGAAGCCGAACGTGCTTTCCTCTCGGCCTGGACCAGCGGGCGGCTGCCGCACGCCTGGCTGATCGAAGGGCCGCGCGGCGTTGGCAAGGCGACGCTGGCATACCGTATCGCCCGCTTCGTGCTGAGGGGCGAAAGGGGGCGCAACGGCTTGTTCGGCGGAAGTGCGCCGGCATCCTCGCTCGACGTTCCGAAGGAGGACCCTGTCTTCCAGCGCATCGCTGCCAGCGGTCATGCGGACCTGCTTTCGGTGGAGCGGACCGTGAACGAGAAGACGGGAAAGCTCCGCCGCGACATCTCGGCCGAGGACGCGCGCGGCCTGCCCGGGTTTTTCTCCATGACGGCGGCGGAGGGGGGCTATCGGGTCGCCATCGTCGACGCCCTCGACGAGGCCAATGTCGAGGGTGTCAACGCGCTTCTCAAGATCGTCGAGGAGCCGCCGGCGCGCGCGCTTGTCCTGCTTGTGGCGCACCGGCCCGGACGTGTCTTGCCGACAATCCGCTCGCGGTGCCGGCGGCTGATGCTGCGCCCGCTTCCCGACCCGGATGTCCTGACCCTGTTGCGGATGCGCCATCCGGATCTGCCGGCAGCCGATGCGGCAGCGGTCGCCGCCTTGGCCGAAGGTTCTCCCGGGCGTGCCTTCCGGCTCGTCGCGGCCGGCGGCATCGACCTGCATCGGCAGCTCGGCAGCCTTCTCGGCCATCTCCCCAGTTTGGATATGCAGGCCGTGCATGCCCTAGGCGACAAGCTCAATCGGGGTGGGGAAGCGGAACAGCTTCCGCTCCTGGGCGAACTGCTGTCGTGGTGGCTGACCCGGATCGTGCGGCGGATCGCCACCGGCGAGATGCCGGGGCAGGCGGAGGAGGCTGGCGTGGTCCATAAGCTGGCGGAGCGTGGCAGCCTTGATCAGTGGGTCGAGCTGTGGGAGAAAACCGCACGCCTCGTCGAGCGGGCGGACGCCCTCAATCTCGAGCGGAAACAGGTGGTGCTTACGCTGTTCGGCGCTTTCGCCCGGACGGCAGCCTGAACTCTCGCCGCCTCATCTGCCTGGAGCCCCGAATGTCGGACCGCCGGTCCTTCTACATCACGACCCCGATCTACTACGTGAATGACAAGCCCCATATCGGGCATGCCTACACGACGATAGCCTGCGACGTGCTTGCACGCTTCTGGCGTATGGACGGGCGTGACGTCTATTTCCTGACCGGCACGGACGAGCACGGGCAGAAGGTCGAGAAATCGGCCGAGGCGGCCGGCATGGATCCGCTCGCCTTCTGCGACCTGCAGTCGGCCAAGTTCCGCGAATTGGCCGCGGCCATGAACATCTCGAACGACGATTTCATCCGCACCACGGAGCCACGGCATATCGCAGCCTCGCAGGCCATCTGGCAGGCGCTGGAAAAGGCGGGCGACATCTATCTCGGATCCTATGCCGGCTGGTATGCGGTCCGCGACGAGGCCTTCTATGCCGAAGACGAACTGACCAAGGGCCCGGACAGCAGGTTTGTTGCGCCTTCGGGGGCGCCGGTCGACTGGGTCGAGGAACCTTCGTATTTCTTCCGGCTGTCCGCCTGGGGGGATCGGCTGCTCGCCTTCTACGACGCGCATCCGGACTTCATCCTGCCGCCGGGCAAACGGAACGAGGTGGTGAGTTTCGTGAAGGGCGGGCTGAAAGACCTTTCCGTTTCACGGACCACCTTCAAATGGGGTGTTCCTGTCCCCGGCGCGCCGGACCACATTATGTATGTCTGGCTGGATGCGCTCACCAACTACGTCACTGCAGTCGGCTACCCGGACAAGCAGGCGGAACTCTACCAGCGCTTCTGGCCCGCGGACCTGCACATGGTCGGCAAGGACATCCTGCGCTTCCACACCGTCTATTGGCCGGCCTTCCTGATGGCGGCCGGTGTGGAGCCACCCAAACGGGTTTTCGCGCACGGGTGGTGGACGGCCGAGGGACAGAAGATGTCGAAGACGCTCGGCAATGTCATCGATCCCTACGAACTGATCGCGAGCTATGGCCTCGACCAGGTGCGCTATGTGCTGCTGCGCGAGTTTCCATTTGGCAATGATGGGGATTTTTCGCGGAAATCGGTCATTACGCGGATCAACGGGGAACTCGCCAACGGTTTCGGCAACTTGGGCCAGCGTACGCTTTCCTTCATTGCCAAGAACGCGGAAGGGCGGCTGCCGGAACCCGGGCGACTGACGGAAGCCGATCAGGCGCTGCTTCAGCATGTGTACGGTCTGTTGCCGGCAATGCGGTCCGAGATGGCGAGCCAGGCGCTCTACCAGGCGCTGCAGCTCTGGGTCGAGGCGGTGAACGCCGCTAATCGATATATCGATTCCGAGGCGCCCTGGAGCCTGCGCAAGACCGATCCTGAACGGATGGGCACCGTGCTCTGGGTGCTGGCGGAGGCGATCCGCTGCCTGGCGCTGATCATCCATCCGGTGGTGCCCCAGGCGGCCGACCGGCTGTTGGACCAACTGGCGGTAGATTCTACGGCGCGGAGTTTCGCGGCGATTGGGACGAGCGGCGCGCTAAAAGGCGGGACGCTCTTGCCGGCGCCGGCCGGCATTTTCCCGCGGTTGCAGGACCCGGTGGCGGCGGCCTGATGCTGATCGACAGTCACTGCCACCTGGATTTCCCGGACTTCGCCGCCGAACTCGACGAGGTCATCGCGCGCGCGCGGGCGGCCGGGATCGACGGCATGCTGACCATCGGCACGAAGCTGTCGGAGGCCGAAAAGGTCATCGGGATCGCTGAGAAGTTTCCCAATGTCTGGGCCAGCGTGGGGGTGCATCCGCATGAGGCTGCGAGCGAGCCCGGCGAGGATACGGCGCGACTGGTGGAATTGGCCCGGCATCCGAAGGTGGTCGGCATCGGAGAGACGGGCCTCGACTTCTTCTACGAGCACAGCCCGCGTGAGCGCCAGGAGATCTGCTTCCGGGCCCATATCGCAGCGGCGCGGGAGACCGGACTGCCGGTGATCGTGCATACGCGGGACGCCGATGCCGATACCGAGCGCGTGCTGGCCGAGGAGATGGAGAAGGGGGCCTTCACCGGCTTAATCCATTGCTTCACATCGGGGCCGGAACTGGCGGTTTTCGCACTCAATCTGGGGCTCTACATCTCCTTCAGCGGGATCGTGACCTTCAAGTCGGCCGCCACGCTCAAGGAAACCGCCAGAAGCGTGCCGCTGGACCGCATCCTGGTGGAGACCGACGCGCCCTACCTGGCACCGGTACCCATGCGCGGGAAGCGGAACGAGCCTGCCTTCGTCAGCCATACGGCGGCTGTCGTCGCCGGCTTGAAGGATATCCCCGTGGCCGCGCTCGGGCGGGCGACAACCGAGAACTTCTTCCGGCTTTTCTCAAAGGCGGCTTTCAAGTGACTGTTCGGATTACCATTCTGGGCTGCGGCACTTCAGGCGGTGTGCCGCGGGCGTCCGGCGACTGGGGCGCCTGTGACCCCGAAGAGCCGAAAAACCGGCGGACCCGTTGTTCCATCCTGGTGGACAAGGGCCCCACGCGGGTACTGATCGACACATCGCCGGATATGCGCGAGCAGCTTCTGGCGGCGCGGGTGAAGCGGCTGGATGCCGTGGTCTGGACCCATGACCATGCCGACCAATGCCATGGAATCGACGATATCCGGGCGTTTTTCATCATCGAGGGCAAGCCGCTGCCGGCCTATGCCTGCGCGCGGACGACCAAGGGGTTGATGGGCAAGTTCGGCTATTGCTTCGAGCGGCCGGCGGGCAGCATGTATCCGCCGATCATGAAGCTGAACACCTTCGGCGGACCGTTCCGGATCGGCGAGCTTGATATCGAGCCGATCGAGCAGGACCACGGCCATGGCGTTGTTTCGCAAGGGTTTAGGTTCGGGGATGCGGCGTATTCCAACGACGTGGTGAACCTGTCCGACGCGGCTTTCGATCGGCTGCGGGGACTGCGGCTGTGGATCGTCGATGCGATGCGCTACTCGCCGCATCCGTCGCATGCGCATCTGGGGCGGACCTTGGAATGGGTCGAGCGCATCAAGCCGCAGCGGACGGTGCTGACCAACATGCACATCGACCTGGATTACCGTAAGTTGTTGAAGGAATTACCGAAAGGCGTCGAGCCGGCGTATGACGGCATGATCCTTGATTTGACATAATATATATTATGCGATCTTTGCGAGGCGCCGATGAATGAGCCGAAACCGTCATCGACCCCGGCGTCGGGCGCCTCTCCCGCTGCTTCGGGAGCCGACTCATCATCCGGGCCGAAGTCGATCGATCGCCTGCTCGAAATCATGGCGAGACTACGGACACCCGTGATCGGCTGTCCGTGGGATCTGGAACAGACATTCGCGACCATCGCTCCCTATACGATCGAAGAAGCCTATGAAGTGGCGGACGCGGTGGCGCGGGAGGATTTCGGCGAGCTGAAGGAAGAGCTCGGCGATCTGTTGCTGCAGGTGGTTTTTCATGCGCAGATGGCTGCAGAGCAAGGACTGTTCGGCTTCGAGGACGTTGCCGCCGCGATCTGCCGGAAGCTGGTCGAGCGCCACCCGCATGTCTTCGGGGACGCCCGCGGGGACAGCCCCGGGGCCGTGACCGAGACCTGGGAAGCCATCAAGGCGAAAGAGCGCACGGCGAAAGGACTTGCGAGCGTTCTGGACGGCGTGGCACGCGCCCTCCCCGCGCTGCAGCGGGCCGAGAAGTTGCAGAAGCGGGCGGCCCGGATCGGCTTCGACTGGAACGACCCCTTGGCCGTGCTGGACAAGATCGAGGAGGAAATAGCGGAAATCCGCGCCGCCATGCGAGATGAGACGCAGGAGGCGATCGGTGAAGAGGTCGGCGACCTGCTTTTCGCCGTCGCCAATCTGGCGCGTCACCTGAAAATCGACCCGGAAGACGCGCTACGGAAAGGAAATACCAAGTTCGAGCGCCGCTTCCGTCAGGTGGAAACCCGGGCGGGCGGCAGCACCGACCTCGCCACGCTGGAAGCGCTGTGGCAGGAAGTGAAGCGCGAGGAAAAGAAGATCCCCTAACCCACTGGAATTAAAGCCGCCCCTACCCTGCGCCCCTCCGCCGAGAGGACGTTGTGAGTGCGGCAGGCGGCGCCGGTATCCATCACTTCGAGGCCGATCCGGGCGGCGGCGAACAACTGGCGGATTTCCGCCGAAACCGGCTTCTGCCGAGCGCCGGTGCCGACCAGCAGCAACTCCAGCGCTGGACCGTCCTTCACCATGACCACGAAATCGTCGACGGCCAGCCGAGCGGCATCGGCGACCGGCCAGGCGACGGTCCGGG
>JALHMN010000058.1 GCA_022844005.1 bacterium | reverse complement strand
CAACCTCCTCGTCATAAACAAGGGCAAGGGCGTCGTGACATCGTGAGCACGACAGCCCCTACCCTGGACGACGTGACGGCGGCGGCGGCGGGGATCGCCGGCGCCGTACGCCGCACGCCGGTGATGCGCGCCGCGCCGCTCCGCGACCGTTTCGCCTTCGATGTCACCTTCAAGCTGGAATGCCTTCAGGCTTCCGGCTCCTTCAAGGCGCGCGGGGCTTCCAACAAGGTGGCGCTGCTCGATCCGGCGGCGCGCGCCCGCGGCCTGGTCACCGCCAGCGGCGGCAATCACGGGTTGGGCGTCGCCTACGCGGCGGCGCGCGCCGGGGTGCCGGCGACCATCTTCCTGCCCGCCAGCACGCCGAAATCGAAGGTCGAAAAGCTGCGCGCCTGGGGGGCCGAGACGCGGATCGAAGGTGCCGTCTGGGACGAGGCGAATGCGGCGGCACTGGTCCATGCCGAGAAGACCGGCGCGGCCTATCTGCATCCCTTCGCCGACCCGGCCGTGATCGCGGGGCAGGGGACGATCGCGCTGGAACTGGCGGAACAGGCGCCCGACCTCGACATCCTGGTCATCTCCATCGGCGGCGGCGGCCTGATCGCCGGCGTCGCGCCGGCGGCCCGCGCGCTCAACCCGAAGCTTCGCATCATCGGGGTGGAACCGGTCGGCGCGCCCACCCTGCATGACAGTGTCGCGGCCGGAAAGCTGGTGACGCTGGACAGGATCGAGACGCGGGCCGGCACGCTGGCGCCCCGGCGGAGCGAGCAGATCAACCTCGACCTGATCGCCGCCCATGTGGAGCGGATCGTGCTGGTCAGCGATGCGCAGATGGAGGATGCGGCGGCGGCGCTGTGGTTCGACTGCGGCCTCGCCGTCGAACTGTCCGCCGCGGCCGCCTATGCGGCGCTGCGCGCCAGGGCCTTCGTGCCGCCGGACGGCGCCAGGGTCGGGCTTCTGATCTGCGGTGCCGGCACTGATGGGATCGACCGAGCGGCTCCCGAGCCGGTCTGAACTCCATGCGCCACATTCTGCACCTGCTGCCGCCGGTTCTCGCCGCGCTGGTCTTCGGCGTCGCGGTGTTCGAATGGCCGGTGCTGCTGCGGCTGCTGCACGTTGCCGAGACGTCGCGTTTCGCTCGGGTCGGTGACGCGACGATGGCGACCGCCTTCGCCCTCACCGGCGCCTGGGCGGTCAACCGCGCGCTCAACATCGTGCTGTGGCAGGGGCTTCTCCGGTCGCCCGGCCAGCCTGCGGTGCCGCGCCTGCTGGTCGATATCGCCGGCGCGCTCATCTACCTGATGGCGCTCGCCCTGGTCGGCGAGTGGCATTTCCGCGCCGATGTCATGACCGGGGCGCTCGCCACCTCGGGCCTGCTGGTCGCCGTCGTCGGCTTCGCCGTGCGCGATGTGATCGCCGACATCTTTTCCGGGGTCACCGCCCAGTTCGAACGCCCCTATGCCATCGGCGACTGGATCGAGTTCCAGGGCCGCACCGGTCAGGTGGTGGAGATCAGCTGGCGCGCCACCCGCCTGGTCACCCTCGACGAAACCACCGTCGTCGTGCCGAATGGCCTGCTGGCCCGTCAGCCGCTGCTGAACTACAGCCTGCCGCGCCGGCACTTTCGTGACACCTTGAAGGTCCGCCTCGATCCTTCGGTCCCGGCGGAACGCGCGCGGCGCGTCCTGCTGGCCGCTGCCCGCTCGGCCGAGGGCGTGCGCGCCACGCCGCCGCCCGACATCAAGCTGATCGAATTCGACCGCCAGGCGGCTGTCTATCACGTGCGCTTCTGGGTGGACGATTATCGCGGGCTGCAGCCGGCCAAGGATCTGGTCGCCGGCGCGGTGCTCGACCATCTCGACAAGGCGGGGCTGGGCTTCGCCCGCGAGGGCAGCGACATCGTCCTGCATCGCCAGAGCGAGGGGACCAACGGCAAGCAGGCGCCCGAGCAGATCCTGCGCCGGGTCGAACTCTTCGACGTGCTGGACGATCGCGACATCGCCGACCTGGTCGCCGGCCTGAGGCTGCGCCGCGCCGCGGCGGGAGAGGCGATCGTGCGCGAAGGCGAGGACGGCGCCTCGCTGTTCGTGCTGACGGAAGGGTTGCTGGAAGTCGAGGCCAAGGATCCGCAGGGAGCAGCGCGCCCCGTCGGCAAGGTCTCTCCAGGCGGGGTGTTCGGCGAAATCTCACTTCTCACCGGCCAGCCGCGCAGCGCCACCGTGATCGCACGCACCGATGCCATGCTCTACGAGATCACGGCGGAGAGTTTCCTGCCCGTGCTGCAGCGCCGGCCGGCCCTGGCCGAGGATCTGTCCGCGATCGTCGCCGGGCGGCTGCGCCGCAACGCGGCACTGGCCCAGGTGGTGCCGGGCGAGACCCCGCAGGAGACCGAGCGCCCGCTCGCCAACCGCATTCTCGGCCGCATGAAGGGCTTCTTCCGCCTGTGAGGCGGCGGGGAGTCAGGGCCAGCTGAAGCGGATGTTGTTCTTCTCGAGCCCCGCCAGCACCACCTCGATGCCACCCGACTTGATCATCCATTCCAGGCGGTGATCGCGATACTCGCGCCGCATGGCGCCGGAAGCGAGGCGGGCGGCGGCGTCGCCCATCCGCGCGATCGCGCCTTCGTACTCCGTGAAGGTCTGCGCCACGGACGGCCGCGCGCGGATGCGTTCCAGCCAGCGGGCGAGGGGAGAGCCCGGGGCCGGTGGAAAACCGTAGAAGACCGAGCGGTTGAGATAAGGCGCCACCGACAGATCGGCCCAGCCGAAGAACTCGCCGGTAAAGTATTCGGCGCTACCCAACTGTCCGGCGAGCCAAGTCTGGATGGCGGCCGTCTGCGCGCCCGCCGCCGCGCGCAGCGTCTCGGCGAGCGCGCCTTCGGCCCGCTTGAACCATCCGACCTCGCCCATGCCCCAGTTGATCGCCTCGTAATGGGTGTCGCAGAGATCCTCGATCATCCGCGCCCGTGCCCGCCCGGCCGGGTCGCGCGGCATCAGCGGCGGTTCCGGCCATTTCTCCTCGATGTATTCCAGGATGATGGTGGAATCGAAGATGCGCGCGTCGCCATCGATCAGGGTCGGAACCTCGGCCCGCGGATTGCCGTCGATGAAGGGGCCGGTGGTGGAGCCGGAGCCCAGCGCCGGCGGCACCTCCAGCTCGAAGGCGAGACCCTTCTCGCGCAGCGCGATCTTCACCTTCTGCGCATAGGAGGACAGCGGATGTTCGTAGACCAGCATGGGTGGAGTTCCTTGCGCAGAGAGGTGTTGCTGCGCCCCCCGTCGATGCCTTTCGGCTGGGGCCGCGCGTTCAACGGAGCGGTTCGACCGACAGTCGCAGGCCAAGGGACTGGACGACCCTCATCACCGTCGTGAATTCCGGCTTGCCGCCCTCCGACAGGGCCTTGTACAGGCTGGTGCGGCCGAGACCCGCTTCGCGGGCGACGGCGCTCATGCCGCGCGACCGCGCCACATCGCCCAGCGCCGCCGCGACCAGCGCGGGGTCTCCATCCTCGAAGGCAGCGTTCAGATAGGCTGCGATGGCGGCCGGGTCATCGAGATGATCGGCCGCGTCCCAGGTCAGCGTTTCGGTCTTGGCCATCTGCATATCCCCTTCACAATTCGGCGGCCAGGTCTTTTGCACGCCGGATATCCCGGTCCTGGGTCCGCTTGTCGCCACCGGCCAGGAGGACGATCACCACGGTCCCTCGCTGGACGAAATAGACGCGATAGCCCGGACCATAGGAAATACGCAGCTCGCTGATGCCTTCGCCGACCGGCTTCACGTCGCCCGGATTGCCCAGAGAAAGGCGTCGGACCCGAACGTCTATCCGTGCCTTCGCCTCACGATCGCGAAGCTGCGCAAACCATTCTGCGTAATCCCTGGTTTGGCGGATCTCGATCATTGATCAGGATCGTATCCTATGGGATACGATCACTGCAAATGCCGCGGTGTGCTGGCCGGCGATCATACCGCCAGCCGCTTTTTCACTTCCGTTTCCGCCACGATCCTGCCCCGCTTGATCACATAGCGCCGGGCCGCCTGCTGGTGGATCGCCTCCAGGGCGCTGCCGGCATCGAGGATCACCATGTCGGCCGGCGCGCCGGGCCTGAGCGCATAGTCGGGCAGGCGCAGCACCCGCGCCGCATTCACCGTCGGCATGGCGAAAACCTGCTCGACCTCGTTCGGCATGCTCATATGGGCGGCATGCGCGGTGAGGAGGGCGACTTCCAGCAGGTCGCCGCGGCCGAAGGGATAGAAGGTGTCGCGGATGCAATCCTGCCCGAAGCTGACATTGACGCCTTCGGCCAGCAGTTCCTTCACCCGGGTGATCCCGCGGCGTTTGGGCTGGGCGTCGAGGCGGCCCTGCAGCATCAGGTTCGTGGCCGGATTGGTGATCATGTGCAGCCCGGCCGCCTTCACCTTGGCGATGACGCTCCGGGCATAGTTTTCGCCATAGCCCGCCAGCGCGCAGGTATGCCCGGCGGTGACGCGGCCCTCCCATCCGTTCGCCATCGTCTGCTCGGCCAGCATCTCGAGCGTGCGCGCATCGGGATCGTCGGTCTCGTCCACATGCATGTCGATATCGGCGCCATAGGCGCGCGCAATCTCGAAGGCGATGGCGATGTGCCGGGCACTCTCGGCCGGCCCGTCTTCGTTGAAGGGCATGCCGCCCACCACGTCGGCGCCCTTGTCCATCGCCTGCCACATCAGCCTTTCGGTGCCTTCGTCGCGCAGGATGCCCTCCTGCGGGAAGGCCACGATCTGCATGTCGACCAGGTGGCGATATCGCTCGCGCGCCGCCACCACCCCCTCCAGCGGCTTCAGGCCGCCGATGGTGTCGATATCCACATGGGTGCGGATATGGGTGACCCCGTGCAGCACCGCGCTCTCGATCATCCTTCCCGCCGCTTCCGCCACCGTCTCGGGCGTGAGCGCGCGCTTGCTCGCCCATAGAAGTTCGATCGCCTCGGTCAGTGTGCCGCTGACATTGGTGGGCACCCGGTCCGCGGTCAGCACCTTGTCCAGATGGATATGCGGTTCGACGAAACCCGGCACGGCCAGGCGCCCGCTCGCGTCGATGACCGTTACTGCCTGCATATCGGGCGTGGCGGCGAGGAAACGACCATCCACGGCGGCGAGATCGATCGGTGCGTCGCCATCCCCGAGGCCGCTCCAGGGCTTGAGATTGCGGATCAGAAGGTCGACCGGCGGCGGCATGGCGCTCTCCCCACGTTGAGGGAATACGACAAGCAATGCTCGTGCCGATGGCAGTTGCCGCAACCGGGCGCCGGGTCCAACATGAACCAAATTACGGGAGCGAAACCATGGCGCTGCGGCTGTCGCGGCTCGGGCCGCATATGGGCATTGTGGCGGAAGGCGTGGACCTGGCGACCCCGCCGGATGCGGCGACCTTCGCCGCGCTGCGCGCCGCCCTTCTCGACGGCATCGTGCTCTGCATCCGTGGCCGCCCCCTGCCGCCACCGACCTATGTCGCCGCCATGGGCGGCTTCGGCGCCGCCCGCTCGCAGCTCGGGCTGCACCGCCGCCATCCGGAAGCCGAGGAGATCATGATCCTTTCGAGCGAGGATCGCGACGAGAAGGGCGACGGCAAGCGCATCGTGGTGGGGGCCGCATGGCACACCGACGACAGTTTCATGGCCGAGCCCTGCTCGCTCACCATACTGCACGGGGTGCGGGTGCCGGAGGTCGGCGGCGATACCCAGTTCGTCAACATGTATGCCGCCTATGACGCCCTCGACGAGGAAACGAAGCGGCGCCTCGCGCCCCTGCGCGTCATCCACCGCTACGATTCGACCCGCAAGGGCAACCGCATCACCACCCGCACGGCGGAGGAGGTGGCGCGCACCCCCGATGTCGATCATCCCCTGATCCGCACGCATCCGGAGACTGGCCGCAAGGCGCTCTACCTCAACCCCAACCGGATGGAGCAGGTGGCGGGCATGGAGCGGGCGGAAAGCGACCGCCTGCTCGACGGCCTGATCGCTCATGCGACCGAGGAACGCTTCCAGTACCGCCACAAGTGGTCGCCCGGCGACGTCCTGGTCTGGGACAACCGCTGCAGCATGCACAAGGCGAATGCCGACTATCCCGAAGGCAGCCGCCGCGAGATGCACCGCATCATCATCGAAGGCACACGGCCCTTCTGACGCCCGGGACCGGCCCGCCGGAGGTGGAGCGGCGGCGGATCTCCGGCCCCCGGACTCAGACGAATTCCGCCGCCGCCAGGACGGCGAGGCCGATGCCGATGCCGAGCGCCGCGCGCTGCGTCAGCAGGCAGGTGGCGAAGGCGGCGGCGACGGCCCCGAGCGCCAGCAGGTCGCCCGCCGCGGGGGCGGCCGAGACGATGGGGCGCAGCACCGGCGGGATCAGCATCGCCATCAAGAGCGCCACCGGCAGCAGGTCGAAGATCTGCTCGGCGCGCGGCGTCCGCGGCACGAAGCGCCAGGCGAAGGGCAGCGCCTTCATGCCATAGAGGACGAGGGCGACGGCCAGCACCGGGAGGAGGTCGCTCATCGCCCGGCCCGCCTGAATCGCATCGCCGTGAGCACGGACGCCACCGCCAGCAACGCCGCCAGCAACGGGCCGAGCCGGAGCGGCAGTGAAACCAGCGCCAGCCCCAAGGCCACCGCGGCGAGTCCCGCCAGAAGCCGCGCCCGGCCTTGCAGCTGTCGCGCCAGGATCGGCGCCAGCACGATCGCCGGCACCGCATGGGCGTGCTTCACCGGCGGCAGCTGGCCGGCCAGCAGGGCGCCGATGATGCAGGCGGCGGACCACACCACCCACAGCGGCGCGCCGGCGCCGATGATGAAGCGCAGCCGCGATTCGGGGCGTTCCGCCAGCGACAGCGCGAAGGACGTCTCGGTGATGAAATAGGCGGGCACGAGGCGGAAGAAGAGCCCCTCCGGCCGTGGCCATGTGCTGGCGATGCCGGCATAGATCAGATAGCGCAGCTGCGTCGCCGCCACCGTCAGCAGGATGGAGGCGAAGGGTGCCGCCGTGGCGGCGAGCTGCACGTAGCTGAGCTGCGCCACGCCGGCATAGAAGCCCGCCGGCATGACGAAGGCCACCGCCTGCGACAGGCCGGCCGAGACGGTGGCCGCCCCGGTCGCCAGCCCGAACAGCACCGTTCCGGGCAGCATCGGCGCCGACGCGCGGGCGCCGCGGCGGTAGTCGTCGCGCGGGGAGGGCGACCTCCCGGCCTCACTGTTTGAAGAATCCATCCTGCCTGGAATAGAGGCCGCCGCTGCCCCGGCCGCAAGGCCGCTGGCAAGCTCAGCGGGGCGGGCCGTCGCGCTCGCGTCCTTCCCGGCGCTCGCGGCCTTCCGGCTTCCAGTCGGCGAGGCGGTTGCGTTCCGCCGGGCTCATGCGGGCCACGGCGCCGCTCGCGGCCGTCTGCAGGTCGCGCTGCAGGGCGTGCTGGCTGTCGAGCAGCCTCTCGAAGGCCTTGTCCAGGCGGGCGCGGTCGAAGGGTTCGGCCTGGATCGCCGCCTTGATCTCGCCGCGGGCCTCGCGAATCGCCTCGATGCGCTTGTGCATGTCGGCGCGGGAGACATCCTTGCGGACGGCTTCGCGCAACGGGCCGGGCAGGCCGCCGGCGAGGCCGCCGGGCAATCCCGGCCCCCCTGTCATCGGCGGCGGGTGGTGCATGAAGACGCGGCCCAGCACATAGCCGCCCAGCAGCCCGTTGAGCACCAGCGAGGCCAGCAGCAGCCAGCGCGTCCAGCTGCGCGGGCGGGCGGGGGCGGGCGGTGGAAGGTCGCTCATCGCGCGTTGCCCGGGCCGGCGGGCAGACAAGCTTCGCATCCGCTCATGACAGCCACTCCAGGTCGGCCGACGGGCCGAGGATCAGGGTATCGAGGTCGAGGTCCTGCGCCTGCGCTTCGGTGCTCGGGCCGAGGCCGGCAATCCCGATGCCGAAGCCGATGACGAGTGCTGCGGCGAGCCCCGCCAGCTGCGGGGCCAGCGGCGTGCCGAACAGCCGGTGCAGGAAGCTCGAGACGGCGCTGCGCGTATTGCCGGCCTGGGGCAGGTCGCGCGAGCGCTCGACGATGCGGGCGGCGAGGTCGGCTCCCGGTTCCGCCAGCTGCCAGGTGTCCAGTGCCGCGTCGATGGCCGCCGCCTCGCGCAGCAGCGCCGCGTCGCCCCGGCTCAGCAGGACCTGGGCCGCCTCGCGTTCGGCCTCCGGCCAGCGCCAGGGTTCGCTGCCATAGGCCGCGATGATCTGGTTCAGGCGTTCGACGCTCATATCGGCGGGGGCCATGGCTTTCACCCTCCCTGGAAAGCGGCGAGCCGCTCCTTCAAGGCCCGCCGCGCGCGGACCAGCAGTGATTCGACGGCACCGACGCTGAGCGACAGGCTCGCCGCCGCCTCGATGTTGGTCAGGCCCTGGAAATGGCAGAGCAGGATGGCAGCGCGCTGGCGTTCCGGCAGTTCGGCCACCGCTCCCGCCACCGCCTCGGTGGTCCGGTTCAGGCCGAGCGTCGCTTCCGGGTCGAGCGCGGGGTCGGGCGGGTCGCCCGCCGCCTCCAGCGGGTCGGTCCGGGGCTTCCTCTTCCGGTCGATGACGAGGTTGGTCAGGATGCGATAGAACCAGGTGCGAAAGCCGGCCTTCGCGCCGTCCCAGCGCGACCCGTGTTGCCAAACCCGCAAAAAGGCGTCCTGCACCGCGTCCTCCGCCTCGGCCCGGTTCCCCAGCATGCGCTGCGCGAATCCCACCGCCCGGCCCAGATGCCGATCGATCAGGGCGCGATACGCCATCCGGTCGCCTTGGGCGACCCGGGCCATCAGGTCTTCGTCACTGGGCTCAGGCATCCAAACCGACCGTTCGCCCTCTACTACGGGCGGGGTGGCTCGATCCTGCGCCTGGGCCCGGCCTTCTCCCGAAACGGCAATCCGGACAAGACGCGACGCATCCGCGAAGGCGTGGGAAGGTTTCCAGCGGCATGCCGCAGTCTAGCCGGACTTGCCCGGGTTGCGAACCGGCGGCCGAATTTCGCGACCTCCTCGCCACGGTTGTCCTGCGTCTGCTGGTCGGCCCCGGCGGTGCTTCGTGAAGAATACGCCTCCGGAATCTTCAACTGCGATTGCATGGCGCGCCGCGGCCAGAACTGGCGCGTGATTGCGGTATCCGAATATTCACCTTCTTCGCCTAGTCCCCAGCGAAGTGCGGTCGCTATCTCATTTTGGGGTATAGCTTGTCGTAGCATGGCTGGGCCGCTTTGTGCGCCGGCCCTGGATGCCGGTGTCGATGCTGGCCGCGCGATCGGATCGCCGGCCCGGGAAAGAAGCAGGTCGGTCTGATGCAGACCATTGCCGCGGCGGGCTTGCATGCCGGAATGGACATCTGTCTCGCCGGGGCCTTCGGTTTGTCCTGGTGGATCGACCGCACCGCCCGGCACGCTCTCCTCTGGTCGGGCGGCTTCCTCGCTCTGGCCCTCGCGTCGATGATGCCGGCGCTCGGAACCGATGCGGGCTTGTGGCCGGTCGCCGCCGCCGTCGTCGCGGGCAGCGGGCTGGCGTTGTTCTTCGGCGGCATCAGGCTCTATCGCGGCCGCGGCGTTTCGGTCGCGCAGATGCTCTCATGGATGGCCTTCGCCTCGGCGCTTCCGGCTGTCGGCTTCCTCCACGGGCCGGAGCTCGTGCCGGTGATCATCGCCGGGCTCCAGTTCAGCGTCTTCGCCTGGGTCGGGCTGATGCTCTTCCAGGGGCCGTCGATGGAGAAGGCGGCCGGGGCTCTGCTCTTCTGCCGCGCGGCGGCGATGCTGGCCGAACCCCTGAACTCATTTCCGATCGTTCCGGCGCCTCTCGCTCTCGGGCTGCATCTCGCTTTCGGGCTCGTCCTCCTCCTGGCCACCTTGTCCCGTACCCGACAGCGCCTCGACGAGGAAGCGCCCGGCACCCGGGATCTGCTCGAGTTCGAACGGGCCCGGGACGATCTCGAGCGGAACCGCAACTACCTCCTGCAGGCGCAGCGTCTCGGCCGAACCGGATACATCGTCGTCGATTCCCGCGCCCGCCGCGCCACCTGGTCGGAAACGGTTTTCGAGATCCGGCAGGTCCAGCCCCGGGAGTTCTTCTCTTTCGAGGAGGCCCTCGCCTTCATCCATCCGGATGACCAGGGGGCCTATGCCGCGGCGCGCGAGGCGGGCATCGCGGAGAAGCGCCCCTTCCATACCGAGGTGCGCATCATCCGCCCCGACGGCAGCATCATCTGGGAACATGCCGTCGGTCACCCGAACTTCGACGCCGACGGGGAGTTGCTCGGCTTCATGGTGTTCCTGCAGGACGTGACCGAGCGGCGCCGGGCCGAAGCCGAGGCTTTGGCCTCGCAGCAGAAATTCGTCGGTGCCTTTCAGTCCTCGACCGACCTCATGGCGATCCAGCGCGGCGACGGTGGTGCTCTCGTCGAGGTGAACGACGTCTGGCTCCGCGCCAGCGGCTACACGCGCGACGAGGTGATAGGCCGCTCGCCCGCCGAGCTTGGATCCTACGTGTTGCCCGAACAGCGCCTGCGGATCGGCGAGCGGATCCGCGCCGAGGGACATGTCCGGGACGTCGGCGTGAAGATGCGCCGGAAGGACGGCGCCGAGCGTGACTTCCGCCTTTCCGGGTCGCGTATGCAGATCGACGGCGAGATCTACCTGTTCTGGGCCGGGCGGGACATCACCGACGAACTCGAGGCCGAACGCCGCATCGCCGCACTCAATGCCCGGAATGAAGCCGCGCTGCGCCAGTTGCGCAGCATTACGGACAACCTGCCGGTGCTGATTTCCTATATCGATCGCGAACGCCGCCTGCGGTTCGTCAACAGGACGGGGGCGCAATGGTTCGCCGGCTCGCCCGAGGGCTTGATCGGCGCTTCGATCGTCGATGTCCTGGGCGATGGAATCTCGAATGTGGCCGAAGCGCAGATGCGCGCGCTCGCGGGCGAGACGATCACGGTCGAGCGGTCGGTTCGCTATCCCGACGGCCAGCTGCGCGAGGTCGGAATCCGCTACGTCCCCGACATCGACGCGGATGGGAAGGTGGAAGGCTACTACAGCCTCGTCATCGACATATCCGACCGGCGCCGTGCCGAACAGGCCCTGGCGGAGAAGGAACGCCAGCTCAGTGCCATCATGGACAACGCCCCGATGGCGATCTTCCTCAAGGACGCGGAGGGACGCTTCCGCTTCGTCAATCGCCAGTACGTCGACTGGTTCGGCATATCGGCGAACGAACTGTATGGCCGTACCAGCCGCGAAGTTCTGCCTGAGTCGGTTTCTCCGGGCATGGAATCGACCGACCGGAGGGTGCTGGAGACCAGGGAGACGGTACGCTCCGAGATTCTCGTCCAGAACGCCACGCCCGGTGTCGTCGTCCAGCAGGTGGCGGTCACCAAGTTCCCCATCCTCGACGCTGGCGGGCGGGTCGTCGGGATCGGCGGTTTCGCTGCCGACCTTTCGGCCGAGAAGCGCGCCGAGGAGGCGAGGCGCACCTCCGAGGCGAAATTCGCGCGCGCCTTCCAGGGCAGCGCCGATGCGATGGCGATCACCGCGCGGGCGGACGGCCGCATTCTGGAAACCAACGATGCCGTGCACGCGCTGCTCGGCTGGTCACGCGAAGAGATGCTGGGCAGCACCGGCGGCATACTCGGCCTTTGGGCGGACCCGGCATCGATGCGCGACCTCGACCGGCGCATCGCCGGCGAAGGCCCGCTGCGCGACCACGCGACCGGCATGCGTCACAAGTCGGGCAGGCCGATCGACTGCCTCGTGTCCATCGCGCCCTTCGACGTCGATGACACGGGCTATCTCTTCTGGGTGATCCGCGATGTCAGCGAGGCGAAGGAAGCCGAGCGGCGGATGCAGGAACTGAGTACCGCGCGGGCCGACAGTCTCCGCCAGCTCCGCGACATCACCAACAACCTTCCCGTCCTGATCTCCTATGCCGATCGCGAGCGGCGGACCGTCTATGTGAACCGCACCGGCGAGCGCTGGCTGCGGACGCGCAAGGAGGATCTCCTCGGCAATCAGATCGCCGGATTCATGCCGAGCGACTACATCGAATCCACCACCGAGGTCATCGCCGCCGTCCTCCAGGGCCTGAAGATGACGGTGGAACGCACCATCGACTACCCCGACGGCTGCCGCCGTATGGTCGAGATCACCTATGTGCCCGACCAGCTGGATGACGGATACGTCAAGGGCTACTACACGCTGGTCACCGACCTGACCGACCGCAAGACGACCGAGGAACAGCTGCGCCAGTCCCAGCGCATGGAGGCGGTCGGCAATCTCACCGGCGGCGTGGCGCACGACTTCAACAACCTCCTTGCCGTTGTCTCCGGCAATCTCGAGATGATCGACGAGGGCCTGCTGCCCGGTCAGGACCAGCTGCGCCGGCGGGTGGCGACGGCGATCCGCGCGACCGAGCGCGGCGCCACGCTCACCCGCAGCCTGCTCGCCTTCGCCCGCATGCAGCCGCTGCTGCCGACGGCGATCGACCTGCATGCGCTGGTCCGCGACCTCACCGTCCTCCTGCGGCGGACCGTTCCGGCGGATATCGCCGTGGAGGTTGTCTCGGCCGCGGGTCTCTGGCCCTGCGAGGCCGATGCCGGGCAGCTCCAGAACGCGCTGCTCAACCTGGTCGTCAATGCGCGGGACGCGATGCCGGAGGGCGGGCGCCTCACCATCGAACTCGCCAATGTCAGGCTGGACGACGACTATGCCTCGGCGCATGCCGAGCTGGTGCCGGGTCAGTACGTGATGCTCGCCGTGTCGGATACCGGTCACGGAATGCCCCCCGAAACCCTCGCCCGCGTCTTCGAACCCTTCTTCACCACCAAGGAGGTCGGCAAGGGAACCGGCCTCGGCCTCAGCATGGTCTTCGGGTTCGCCAAGCAGTCCCGAGGCCATGTGAAGATCTACAGCGAAGTGGGGCAGGGGACGGCGGTGAAGCTCTACCTGCCGCGGGCTGCCCCTGCCGAGGCGGCACTCCCGGCGGCCCGGCCCGGTGCCGGGCGCGGGCGCGGCGAAACCATCCTGCTGGTCGAGGACGATCCCGACCTGCGCACGCTCGCCTTCGCGCTGCTGCGTTCCCTCGACTACGAGGTGCTCGATGCGGAGAACGGCCAGAAGGCGCTCGAGCTCCTTCGCCAGCACCGGCACGCGGTGCGCCTGCTGCTGACCGACGTGATCCTGCCCGGCGGGATGAACGGGGCGGAAGTGGCGGAGGCGGCGCGGCGCGAGCTGCCGGGGCTCGGGGTGGTCTTCATGTCGGGCTATACCGAGAACGCCATCCTGCATTCCGGCCGCCTGCCGCGCGACATCCGGCTTCTGCAGAAGCCGTTCCGCAGGGAAGATCTGGCGACCACGATCCGTGCCGCGCTCGACGAGCAGGAGGCCATGGCATGACGACGATACGCAGGCTGCTGGTGATCGACGACGAGCCGGACTTCGCCGAGGTCGTCGCCAGCGTCGGTGGCGAAATGGGCTACAGCGTCTTCCACACCGACAGCGCCGCCGAATTCAAGCGGCATTTCGCCGCCGAGCCGCCCGATGTCATCGTCCTGGACATCGTGATGCCGAAACCCGACGGCATCGAGCTGATGGCATGGCTGGTCGAGAACGGCTGCCGCGCGCGCATCGTCATCTGCTCCGGTTACAGCCCCTCCTTCGCCAATGCCGCCAAGGTGATCGGCGAATACAAGGGCAAGCTCACGATCGAGGTGATCCAGAAGCCGGCGAAGCTCGTCGACCTCCGCAAGGCGCTGGCCTAACCCCAGAGCTCCCTGGGCGGCGGATACATCAGGCTGCCCTCGAAGCGGATGCCGGGCACCCGGTCGCGCGAGAGCAGCAGCGGGCCGTCGAGATCGACATAGGCCGCGCGCTGCCCGGCGAGGAAGGCCGGCGCCATGCCGAGCGAGGTGCCGAGCATGCAGCCGACCATGACCTTGAAGCCCTGCTGCTCCGCCGCGGTGATCAGCTCCAGCGCCGCGGTGAGCCCCCCCGTCTTGTCCAGCTTCACGTTGATCAGGTCGTAGCGGCCTTTCAGCGCCGGCAGCGTGTCGATGCCATGGCAGCTCTCGTCGGCGCAGAGCGGCACCGGGCGGGAGAGCGACGCGTCCCAACTGTCCTGCCCGGCCGGCAGCGGCTGTTCGATCATCTCGACGCCGAGGCCGGCCAGAACCGGCGGATAGGCCTTCAGCATCTCCGCCGTCCAGGCTTCGTTCGCATCGACGACGATCCGCGAGGTCGGCGCCCCGGCCCTGACCGCGCGCACGCGTTCGAGGTCGCCCTCGCCGCCCAGCTTCACTTTCAGGAGCGGCCGCGCCGCCGCCTCGGCCGCCTTCGCCTGCATGCTCTCGGGCGTGCCGAGGGACAGCGTGAAACAGGTGGTGAGCGGGTGGGGTGCGGGCAGGCCGGCGATCTCATGCGCCGGTCTCCCCGACGTCTTCGCCTCCAGGTCCCACAGCGCGGCATCGACCGCGTTCCGCGCCGCGCCCGGTTTCATGGTCATGGTGAGTGCTGGACGAGTGCTGGACTTCTCGATGGCCGGCTTCGCCGCCTCGATCGCCTCGATCACGCCCTCGATGCTCTCCCCATAGCGGGGATAGGGCACGCATTCGCCCTGGCCGCTGACCCCGTTCTCGCTCACCCGCACGACCACCACGCGCGATTCCGTGCGCGAGCCGCGTGAGATGGTGAACCCGCCCTCGATCGGCCAAGTCTCTGAAAAGACGTCGAGTTTCACCATGCCTTGAGCGCGTCCACCAGCTTCCCGACGCCCGTGCGCACCGGGTCGACCGCCGGCATTCCGAACTCGTTCTCCAGCTTGGCGAGATAGTCCTTGGCCTCGTTGTCGCCGAGCTTGGAGGTGTTGATGGAAAGCCCCAGCATCCTCACCCCCGGATTGGTCAGCTTCGCCAGCTGCAGGTTGGTCTCGATGCATTCCTTCAGGTCAGGCAGCGGGTAATGTGGTAATCCTCTCATATGCTTACGGGTCGGCTCGTGGCACATGACCAGCGCGTCCGGGGCGGCGCCGTGCAGCAGCCCGAGGCTGACGCCGGCGAAGGAAGCATGGAACAACGAGCCCTGCCCCTCGACCAGGTCCCAGTGGTCGGGGTCGTTGTCGGGGGTCAGCCACTCGACCGCGCCGGAGACGAAGTCGGAGACCACCGCGTCGATCGACACCCCCGATCCGGCGATGAAGATGCCGGTCTGCCCCGTCGCCCGGAAGTCGGCCTTAAAGCCCTGTTTCTGCATCTCTTTTTCGAGGGCGAGGGTGGTGTACATCTTGCCGATCGAACAATCCGTCCCGACCGCCAGCAGGCGCTTGCCGGGCCGCTTCTTGCCCTTGCCGGTGGCGAAATCCTGGGTCGGGTGGCGGACGTCGTGCAGCACCCGTCCGTGTTTCTCTGCCGCCTTCACCACCTCCGGCAGCGCGGTGAGGCGCATATGCAGCCCGCTCGCCACATCCATGCCGCGCTCGATCGCCTCGACGATCATCGGCGACCAGGAAACCGGCAGGATTCCGCCGGAATTGGCGACGCCGATGATCAGCGTCTTCACCCCCTTGGCGGCGGCCTCGGCGATGGAGAGGTCGGGCAGCTTCAGGTCGGCCTTGCAGCCGGGCAGGCGCATCTGGCCCAGGCACCATTCCGGGCGCCAGTCCGCGATCCCCTGCGCGGTCTTTGCGGCCAAATCGTCGGGCGCGTCGCCGATGAAGAGAAGATAGGGATGCCTGATATCACTCATGCGTCAGCTCCGTGCGGCGATCGACTGTAGTTCGGCTTCCAGCGTCTTGATCTGCTGGCTCACGTTCATTGCATAGTCCGGGCCGTCCCAGGCGCGATACTCGCCTTTCGCATAGGCCAAGGCGTTCTTCCAGTAGAGCCAGGCATTCAGCTTGTTCCTGACGTAGTTGTTCTGTTCCTTGATCACCTTGGCGGGCGACCCGACGACCACGCAGTTGTCCGGCACCACCATGCCCGGCCGCACCAGGCTGTGCTCGCCCACGATGCAGTTGTTGCCGATCACCGCCCCGTCCATCACCGTCGCATTGATGCCGATCAGGCAGTTGTCGCCGATCTTGCAGCCATGGATGGTGACGTGGTGGGTAATCGAGCAATGCGCCCCGACATAGGTGCCGGTCTGCGCGCCCGTGTGGATCATCGTGAAATCCTGGATATTGGTATAGGGCCCGATGACGATTTCGCGGTTCTCGGCCCGAGCCGCCACGTTGATCCAAATCGATGCCTGCTCCATCACCCGCACCTTGCCGTATAGATGGGCGGTGGGATGGATATAGGCCGGGTTCTCCAGCACGATATCGGGACCGAACACGGGCACGGGCAGCGTCTCCTCAAAACCTTCCGAAGCGCGCATCTGACTGAAAAAGCGCCAGGCTGTCGATGCCCGCCTTATCTCGGCGGATGCTTGCGTAAGACCGCCTCGTTCACCTCCACGCCCCAGCCCGGTCCCTTGGGCAGGACCAGGTGCCCGCGCTCGATCACCGGTGCCGGCCCCACCAGCTCGTCCTTCCAGGGCACGTCGTCGATATCGATCTCCATGATGCGGAAGTTCGGGATGGCGGCGCAGAAATGCGCGCTCATCATGGTCGACAGGTTGCCGTAGAAATTATGCGGGGCGCAGTTCACCTCGTAGGCCTCCGCCATCGAGGCGATCTTCACGCTCTCCAGGATGCCGTTCCAGGGCACGTCGACGATGGCGACGTCCATCGACTGCTGGTCGAAATAGGGACGGAACTGGCGGCGGCCGAACAGGCTCTCGCAGGAGGCGATGGGGACCGGGGCGCTGCGGCGGACCTGCGCCAGGGCGGCCGGATCGAACAGGTCGATCTCCAGCCACAAGAGGTCGAAGGGCTGAACGGCGCGAGCGACGCGGCAATAGCCTTCGGTCTTGAAATTGAAGTTGAGGTCCAGCAGCAGTTCGACATCCGGACCCGCGCCCTCCTTGAAGGCGGCCATTTGGGCAGTGATGGTGTCCAGCACGCGCCGATCGGCGTTCAGTTCCGGCCAGCCGTCGACCCGGCCGAAGCCGGGCTGGTGCATGTAGGGGGCGCCGCGATCGAACATGAAGATGTTGGTCTTGAGCGCGGTATAGCCCTTCTCGCGCACCTCCTTGCCCAGCGCCACGATGTCGGAGACCGAGGCGACGGGGGGCGTGCCCATCAGCTTCGCGTGGTTTAGGCGGTAGGATCCGCAGTGAGACCAGTACAGCCGCAGGCGATCGCGTACCGGCCCGCCCAGCATCTCGGCGACCGAAATGCCGAGTGCCCGAGCCTTCACGTCGACCAGCGCGTTCTCGATGGCGGCAATGGCCTGCGCGATCAGCCCTCCGGGGGCCTGGCGCGTCATCGCGTATAGTTGCGCGGTGATCCGTTCGACGGGGCGCGGGTCCTGGCCGATCAGGTGCTCGGCGAGCTTGCGGATGACCGCGCTCAGCCCCTTGCTGCCATAGCTCTCGTTGTATTCCGACCAGCCGATGACGCCGTCGTCGGTGGTGACTTTGAGGAACGACCACACACGCCAGCCGGCGTCGCAGTGCAGATCCTCGATCGCGGTGATCTTCATGGTCGCTTCCTCTGTTCTTGTGCCGCTAGCCTATCCTCGACCGCGGAACGACCACAAACGAGGAGGAACGCCAATGACCACCGCGCCGGCCTATGAAACTGTCACCTACGAGATACCGCTGCCCGCCGTCGCCCGGATCACCATGAACCGCCCGAAGGAGCGGAACGCCCAGAACCTGCAACTGACCTATGACCTGAACGCCGCCTTCGACCGCGCGGCCCAGGACGATCAGGTGAAGGTGATCATCCTGGCCGGCAGCGATCCGCATTTCTCCGCCGGCCACGACCTCACCGGCGACGGCGGCAAGACCTGGAAGGATTATCCGGTCGTCGGCACCTGGTGCGGCTTCGATTGCGACGGCGCCGAGGGCCGCATGGCGCGCGAGCAGGAAATCTACATCGGCATGACCGAGCGCTGGCGCAACATCCCCAAGCCCACCATCGCCCAGGTGCAGGGCAAGTGCATCGCCGGCGGCCTGATGCTGGCCTGGGCCTGCGACCTGATCGTGGCGAGCGACGATGCCGAGTTCCGCGATCCCGTGCTGGAAATGGGCGTATGTGGGGTCGAGTTCTTCAACCACCCCTGGGAGATCGGGGTCAGGAAGGCCAAGGAATGGCTGTTCACCTCCGACTGGCTGACGGCGGGCGAGGCCAAGGCGCTCGGCATGGTCAACCAGGTGGTGCAGCGGGCCGAGCTGGCGGCGGCGGTGCTGGCGATGGCGGAGAAGGTGGCGAGGAAACCATCCTTCGCGCTGAAGGTGACGAAGGAGGCGGTCAACCAGTGCCAGGACCACATGGGCCGCCGTCTCGGCATGCTGCAGGCCTTCTCGCTGCACCAGCTCTGCCACAGCCACAACATGCAGAAATTCGGCATCCCGGTCGATCCGGGCGGCCTGCCGGCGGTGGTGCGCGAACGGTTCATGGCGAGCAAGGGCAACTCTTAGCGATCAGTTGATCAATTGCGCGCCGGTCGGGGAAGCGGCAGGATGTTTTCACGCACTTTCGCGTAGTAGGGAGGAGTAAAGAGTATGCGTAGAGAGCTTATTGGCGCCGCCGCGGCCTGTGTGTTCGTGGCGGCCGGTGCGCAGGCACAGATCTCCGGGGACGCGGTCAAGATCGGCGTGATCCAGGATTTCTCCGGTGTCTATGCCGACGTCGTCGGCAATTCCAGCCTCCTCGCCGTCCAGATGGCGGTCGAGGATTACGGCGGCAAGGTTCTGGGCAAGCCGATCGAGGTGCTGCAGGCCGACCATCAGAACAAGCCGGATATCGCCTCCAACGTCGTCCGCCAGTGGCTGGACGTCGACAAGGTCGACCTGCTGGCCGGCAACGGCACGTCGTCGGTCGGTCTCGCCATTCGCGGTATCGCCAGGGAACGCGGTGTCATCGACATCAACACCAGCGCGGCCTCGTCCGACCTGACCGGCAAGGCCTGTTCGCCGACCGGCTTCCATTGGGTCTACGACACCTACGCGCTCGCCAAGGTCACCGGCGCCGCGGCGGTGAAGTCGGGTGGCGACAGCTGGTACTTTCTGACCGCCGACTATGCCTTCGGCCACGCTCTCGAGCGTGACGTGACGGCCTTCGTCAAGGCCGGTGGCGGCAAGGTCCTGGGCGGCGTGCGGCATCCTCTGTCGACCGCCGATTTCTCGTCCTTCCTGCTGCAGGCGCAGGCATCGAAGGCGAAGGTGATCGGTCTCGCCAATGCCGGCAACGACACCGTCAATTCGATCAAGCAGGCGGCCGAGTTCGGCATCGTCGCCGGCGGCCAGAAGCTCGCCGGGCTTCTCGTCTTCATCACCGACATCAATGCCCTCGGCCTGAAGACCGCCCAGGGCCTGCTGCTGACCGAATCCTTCTACTGGGACATGACCGAAGACACCCGCAAGTTCGGCAAGCGTTTCGCCGAACGCCGCGGCAAGATGTCGGGCGGCAAGTCGCTGATGCCGAACATGATGAACGCGGGCGACTACGAATCGACACTCCACTACCTGAAGGCGGTGGAAGCGGCAGGGACCGACGATCCTGCCAAGGTCGCGGTCAAGATGCGCGAGATGCCGATCAACAGCCTCTACGCCAAGGACGTGAAGATTCGCGAGGACGGCCGCGTCATGCGGCCGATGTACCTGTTCCAGGTCAAGGCGCCCGGCGAATCGAAGGGGCCCTGGGACTACTACAAGCTGGTGCAGACGGTGTCGGGCGACGAAGCCTGGCGCCCGGCGGCGGAGAGCGAGTGCCCGTTGCTGAAGAAGAGCTGAGCAAGAGCTGAGAGCGACCGGCCGGCGGCCCTCGGGCCGCCGGTCTTCTCCGTCACGAGGGTGTTCACAGACGCTGGCCCGGGCGGCCGCCACCTCTGTCCCAAGTCATCGAATGCAATTTCCTGGGGCGCGGAATCGGCGCTCTCCCTAGTTCGGGTTGTTTTGCCTGATAAAAATCTCGCCAAGCGGGAAGCCTAAGCGAAGATTTGCACGGTTCCCGATTTGCCGGCAAGATGCCGCGGCGCGAATATGCGTACAGGGAGGCAGATAATCATGCGTACCAAATTCATTGGTGCCGTTGCCGCAGTGGCTTTGGCGGCGACCGGTGCCCATGCCCAGATTTCGGACGACGCCGTCAAGATCGGCATCCTGCAGGATTTCTCGGGCCTCTATGCCGATCTGGTCGGCAATTCCAGCCTGCTCGGCGTGCAGATGGCGGTCGAGGATTTCGGCGGCAAGGTTCTGGGCAAGCCGATCACGGTGATGTTCGCCGATCACCAGAACAAGGCGGATATCGCCTCGAATGTCGCGCGCCAGTGGTGGGACGTCGACAAGCTCGACATGGCCCAGGGCGTCGGCACCTCCTCCGTCGGTCTCGCGGTCCGCGCCATGGCGAAGGAACGCGGTAAGCTCGACATCAACACCGGCGCGGCCACGTCGGACCTCACCGGCAAGGCCTGCTCGCCGACCGGCTTCCATTGGGTCTACGACACCTATGCGCTCGGCAAGGTGACCGGCAGCGCCACCGTCAAGACCGGCGGCGACACCTGGTTCTTCCTCACCGCCGATTATGCCTTCGGCCATGCGCTCGAACGCGACGTGACGTCCTTCGTCAACGCGGGCGGCGGCAAGGTGCTGGGCGCCGTGCGCCATCCGATCTCGACTTCGGACTTCTCCTCCTTCCTGCTGCAGGCCCAGGCCTCCAAGGCGAAGGTCGTCGGTCTCGCCAATGCCGGCAACGACACGGTCAATTCGATCAAGCAGGCGGCGGAATTCGGCATCGTCGCCAGCGGCCAGAGACTGGCCGGCCTCCTGGTCTTCATCACCGACATCCATGCTCTCGGCCTGAAGACGGCGCAGGGTCTCGTCCTCAGCGAGTCCTTCTACTGGGACATGACCGAAGACACCCGCAAGTTCGCCAAGCGCTTCGTCGAGCGGCGCAAGGCGATGACGGGCGGCAAGGAGCTGTACCCGAACATGCTGAATGCCGGCGACTACGAGTCGACCCTGCATTACCTGAAGGCGATCGAAGCGGCCGGCACCGACGATCCGGTCAAGGTCGCGACGAAGATGCGTGAAATGCCGATCAACAGCTTCTATGCCAAGGACGTCAAGATCCGTGAGGACGGCCGCGTCATGCGTCCCTTCTACCTGATGCAGGTGAAGGCGCCCAGCGAGTCGAAGGGCCCCTGGGATTACTACAAGGTGCTCCAGACCGTCTCGGGCGAGGATGCGTTCCGCCCGGCGGCGCAAAGCGAGTGCCCGCTCCTGAAGAAGAGCTGATCGCGAAGAGAGTGGACGCCGGCGGCCTTCGGGCCGCCGGTTTCTTTTGTAGGGAGTGATACCGATGCTCAGGGCGGGTGTTGAAGTCGGCGGCACCTTCACCGATCTGGTGGCGGTCGAAGGCGGCAAGGTGATCGTCGGCAAGGTCCCGAGCGTGCCGCGCAGTCCCGACGAAGGCGCCTACAACGCGCTCCTGGCAGGCGGCGTCGCCATCGACCGGATCGACGATCTGGTGCATGGCTCCACCGTGGCGACCAATGCGGTGCTCGAGCGCCGCGGCGCCAAGGTCGCCTTCATCGCCACTGCCGGCTTCCGCGACGTGCTGTTCCTGCAGCGCCACGACCGCCGCTCGATCTACGACCTGGGTTACGCCAAGCCCGCCGCGCTGGCCGAGCGCCGCGACTGTTTCGAAGTGGCCGAGCGGGTGCTCGCCGACGGCGCGGTGGAAACCGCGCTCGACGAACTTTCGGTCGCCCGCCTGCTGGACGGCCCGCTCGCCACCGGCGGCTATGACGCCGTCGCCATCTGCCTCTTGAACGCCTATGCCAACCCGGCGCATGAGAGCCGCGTCGCCGCGCTCATCCGCGCCCGCATGCCGCATCTGCAGGTCACCTGCTCCTCCGACGTGGCGCGCGAGTTCCGCGAATACGAGCGCGCCTCCACCGCCGTCCTCGCCGCCTATGTCCAGCCGGTCATCGCCCGCTACCTCGATCGCTTCGAGGGCAAGCTGAAGGAGGCGGGATTCCAGGGCAAGTTCTCCATCATGCAGTCCTCCGGCGGGCGCACCCCGGCCGAGGGCATGAAGCGCAATGCCGTCACCGCGCTGTTCTCCGGCCCAGCGGCCGGGGCGACGGGTGCGGCGCGGCTCGCCGCCCGGGCCGGCTTCCGCAACCTCATCACCGTCGACATGGGCGGCACCTCCACCGACGTGACGCTGGTGGTCGACGGCGAGCCGCAGCTGGCCAGCGAGACCGAGATCGACGGCCTTCCCGTCCGCACGCCGGTGCTCGACATCGTCTCCGTCGGCGCCGGCGGCGGCAGCATCGTCTGGGTCGACGACGGCGGCATGCTGCGGGTCGGCCCGCGCTCCTCGGGCGCCGATCCGGGGCCCGCCTGCTACGGCCGCGGCGGCCAGCAGCCCACCGTGACCGACGCGCACGTCATCCGCGGCACCATCCGCCCGAAGGCCTTCCTCGGCGGGCGCATGAACATCGATGTCGACAAGGCGCGCGCCGTCTTCGCGCCGCTGGCCGAGCGCTTCGGCATGAGCCTGGAGGAAGTGGCCGACAGCGCCATCCGCATCGCCGAGGCGAACATCGTCCGCGCCATCCAGATCGTCTCGACCGAGCGCGGCCACGACCCGCGCGACTATGCGCTGCTTCCCTTCGGCGGCGCCGGGCCGCTGCATGCCGGCCGCATCGCCGAGGACCTGGGGGTGCGCACCATCCTGGTGCCGCCCTGCGCCGGGGTGATCTCGGCCTACGGTTTGCTTGCCGCCGACTACGTGCATCACGAGACGGCGACGCGGCGGATCGAGCTGAAGCCCGGTGTCGAGCCCGGCATCCGCGAAGCCGTGGCCGAGATGCGCGCGCGGGCGGCCAAGCGCTTCAGCGATATCGGCCTGGAAGGCTCCCCCGTCTTCGACGTCACCGCCGAGATGCGCTTCGTCGGCCAGGCTTTCGAGGTGCCGGTGGCGCTGCCGATCGATGCGATGGATACCCTGACGGTGGAGGAGATCGGCCGCCTGTTCGAGGTGGCGCATGAGCGCCTCTATCGCCACGGGGCCTCGGGCCGCAAGCGGATCGAGATCGTCGCCTTCCGCCTCGGCGCCGGCCTTCCGCTCGAGGCCTTGCCGATGATCTCCGCCCCGGACTCGGTCGGCGACATCGCCGAGACGGCGGCGGTGACCGAGCGCCGGAAGAGCTTCGACTGCCCGGTGCGCGCGCGCGCCGGCATCGAGCCCGGTGCGCTGGTCGAGGGCCCGCTGCTGCTCGAGGATTCCACCTCGACCATCTACATCCCGGAGGGCTGGGGCGGCGAGGTGGATGCGTGGTACAATCTGGTCCTTCGGAGGGCTTCGTGATGATCACCGTCGATCCGGTCGACTACGCCGTCATCAGCCAATCGCTGATCGCCGCCGCCCGCGAGATGGGCGCCAAGATGATCCGCTCCGCCTATTCGACCATCGTGCGCGAGGCGCGCGACTGCTCGGCGGCCATCCTCGACCGGCACGGCAACGTCGTCGCCCAGGCCGAACTGATCCCCATGCAGCTCGGCCCGATGGCCACCACCTTCAAGGCCTGTGCCGCGCTCTATCCGGTGGACCAGTTGGTCGAGGGCGATTTCTACATCAACAACGACCCCTTCGAGGGCGGCCAGCACCTGCCCGACATCTTCATCTTCACGCCCATCTTTCTCGATGGAACGGTGATCGGCTTCGGCGCCACCACCGCGCATCATCTCGACCTCGGCGGCGGCGCGCCGGGCTTGAACAGCCTCGCCTCCGACATCTACCAGGAGGGGCTCCGCATCCCGCCCTCGCGCTACAACATGCGCGACTGGGGCGAGAAGGGGATGTTCCAGCGCCTCGTCACCGCCAATATCCGCGTGCCCGACCAGACCATCGGCGACCTGAACGCCCAGTTCGCCGCCAACAACACCGGCGCCGAGCGGGTGAAGGAACTGGCCCGCAAGTACGGCATCGAGACGGTCGACGCGGTGATGGCCGAACTCCTCGACTATTCCGAACGCCGCGTGCGCGCGGCGCTGCGCGCCGTGCCGAACGGGGTCTATTACGCCGAGGATGCGATCGACGACGACGGCATCACCGACACGCCCCTGGTCATCAAGGTCAAGGTGACGGTCAAGGACGACGAGATCGACCTCGACTTCGACGGCACCTGCGAGCAGGTCCAGCGCAACCTGAACTGTCCCTATGCCTCCACCGTTTCGGCGGCGCTCTCCTGCGTGAAGGCGGTGCTGACCAGCGCCGACATTCCCTTCAACGAGGGGCTGAAGCGCCCGATCACGGTGACCGCGCCCTATGGCAGCCTGCTCAACCCCCGGCCGCCGGCCCCGGTTCGCGCCCGCATGGAAGCCGGCTACCGTGTCTGGAACGCGGTGATGAAGGCGCTGGCCCAGGTGGTGCCGGAGAAGGTGATCGCCTGCGGCTACGACACCACCTATGTCGGCGCCTTCAGCCATCTCGGCCCGGCCGGCTACAAGATCTATCTCGAAGTCTTCGGCGGCGGCTACGGCGCCTCGGCGGGAACGGATGGCTGCGACGCGGTCGACGGCCCGCTCTCCAACTGCGCCAATGCGCCGATCGAGAGCCTCGACATGGATCACGACTTCATCCGCGTCGTCGATTATTCGCTGGTGCCGGATTCCGGCGGGGCAGGCGAATGGCGCGGCGGTCTCGGCTTCGTCCGCCGCTACGAGGTGCTGAAGGAAGGCGTCGAGCTCAACCTCTATGCCGATCGCTTCCGCATCGCCCCCGACGGGCTCTTCGGCGGCGAGGCCGGCATGCCGGGCGCCTGCGAGGTGAAGCGCGACGGCCAGACCTTCCGCCTGAAGTCGAAGGACAAGGCCGTGCTCAGGAAGGGCGACGTGGTCAGCCTGATCTGCGGCGGCGGGGCCGGCTACGGCCCGCCCTCGCGGCGCCGGCGCGACCTGGTCGACCGCGACGTCGAGCAGGGCTACGTCTCGCGCAAGGCCTCCGAGCGGGCCTACGGCACGGTCAGGCAGGCGGCGGAATAGCCCTCAGCCGCCCGCCTTGAACGCCGGCCCGTTGCCGTAGAGGCGCATGCCCTCGGGCAGCCTGGTCCATTTCAGGTTGGCCGGGTTCATGTCGCAGGCGCCGGGGGCGGCGATCTCGACGATCTGGTCGGCGAGCGGCTGGAAATCCGCCCGGTAGTGGTTCGAACTCTTCACCACGATCACCTTGTGGTCCTTGGGCTCGATCCCGGCATGGCGGAAATAGCCCTGATCGTTGCACTGGGTCCGGGCACTCGAGATCACCACCCGCACGCCGCCGATCCGCACCTGCGCCATCTTTCCCAGATCGGCGGTCAGGCCGCCGTTCATCGGCCCGGTCATGGCGAAGGGACCCTCGCTCAGCTTCTCCACCACCACTTCCGTGGTGAAGGGCTGCTGCCCCGGCACCAGCTTGCCGCCGAGGTCGAGCGTCACCGCCTTGCCTTCGCCCGCCGCATGCGCCTTCGCGGCACTCTCCGGGTCGAACAGGATCGCCACCACCGCATCCGGCACCTTCGCCGCCACCAGCGCCTCGATCACGCCCACCGTGTCCGAGGTGCCGCCGGCGCCGGCATTGTCCTGGATGTCGGCCAGCAGGATCGACCGGTTGCCGGTATAGCCGAGCGCCAGCGAAGCCGCGTCCTTCGGGCTTTTCAGCGACGGCTCGAAAGCGGCCTCATGCCCGGCGACGATGGCGGCCAGCCTCTCCGCCGCGGCATCGGCCGCGGCTTGCGTCGTTCCATAGGCCAGCACCGTCGCCCCGCACATCGGGATATCGGCCAGCGGGAAGCCCGGCAGGAAGGAGAGCGAGGCGAGCTCCGGATCGCCCGCCTCGATCGCCTCCAACTCCTCGTAGATCGACTTGCAGGGCTCGGTGAAGGTGCTCTGCCGGTGGATCGGCAGCAGGAACGGAAGCGTCCGGATCGCCTTCGCAAGCGGCCGGCCCGACTCCAGCAGCGTCTCCACCAGCCGGAAGGCGCGTTCGCCCGTCGCCCGCATGTCGATATGCGGATAGGTGCGATAGGCCACCATGGCATCCGCATGCTCCATCATGCCGGGCCCGATATTGCCGTGCAGGTCGAGCGAGTTGACCACCGGGATCGACCCCACCACGGCCCGCACCCGGCGCAGGATCTCGGCCTCCGCGTCGTCGTGCTCCGTGCTCACCATGGCGCCGTGCAGGTCCAGATAGACGGCGTCGAACGGCCCGTTCTGCGCCAGGCCGAAGACGATCTCGCCCAGGATGCGCTCGAAGGCATCCGCGGTGACATAGCCGCCGGGTTCGGCAAAGCACCACAGGATGGGGAACAGCTCGTGCCCGGCGGCTTGCGCCTCCTTCACGAAGCCCCCCGTCGCCAGGGGGAATTTCGGATTGGCCAGCATCCGCTCGCCCCGGACGATGCCGCCGAAGGCCGCCTTGGCGTCGAAATCGGCATAGGCGGTGAAGCCGGGGGCGAAGGTGTTGGTCTCGTGCAGGAAACCGGCGATGGCGATACGGGCCAAGGGTTGCGCTCCTCTGGAACAGGCGGGCGCGATCCTGGCGCCGGGATGCCGTCCGGGCAACGGCCGATCTGGCCCCGCAGCCATGCGCGGGGCAGTATCGGCCGGACGGAAGTGGAGGACGCCCGATGAAGGTGCTGGTCGAGAAGAGCGGCCCGGTGACGACGGTGATCATCAACCGGCCGGAGCGGCGGAACGCCGTCGATTCCGAAACCGCCATCCTGCTCCGCGAGGCCTTCGAGGCTTTCGAGCGCGACGACGGCCAGACCGCCGCCGTCCTCACCGGGGCCGAAGGCAACTTCTGCGCCGGCTACGACCTGAAACAGGTGTCGGCGGAGAGCGGCGGCGGCATTTCCGATCCCGGCGGGGAAGGGCCGATGGGCCCGACGCGGCGACTCCTCTCGAAGCCGGTGATCGCCGCGGTGGAAGGCTTCGCCGTGGCCGGTGGCCTCGAACTGGCGCTCTGGGCCGATATCCGCATTGCGGGCGAGGGCGCCACCTTCGGCGTCTTCTGCCGGCGCTGGGGTGTGCCGCTGATCGACGGCGGCACGGTGCGCCTGCCCCGCATCGTCGGCCAGGGCCGGGCGCTGGACATGATCCTCACCGGCCGCCCGGTCGATGCGGCGGAAGCCCTCGGCATGGGCCTCGCCAACCGGGTGGTGCCGGCGGGGCAGGCGCGGGCGGCGGCGGAAGCCTATGCCGCCGAGATCGGCCGCTTCCCGCAGCTCTGCCTCAAGGCCGACCGCCGCTCCGCCTACGAACAATGGGACCGCGACATCGCCGATGCGCTGACGGTGGAAGCCGCCGGCGGCGTCGCCCCGCTCATGCGGGAGGCGCGCGCCGGCGCCACGCGCTTCGCGGAAGGCAAGGGCCGCGGCGGCGGCT
>JALHMN010000057.1 GCA_022844005.1 bacterium | reverse complement strand
CATCGCTATTCTCAAAATCACGGCTTCGCCCCCCTGCCTAAGTCAGCCAATTCGAGCCAATTCGAGCCAATTCGAGCCAGAAAGCGGCCAGCGGCGCGCCGGCTTTCGCCAACGGGACACCAAGCTAGACCAATTTTCGCCAAGTCATTCTCAGGTATTTATATCGTTTATTTAGTCCAAATTCGAATAATCCGCTTCATTTTGTATAATTATAGGAGAGATGTGGCAATCTGTCAAATAATAATGAGATTTTAGACAGTGCACGCAATGTGCCGATACCGTCCTGTCACTTGCGCTTCTCGCCATCCGGCCAAGGCGTCAACTGACTTTACATACCCCAGGCGCCGACACAAAAGACCCGCCAATACTACCGCTGGTGCGAATCTTGCTGTTAGCCCCATCAGCGGCAGTTGCGGGGATTGATTGGTGGCGATCCGTTTTTCCGAGCAGGTCGGCGACTTCCGGGTGGACCGGCCGATGGCCGATCCCTGGGGCGGGGCCTACTTCGGGCTGCAGTCGGGCGACATGTTCGAGGGCGCGCCCTACTCCTTCACATTCGCCCTTTACGTCGGCGGGGACGGCGGCGATCTCTACTATCCCTTCCGGGGCTCGTTCATGCTGATCGACGATCAGGGTGGAGCGGGAACGGATCGCCTCTCCTTCCCTGATATTACACTTGTCACGACTGCCATCATCGATGATCGCCATCTGGTCATCACCAATGGCCCCCATACCAGCCTCATGGTCATCATCGACTACATGGCGCCGGGCAACGTGATCGAAGAGTTCAACAGCAATGGCATCGACTACACCACGGCCGAGGCGCTCGACATCCTGCTGTCTCCCGGGCGCTTTCAAGGCGCGACGACCTGGGAAGCGCTGACCTGGTACTTCCCCACGCCATGGTCAACCGCCGACGCCGACGAGGCGCTGGCCTTCTATTCCGCGCGTGCGCAGGAATTGGCGACGACCGGCCCGCTGGAGCGCATCGGCACCGCGGGTGCGGATATCCTGTCCGGCAATATCAGCGCCGACCAATTGGACGGCCGGGAAGGCGATGACCAGCTATCCGGCGGTTTGGGCGACGACACCGTCTACGGCGGGAGCGGCAACGATTACATCGCGGGCGAACCGGGCAACGATTTACTTGTCGGAGACGACGGCGCCGACTGGCTGTGGGCCGGCAACGGCAACGACACGCTGATCGGCGGCAACGACAAGGACAATATCAACGGCGAAGCGGGGGACGACTCCATCGAGGGTGGCGACGGCAACGACCGCATCACCGGTCACGATGGCGACGACGTCATCTATGCGGGCGGCGGGGACGATTGGGTCGGCGTCTGGAACGATTGGGGCGAAGACCCGGCCCGCAACTATTTCCCGGAAGCCGGCAACGACATCATCCATGGCCAGGAAGGCAACGACGTCCTGTCGGCAGGTTTCGGCAACGACACCGTCTATGGCGGGGCCGGCAATGATTATCTCGCCGGCGAGCAAGGAGACGATTTTCTCGCCGATGACGCCGGCGACAACTGGTTCTGGGGCGGCGACGGCAACGATTCGTTCAGCGCCGGAAGCGGCAGAGACAACCTCAACGGCGAAGGCGGCAACGACTGGATCTCTGCCGGCGGCGGCAATGATCGAATCACCGGCCAGGCCGGCGACGACACGATACAGGGCGGAGACGGCAACGACTGGGTGGGTGTCTGGAACGACTGGGGTGAAGATCCCGCGCTCAACTACTTCCCGGAGTCGGGCAATGATCGTATCCACGGTGAAGGTGGTGACGATGTGCTGTCAGCCGGTACCGGCGACGACACGGTCCTGGGCGGCAGCGGCAACGACTACGTGGGCGGCGAGCAGGACAACGACCTGCTGTTCGGCGGCGACGGAGTGGACTGGCTATGGGCCGGCGCCGGCGACGACACGCTGGTCGGCAGCGGCGGCGACATCCTGATCGGAGAAAGCGGGGCGGACATCTTCGCCTTCGGCCCGGTAACCGATATTTTCAGCAGCTTCGACACGGTCCTCGATTTCAACGCGGCTGAGGGTGATCGCGTCGACCTATCCGCCGTTCTGCATGCCCATGAGATCGAAACCACCGATCCCTTCGGGCCCTTCGGAGAGGCGTACCTGACCCTGATGCAGGGCGGCGACGATGTGCTCCTGTTTTTCGATCCCGACGCCGCCGGCAATGACGCGACGACGATCCTGGCCAAGTTCGAGAACCTGCAGCTCGAAGACCTACCCGCCGATGTCTTCGACCTGGTCTATGGGCCGGACAACGCCTACGTGATCGTCAATCCGCCGCCCTCCGCTCCCTATGGCGGGGGCGGCAGCGGAGGCAGTGTCTTCCAACTGATGCCAATTGCGCCGCTCGGGGACATCTCCTTCGTCAGCATCGGCACCTGACTACCGCCTGATGGTGCTCTGTTCGCCCGTGGTGCCGCGGTTGACGCCGGTGCGCTTCAGCATCGGGCTCTGCTCGTCGCGGCCCCAGAGGTTGGGGCCCTGGGCCAGCATGGCGCCGTCGACCACCAGGGTATGGCCGGAGACGAAGACGGCATCGTCGCTGGCGAGGTAGAGCGCCGCGCCGGCGATATCCTCCGGACGGCCGCGATCGGGCCAGGGCTGGGCCCGGTCGATCCGCTCGTCCAGGCCCTTGGTGCCGCCGGCCAGCACCAGCGGCGTGATGATGACACCGGGCGCGATGGCGTTCACGCGGATGCGGAAGCGCGCGAGATCGGAGGCCGAGGCCTTGGTCAGGTTGTTCACCGCCGCCTTGGCCGCCGAATAGCAGTTGGAGCCCGCGCCGCCGCCGATGCCGGCGATCGAGGCGGTGTTGATGATGCTGCCGCCGCCGTTGCCCTTCATCACCGGAATGGCGTGCTTCATGCCGAGGAAGACGCCGCGCACCAGCACGTTGAATGTGTAGTCCCAGTCCTCGACGCTGACTTCGTCGAGCGGACCGAAGGCGCCGCCGACACCGGCATTGTTGAACAGGATGTCGATGGGGCCGAAGCGCTGCACCGCCTCGTCGATCATGCCCTTCACCTGGGCCTCTTCCGAGACGTCGACGCGGGCGAAGGCGACGCCGCCGCCGGTGCCGGCGGCCTTGGCGAGGCCGATCGTCTCCTCGGCATTGGCCTGGTTCATGTCGGCGAAGAGGACCTTCGCGCCTTCGGCCAGGAAGCGGAGCACGGTGGCGCGGCCGATACCGGACGCACCGCCGGTGATCACGGCAGTCTTGCCTTCGAGTCGTCCCGTCATGGTCGTTCCTCCAACCCCTATTGTATGATTGTTCGTGGTCAGGCGACCGCGCCCGCCTTGCGCAGCGCCGCGATCCTGTCGGCGTCGTAGCCGATCTCGCCCAGGATCTCGTTCGTGTGCTCGCCGAGCGCGGGTGCGCGGCCGGGCACGCCCTTGTCCACGCCCGATACCCAGAGCGGGCTGGCGATGGTGCGGCCGATGGCCGGATCGGCCGAGGCGACGACGATCCCGGCGGCCTCCAGCTGCCTGTCGTTCGGGATATCGGCGAGCGAGGCGATGACGCCGAAGGTGATGTCCTGGGCGCGGAGCAGCGGCTCCCAATGCGACCAGTCCTGCGAGCGGAAGATCGAGTCGAGGATGGCGAACAGCGCCGCCGCATTGGCGCGCCGGTCGACGAGCACGGCGAAGCGGGGATCGGTGCGCAGATCGGGCCGCGCGACCACCTCGCAGAGGCGCGGCCAGAGCTTCTCCTCCTGCACCAGCGCGAGCGAAAACCAGCGGCGGTCGCGCGTCACGTATTGCATGGAGACGGCGTTGTAGGGGTTCTCGCGCGGGCGCTTCGCCTCCGCCAGCGTGTTCAGCAACGCCGCCTGGGCCAGCACGCCGTTCGACCAAAGGCCGTTGGCGAGGAGCGAGGTGGCGACTTCGCTTCCCTTCCCCGTCGCCTGGCGCTGCAGCAGCGCCAGCAGGATGCCGGCGAAGAGGCTGATCGCGGTACAGCGGTCGCCCGCGCCCGGTATGGTCTGGGCCGGGGCGCCGTCGTCGCCGATGCGAAGCGAATGGACGAGGCCGGAACGGCCGAAGAAGGCGGTGGTGTCGAAGCCCGGACGGTCGCGCTCCTCCCCCGCTTCGCCATAGCCGGTGAGGGAACAGTAGATCAGGCGGTCGTTGAGCGGCGCCAGGTCCTGATAGCGAAGCCGCAGGCGATCGCGCACCGGGTGAGGGAAGTTGGTGACGAAGACATCGGCCCGGGCGACCAGCGCCCGCAGCACCTCGCCGCCGTCCGGCTTCTTCAGGTCGACCGCGAGGCTGCGCTTCGAGCGGCCATCCAGCGCCCAGCTGAACGGCACATCGACCTGCGGCATGCCGGCGAGGCGGTGCAGCACGCGATTGGGGTCACCGCCGGCGGGGTCTTCCACCTTGATCACGTCGGCGCCGAAATCGGCCAGGATGGCGGAGGCGGCGGGGGCGGCGATGAAGGTGCTGGCGTCGATGACGCGCAGGCCGGCCAGGGGCGAACTCAAAACTTGCTTCCTCCCGGGGAATGCTGGGGGGCGGATTTTCGGTTGCCCGCCCGCCCGGCGCAATGTCCTTTTCCGCCGGGCTGCCAGACGGCATGTTCGTTGCCCGGTGATGTTTTGGGATGTGGAACAGATGACGAGACCCCTGGAGGGCCTGCTGGTGATATCGCTGGAACAGGCGGTGGCGGCGCCCTATTGCGCCTCCCGCCTCGCCGATGCCGGCGCCCGTGTGATCAAGATCGAACGCCCCGAGGGCGATTTCGCGCGGGCCTACGACGCCGCCGTGCAGGGACATTCCAGCTATTTCGTCTGGCTGAACCGCGGCAAGGAGAGCCTGGTCGCCGATATCAAGGAACCGGCCGACGCGGGCCTGCTGCACGGCATGCTGGCGAAGGCGGATGTGTTCATCCAGAACCTGGCACCCGGGGCGGCGGCGCGTTCGGGCTTCGGCTCGGAGGCGCTGCGGGAGAAGTATCCGAAGCTCATCACCGTCGACATCTCGGGCTATGGCGATGCCGGCGACTATGCCTCGATGAAAGCCTATGACCTTCTGGTGCAGGCGGAATCGGGCCTCGCCATGGTGACGGGGCACCCGGCGGGTCCGGGCGGGTCGGCGTTTCGGTCTGCGATGTCGGCTGCGGCATGTATGCCTATGCCGGCGTGCTGGAGGCGCTGATCGAGCGGCAGCAGACGGGGAAGGGCAAGGGCATCAAGGTCAGCCTCTTCGACGCCGTGGCCGACTGGATGAACGTGCCGCTCCTCTATTTCGAAGGCACGGGCAAGACGCCGCAGCGCGTCGGCCTGGCGCATCCGTCGATCTGCCCCTACGGCGCCTTTGCGACGAAGGACGGCGCGCTGGTGCTGATCTCGATCCAGAACGAGCGCGAATGGGCCTCCTTCTGCGCCAGCTTCCTGCAGGATGCCGCGATCACGCTGTCGCCGGGCTTCGAGAGCAACAATGCCCGCGTCGCCAACCGCCCCACCGTCGATGCCCGGGTGGGCGAGACCTTCGCCGCCCTCACCCGCGACGAGGCGGCGGCCCGCCTGCGCAAGGCCAATACCGCATACGGCTTCGTCAACGATCTCGCCGCGCTCGGTCATCATCCCGCACTGCGCCGCACGCCTGTGGAAATTCCGGGCGGGCGCGCCGAGATCGTGGCGCCGCCGGTGATCCGCTCCGGCGAGGCCTGGCCGCTCGGGCCGGTTCCCGCCATCGGCCAGCACAGCGAGAAGATCCGCGCCGAATTCGCGAGGCAGGCATGAGCACCGACGCCGACTACACCGGCCGCAGCCAGACCCGAGAGGACCGCGTCTGGCCGCGCCTCGCCGAAGGGCTGGAGGCGACGCTCGACCTCGATCCCGGCACGCTGACCGGCGGCGGCGTGCTGCCGCCCTTGTGGCACTGGATGCTGTTCCAGGACTGGGTGCCGGCGCGCGAGGTGGGCCCCGACGGCCATCCGAAGCGCGGCGGCTTCCTGCCCCCTCTCACCGACCTGCCGCGGCGGATGTGGGCGGGTGGCCGCGTCGGCTTCCACGGCGAGCTGAAGCTCGGCGAAGCGGTGTCGCGCACCTCCACCATTCTCAAGATCGAGGAGAAACAGGGCGGATCGGGCCGCCTCGTCTTCGTGACGCTCCGCCACGAGATCCGCGGCGCCGCCGGCCTCGCGGTGAGCGAAGAGCAGGACCTGGTCTATCGCCCGGCCGATACCGGCAAGGCCGCGCCAGCGAAGGCTGAAGCGGCCCCCGCCCTTCCCGCCGGTGCTGCGACCCGCACCCTCACCCCCGACCCGGTGATGCTGTTCCGCTTCTCGGCGCTGACCGGCAACGGGCACCGCATCCACTACGACCGCCCCTATGCCGAGGGGGAGGAGAACTATCCCGGCCTCGTGGTGCATGGGCCGCTGCAGGCGATCCTGCTGGCCGACCAGTTCCGCCGCGCCTGGCCGGGGCGGCGGCTGGCGACGTTCTCGTTCCGGGGCCGGAAACCCGCCTTCGCCGGCCGGCCATTGACCCTGCTGGCGGCGGAAGCGGGCGGCAAAGTGACGTTGGAAAGCCGCGACGCGGACGGGGCCGTGTGCATGGCGGCGACGGCAACCTGACGGGAACCTTCCCGGCCGGGCGCGATTGAGCGGACAGATGACGCCGGAGGCTGGCCATGGCGGAGCGGAGCGAGAGCGGACGGCCCGGCCGGGTGCGGCCCGAGGAGGAGGCCCGGAACGCTCCCGCCTCCCCGAAAGTGCCGGCGCCGCGGCCGGCCCGGTCCATCGCCCCGGAAGAGGAATCTCGGAACAGTCCCGCGGCGGGTCATGACGAAGGCGGCCATCGCCGCTGACGCGGGCGTTTGCCCGGCCATTTGATTCATGCTACCCGCAGGCTGCCCCCCGTGAACCGATGGCCGGCGCCTCCCGCGCGGGCCGGCGCTTTGCGCGGAACAACCTGAGGATCGAGTGCGATGGCCGCCTATCAGTACATCTATGTGATGAAGGGTCTGTCCAAGACCTATCCGGGCGGCAAGCAGGTGCTGAAGAACATCTGGCTCTCCTTCCTGCCCGGGGCGAAGATCGGCGTGCTCGGCCTGAACGGCGCCGGGAAGTCGACGCTGCTGAAAATCATGGCCGGGCTCGACAAGGAGTTCAACGGCGAGGCCTGGGCCGCCGACGGCGTCAAGATCGGCTTCCTGTCGCAGGAACCCCAGCTCGACCCCAAGCTCGACGTGCTGGGCAACGTGATGCTGGGCGTGGGGCCCACCAAGGCGCTGCTCGACCGCTTCGAGGAGATCTCGGCCAAGTTCGCCGAGCCGCTCGAAGACGAGGAGATGAACAACCTGATCGCCGAGCAGGGCGAGCTGCAGGAGAAAATCGACGCCGCCGGGGCCTGGGACCTGCAACGCAATGTCGAGATCGCCATGGACGCGCTGCGCTGCCCGCCGGGCGATGCCGAGGTGAGTAAGCTGTCGGGCGGCGAGCGGCGGCGCGTGGCGCTGTGCCGCCTGCTGCTGGAAAAGCCCGACATGCTGCTGCTGGACGAACCGACCAACCACCTGGATGCGGAGTCGGTCGCCTGGCTGGAGATCTTCCTCCGCGACTATCCCGGCACCGTCGTCGCCGTGACCCACGACCGCTACTTCCTCGACAACGTGGCGGGCTGGATCCTCGAGCTCGACCGCGGCGAGGGCATCCCGTGGGAGGGCAACTACTCCTCCTGGCTGGAGCAGAAGGAGAAGCGCCTCGAGCAGGAAGGCAAGACCGAGGATGCGCGCCGGCGCACCCTCAAGAACGAGATGGAATGGATCAAGGCGAGTCCCAAGGCCCGGCAGGCGAAGAGCAAGGCCCGCATCAAGGCCTATGAGGAACTGCTCAGCCAGGAGAGCGAGGGCCGCCAGGAGATCCGGCAGATCGTCATCCCGCCGGGCCCGCGGCTCGGCGACCTCGTGATCGAGGCGAACGGCATCACCAAGGGCTTCGGCGACCGCCTCCTGATCGAGGACCTGTCGTTCAAGATTCCGCCCGGCGCCATTGTCGGCATCATCGGGCCCAACGGTGCGGGCAAGACCACACTGTTCCGCATGATCACCGAACAGGACAAACCGGACGGCGGGTCGATGCGCGTCGGCGACACGGTGAAGTTGGGCTACGTCGACCAGAGCCGCGATGCGCTGGGCGACAACAAGACCGTCTGGGAAGAGATTTCCGGCGGGGCCGATGTCGTGACGCTGGGCAAGCGCGAGGTGCCGAGCCGCGCCTATGTCGGCGGCTTCAACTTCAAGGGCGGCGACCAGCAGAAGAAGGTCGGCCAGCTGTCGGGCGGCGAGCGCAACCGCGTGCATCTGGCGAAGATGCTGAAGTCGGGCGCCAACGTTCTTCTCCTCGACGAACCGACCAACGACCTCGACGTCGACACGCTCCGCGCCCTGGAGGAGGCGATGCTGGACTTCGCCGGCTGCGTCATGGTGATCAGCCATGACCGCTGGTTCCTGGACCGCATCGCGACCCACATCCTGTCCTTCGAGGGCGACAGCCACGTCGAGTGGTACGAAGGCAACTTCCAGGACTACGAGGAAGACAAGCGCAAGCGCCTGGGCTCGGATGCCGCCGAACCGCACCGCATCAAGTTCAAGCCGATCAGCCGGAACTGAGCCAGATCAGGCGGGGGCCTCGTGGAAGATAAGGGCCGAGCCGTCGGCATCGGGCACGAACTCTGCGCCCTGGGCGAAGCCGATCAGGAACGCGAAAGGTAGGATGGATAAGGTGGTCGGCAGCCTGCCGGGCTGATCGCGCAGCCTGCCGAAGGTCTTCGCTCATGCCGGCGGACGGATTCAGAAGCGTCTCGCCAAACGGACATTCATCTCCTGCGGCAGTTCGGCCTGCGTTGCCAGGAACTGGCGCGCGAGATCCTCTCGGCGATCAATGCGTACCGACTGTGTCTGGAACTCGCACCCGAGATCCCCGACATACACGATCTCCCCGGGCTGCACGGCGAATGTCACCAGGCCAGCCGGGGCCCGTTCGCCGTACCATCCGAAATGGCGGGTCAGCCCATTGGTGAACCGGGTCTGCGCCTGACAGGATTCGATAAAATATTCACCTGGCATCATCGGAAAGATGCGATGCGGCGACGTCGCGAGCGCAATGAAATCCCTGTTCCAGGTCGCGGCCTGGACGGAGTTCAACTCCATGTATCGGATCAGGCCTCGCTCGTAGCCTGCGCCACTCCGCGAGGTATCCCTGGCCCGGCTGCGCCCGTCGAGGGCTGCTACGTGGACGGAAAAAGCCGCAATGTCGCCATGCACACCCATGATGACGAGACTGCGGCCGGCCTGCAGGTCCTTGACAAGATCGGCGCCGCTCGGGTTGTAGGCACAGGCGGTCAGAACAAGGAACAGGGCCGGTAGCACGAACAGCCAGCGGTTCACGAGCACGCCACCTCTCAACTTCCCGCCGCCCAGGCCGCCAGGGCTTCCGGCGACATTTTGCCATCGATGGCGGCGGCGACCTTCTCGCCGATCAGGGGGCCGAACTTGAAGCCGTGGCCGGAGAAGCCGGACAGCACCCAGGCCTTGGGGCCCAGGCGCTCGGCGAGGAAGCGCTCGCGGGGTTCCACGTCGTAGAAGCAGACCTTGCCCTCGACGAGTTTATAGCTCGACAGTTCCGCCAGGTGCTCGCGCGCCTCCGCCAGGAGGGCGTCGATCTCGCCCGGCCGCAATTCGCGCGGCGCGGAAGGGTCGCCTTCCAGCGAGAAGCGGTGATCGCCGATCTTGAGCCCGGTACCTGGCACTGGCGGCACGGCATAGAAGCCGGTGTCGTGGCCGATCTTCAGGACCATGGGGCTGCCGGCCCAGGCCTCGGCCAGATGCGCCGGCGGCTCCATATAGGCCAGGACCTGGCGCGAGGGGGTGACGCGCGAGCCAAGATGCGGCAGCAGCTTCGTCACCCAGGGACCGGCCGCGACGATCACCTGGTCGGCCGGCACTTCGCGCCCGCCGGCCAGTACGACGGTGCCGCTGGCCGCGTCGAGGGCATCGACACGCTCGTGATGATGGATGCCGATGCCGGTGCGGGACAGGAGATGGCGTTCGAGATCGGCGACGATCGGTTCGGCAAGCAGCGTGCCGCCGGTCGGCAGATAGAGGACGCTGTCGATCCCCTTGAAGCGCAGATGCGGGAAGCGATCGGCGGCGTCCTCCACCGAAAGCCGCTGATAGGGAATGCCGGTGCGGTCGAGCGAGGCGGCGGAGCGCGCGGCCCAGCCCTCCCCGCCATGGTCGAGCGCCAGGGTGCCGGTTTCCACATAATGCGAGCGGCCGAGATCGGCCCAGAGGCGGTCCCAAGCGGGATAGGCATCGGCCACCATGCGCACATAGCCGTCCTGCTCGCCATAGGGGTAGCGGATGAGCCGGTGCTGATCGACGGAGGAGCCCATCGGATTGGGAATGCGGGACTGCTCGAACAGGCGCACGACATGACCGGCGCGGCTGAGCGCCCAAGCCGCCGAGAGACCCATGATGCCGCCGCCGACGATGGAAATCTTCATGCGAGACCCAGGCGCGCGGCCACCAGTTCGGCGGCGGCGAGATCCTCGATCGCCGTGCCGACCGACTTGAAGAAGGTGATCTCGCCGGGGGAAGTGCGGCCGGCGATGCGGCCGTGGGCCAGATCGAAGAGATCGCCGGCGACGGCACTTTCCGCCAGTACGCCGCTCTGCAGCGGTTGCACGATGTCGCCGGCCTCCTTCAGGGCCCCGCCGCGGGTGTCGACGAAGACGGTCGAGCGGCGCACGGCCTCGTCATCGGCCTCGCGCATGGCGGGCGTGTAGCCGCCGACCAGGTCGAGATGGGCGCCGGGCTTCAGCCAGGCGCCGCGCACGACCGGTTCGTGGGACATGGTGGCACAGGAGACGATGTCGGCTGCCCGCACGGCGGCCTCGAGACCGGCCGCCACGGTGACATCGAAGCCTTCGGCCCGCAGCATGCCGGCCATGGCCGCGGCCCGTTCGGGATTGCGGTTCCAGACCTGCACCCGCCGGATCGGGCGCACGGCCGCATGCGCGCGCGCGAGATGCGGGGCGAGCGCGCCCGCTCCCACCACGAGGAGATCACTCGCCTGCGGATGCGCCAGCCGCCGGGCCGCGAGAGCCGAGGCGGCGGCCGTGCGGCGCAGCGTCAGCATGACCCCGTCGAGGAGCGCCCGCGGCATTCCCGTCGTCGCATCCATCAGCAGATACACGCCCAGCACGCTGGCGAGGCCGCGGGCGGCGTTGCCGGGAAAGACGCTGACGCATTTGACGCCCATCGCCCCGCCCGCGCGCCAGGCGGGCATCAGCAACAGCGTGCCCGGCGCGGCGCCGGGGACCTGGACGGTGTGGTGATGCCGGAGCGGCACCTCGGCGCCGTCGCGGAACGCCTCGTCCAGGCGATCCACCAGATCCAGGACCGGCAATGCCCGATCGACTTCGGCAGCGGAGACGATCCGCACGGGTCAGCGACCGGGAGGGGTGGAGACCGGCAGGGCCGCCTGGCCGGATTTCAGCGCCGCGTTCTCGCGCTGCAGGGCCGCGGCGGCGGCCTTCGCCTCGCGCGCGGCGCGGCGCACGCGACGCTCGCGCCACCATTCGGCGATGACGCCGATCAGGAGCCCGCCGACGATCCCCGAATAAAGCACGGCGAAGAGCGGGACATCGACCGTCCAGGGCAGCGGGTCGAGGCTGAGCGATACCGTCTGGCGATTGGCGACGGCGAAGGCGATGGCGACGATGCCGACGGGGACTGCGATGAAGACGGTCGACAGCCGCATGCGGTCAGGTGCCGCCGCCGGAGGGCTTGCCGTCGACGTTCAGCCGCTCGCGCAGTTCCTTGCCGGTCTTGAAATAGGGAACCGATTTCTGGGAAACCGCGACGGCATCTCCGGTGCGCGGGTTGCGGCCGACCCGGGCGGGCCGCCGCTTCACCGAGAAGGCGCCGAAGCCGCGAAGTTCCACTCGATCGCCCCGGGCGAGCGCCGTGGTAATCTCGTCGAAGATCGTCGCGACGATCTGTTCGGCCTCGCGATGGTTGAGGCTCGGATTGCGAGCGGCGACGCGTGCCACCAATTCGGATTTGATCATCCCGGCCCCCGCCACATCCCCGTTACGACTTCGGGTCAGGCTGCCATAGGGACATCAGGCCGTCAAGGGTAAGCCGTTCTGGCAAAAAGACTTTTCGGGCCATGGCTACGGATTGCTCGGCCCAGCCCGGAAGCGGCGGCCCGGGACGCAGCCGATGCTGCGGCAGGCCGGCGTCGATGCCGCGTTCGCGCACCAGCCAGTCGACAGCCTCCCGATCGCCGCCGATGGCGTCGATCAGGCCGAGCTTGACCGCCTCGCGACCCTGATAGATGCGGCCGTCGGCGAGTTCGCGGGCGCGCGCATCGGGCAGGTTGCGGCGGGCGGCCACCAGGCCCACGAACCAGTCGTAGGACTGGTTCACCAAGTCCTGCACGGCGCCGCGCGCCTCGGCGCTGAGCGGCTTGAAGGGTGAGGGTTCCCCCTTCAGGGGGCCGGAGGTGACCTGATCGGCCGCGATGCCCACCTTCTCCATCAGCCGGGAGACTTCGACCGTCTGGAAAAGCACGCCGATGGAGCCGGCGATGGAACTCTCGCGGGCGAAGATGCGGTCGGCCGCGAGCGCGGCGAGATAGCCACCGGATGCACCCATGGTGCCGATCACGGCCACCACGGGCTTCTTCGCGGCCACGGCCCGCAGTTCCACGTAGAGTTGCTCGGAACCGAAGGTGGAGCCGCCCGGCGAGGATATATATACCAAGAGAGCCTTGGCATCGTGGTCATCCGCCACGTCGCGCAGCGTCTCCTGCATCCAGCGGTCTTCCTGGATCACGCCGACGAGGTCGATCCAGGCGATATGCGCGCCGCGGGAGATTCCGAAGCGTCCGCCGGACTGGCCGAACCCGGCCAGAAAGGCAAGGAGCCCCGCGATCACCACGATCGCGAGGCCCCTCCAGAGGTTCAGCCGGCGCTTGAGGCGGCGGCGGTCGGCGAGAAGATCGCTCTCCAGGCTCATCCGCGCGCCTCAAGGCCCGCCATTACTCTTCGTCCTTGTTCTCGTCTTCGTCCTTGCCCTTGCCTTCGGCTTCACGCCGGGCGCGATTGAACGCCGCCCCCAGGATGTCACCGAGCGAAGCGCCGGAGTCGGTCGAGCCGTACTGGGCCACCGCCTCCTTCTCCTCGGCGATCTCGCGCGCCTTGATCGAGAGCTGGATGCGACGGGTCTTGGTGTCGATGTTGGTGATCCGCGCGTCGATCTTCTCGCCGACGGCGAAACGCTCGGGACGCTGCTCGCCGCGATCGCGCGACAGCTCCGCCTTGCGGATGAAGCCGATCAGGTCGTCGCCGATTTTCACCTCGAGGCCGGCATCCTGCACCGCGATGACCGTGGTGGTCACCACCGAGCCCTTGCGGACCTGGTCGGCACCGGCGAGCGGGTCCTTCTCCAGCTGCTTCACGCCGAGGGAGATGCGCTCTTTCTCCACATCGATGTCGAGCACTTGGGCACGGACCATGTCGCCCTTCTTGAACTTCTGGATGGCGGTCTCGCCAGCCTCTGTCCAGGACAGGTCCGACAGATGCACCATGCCGTCGACGCTGTTGTCGAGGCCGAGGAACAGGCCGAACTCGGTGATGTTCTTGACTTCGCCTTCCAGCACGCTGCCGACCGGGTGGGCTTCGGCGAAGCTCTCCCAGGGATTGGCGAGGCACTGCTTCAGGCCGAGGCTGATACGGCGCTTGGCCGGATCGACCTCGAGTACCATCACTTCCACTTCCTGGCTGGTGGAGACGATCTTGCCGGGGTGGACGTTCTTCTTGGTCCAGCTCATCTCGGAGACATGGACCAGACCTTCGACACCGGGCTCCAGCTCCACGAAGGCGCCGTAGTCGGTGATGTTGGTGACGCGGCCGGTGAACTTGGCGTTGACCGGGTACTTCAGGTCGATGCCATCCCAGGGATCGGCCTCGAGCTGCTTCATGCCGAGGCTGATGCGCTGGGTCTCGGGGTTCAGGCGGATGACCTGGACCTTCACCGTCTGACCGATGGCGAGCGCCTCGGACGGATGGTTGACGCGCCGCCAGGCGATGTCGGTCACGTGCAGCAGGCCGTCGACGCCGCCCAGATCAACGAAGGCGCCGTAGTCGGTGATGTTCTTGACCACGCCTTCCAGCACCTGGCCTTCGCGCAGGTTGGCGACCAGTTCGTTCCTGGCCTCGGCGCGGCTCTCCTCCATGACGGCGCGGCGCGACACCACGATGTTGCCGCGGCGGCGATCCATCTTGAGGATCTGGAACGGCTGGGGCGAACCCATGATCGGGCCGACGTCGCGCACCGGGCGCACATCGACCTGGCTGCCCGGCAGGAAGGCCACGGCGCCCGACAGGTCGACCGTGAAACCGCCCTTCACGCGGCCGAAGATCACGCCTTCGACGCGAAGATTGGCGGCGAAGGCCTGTTCCAGCTTCTCCCAGGCTTCCTCGCGGCGCGCCTTGTCGCGCGACAGCACGGCTTCGCCATGGGCGTTCTCGACCCGGTCGAGGAAGACGTCGACGATGTCACCCTGCTTCACCTCGGGCGGGCGGCCGGCCTGCGCGAATTCGCGCAAGGGCACGCGGCCTTCCGACTTCAGGCCGACATCGATGATGGCGAAATCATTCTCGATCGAAACGATCAGGCCCTTCACGACGGTGCCCTCGACACCGGAGGAGGTGCCGTACATCTCGTCCAAAAGGGCTGCGAAATTCTCGGTATTCGGGGGAGGAGCGGACTTTTCCGCCTGGGCGGTCCGGGGGCTGCGAGCCATACGTCTATCCTTCATCGACCCTATCAGGCCTCCCCGGTTGTTCCGGTGGGTCAGAGGCCACTTCATCCCGCGCCGGCGCCGGACGATCCGGGGGCCGGCCCGCGTTGGCGGGATCTTGGTTGTGGGATAAGCCCCGGCGCGTCGAGGCCATGCATCGTGGTGTCTACAGGCCGAGACGCCCCGCAACGAAGGCGCGGGCGGCCCGGAAGGCCGCGTCTATATCCAAATCGCTGGTATCGAGCAAGTGGGCATCGGCCGCGGGCTTCAACGGCGCCACCGTCCGCTCGGTATCTTTGCGGTCGCGCTCGCGCAGATCGGCCAGCACCTCGGCCTCCGAAATGCGCTCGCCGCGGCGGCTGAGTTCGAGCCAGCGGCGGTGGGCCCGCACCTCGGCCCGCGCGGTGACGAAGAGCTTGGCCGGGGCATCCGGGCAGACCACCGTGCCGGCATCGCGCCCGTCCAGCACGGCCCCCTTCCCGGCGCCCGGAGGATGGGCGGCGAAGTTCCGCTGGTAGTCCAGAAGCGCGGCGCGGACGGACGGAATGCCGCCCACGGCCGAGGCCGCGAAGCCGGTCGCCTCGTCGCGCAGGCCTTCCATGGCCAGATCCTGCGGCTGCAATGCCTTGGCCGCGGTCAGCGACGCCGCCTCGTCGGCCGGATCGCCGCCGGCCCGCAGCACCTTGAGGCCGACCGCGCGGTAGATCATGCCGGTGTCCAGATGCGCGAAGCCCAGATCCTCGGCCAGCCGGCGGGCGAGCGTGCCCTTGCCCGCCGCCACGGGACCGTCGACGGTGACGATCACGCCACGGCCCCGATCTTGGCCCCGAGCCCGTTCATCAGTTCGACGAAGCCCGGGAAGCTGGTGTCGATCATGCCCACATCGTCGATCGCAACGCCCTTCTCCGCCAGCGCCCCCAGCACCAGGAAAGACATGGCGATGCGGTGGTCGAGATGTGTGGCGACACGTCCCCCGCCCGGCGGCCTGCCGTTGCAGCCGATCACGGTGAGGCTGTCCGGTGTCTCGCGGCAACCGATCCCGTTCAGGGCGAGGCCGGCGGCGACGGCGGCCAGCCGGTCACTCTCCTTCACCCTGAGCTCGTGCACGCCCTGCATCACCGTCTCGCCGGAGGCGCAGGCGGCCGCGATGGCCAGGATCGGGTATTCGTCGATCATCGAGGGCGCGCGTTCCGGCGGCACCGCAACGCCCCGCAGGCGCCCGCCGCGGACACGCAGATCGGCCACGGGCTCGCCGCCTTCGAGGCGCTCGTTCTGGTAGACGATCTCGGCCCCCATCTCGCGGAGCGTGGTGTAGAGACCGGTCCTGAGCGGGTTGATCCCCACCCCTTCGACGCGGATATCGGAACCGGGCCTGGCGGCGGCGGCCACCACCAGGAAGGCGGCGGAGGAGGGATCGCCGGGAACCGCCACGTCGCGGCCGATGAGCTCGGCATCCCCCTTCACGGTGACGATCCGGCCGGACGTTCGACCGTCCTTCACCGTGACCACGCCACCGAAGTGCCGCAGCATGTTCTCGGTGTGGTCGCGGGTCGGTTCCGGCTCAATCGCCGTCGTCTCGCCCGGGGCCATCAGGCCGCAGAGGAGCACGGCCGACTTCACCTGGGCGGAGGCCACGGGCAGCGTGTATTCGATCGGCAGCGGGCGGGCGGCGCCGGTGATCGCCATCGGCAGGCGGTCGCCCGCCCGCGACAGGAACTTCGCCCCCATCCGCTCCAGCGGCACGCGGACCCGCGCCATCGGGCGCCGGCGGAGCGAGGCGTCGCCGGTGATGAAGGTGGTGAAGGGATGGCCCGCCAGCACGCCGGCGATCAGCCGGGCGCCGGTGCCGGAATTGCCGAGGTCGATGACATCCGAGGGTTCGGAGAGGCCGCCGACGCCGCGCCCCAGCACTTTCCAACGCCCTTCGCCCGTTCGTTCGACCTCGGCGCCGAGCGCGCGCATGGCCGCCGCCGTGCGCAGCACGTCATCCCCTTCGAGAAGGCCGGAAACATTGGTCTCGCCGATCGCCAGCGCGCCCAGGATCAGGGCCCGGTGCGACATGGACTTGTCGCCGGGGGCCCGGGCGGTGCCCTGAATGGCGTCGATCGGGGCGGAGAGATGGGGCCGCGCGGTCGCGGATGCGGACATGGATCGGGCTTCTTCTTGACGGCAGTTCGGCGGTCGGCCGAATTTCGCGGTTGACAGGGGGGCGGTTCTTACCACAAAACCCCCCGCCTTCGCATAGGGACGGACGCGCTTGTCGCGCCGTCCCCCCACGGCGGATCGAGGTCACGATGGCGAAACCGGAATGGGGTACCAAGCGACGCTGCACGAGTTGCGGCGCTGCGTTCTATGATTTCCGCAAGGACCCCATTATTTGTCCGCGTTGCGAAGCCGTGCATCAGCCTGAGCAGATCCTGAAGCCGCGGCGTCCGCGCCCCGACGACAAGCCGGTGGTGCCGAAGCCCGTGCCGGCCGAGGTGGCCGAGCTGGAGCCCGCGGAGGGCGAGGAGGCCGAAGGCGGCTTCATCGAGGACGTGTCGGAACTCGGCGAGGACGAGGACGATGTGGTCGAGGTGGTCGAAGCGGACGAGGAAGCCGATACCGACGACCGGTGAGAGAGAGGCCCTTGCAAAAGGGCGAACACCTCGCCATAGAAGTCGGCCCGCGCACCACCCCAAGGGTTCGCGACCAGGAGTTTCGGGGCCATAGCTCAGTTGGGAGAGCGCTTGAATGGCATTCAAGAGGTCGACGGTTCGATTCCGTTTGGCTCCACCAGACAGATCAGGGGGTTAGCTGGAAACGGCTGACCCCCTGATGCTTTTGGGGCCGGTGCATGAAACCGGCTTCGGGCCGGCAATTTTCGCCAATTCGATCGACCCGCATTCCGGCAGACTGCCGCGATGAGCAGGGAATTCGACGGCAAGGTCGCGCTGGTGACCGGCGGTACATCGGGAATCGGCCGGGCCACGGCGCTGGCCCTGGCGCGCCGGGGAGCCGCCTGCCTGATCGTCGGCCGCGACGAGGGACGCGGACGGACCGTGGCCGACGAGTGCGAGGCGGCGGGCGGGCGGGCCGCCTTCCTGCGCGCCGATGCCGCAGATCTGGCCGCGCCGGCGCAGGCGGCGGTGCGGCATTTCGGCCGCCTGGACATCGCCTTCAACAATGCCGGCCACCAGGAGCGGCGCGCGCCGCTGCACGAGCAGCCGATCGCGGTCTACGACACCGTGTTCGAGACCAACGTGAAGTCCGTCTTCCTGCTGATGCAGGCCGAGATCGGCCTGATGCTGGGCCAGGAGGGTGGCGGAGTGATCGTCAACAACGCCTCGGTCAGCGGGGTGCGCAACCCCAATCCGGGCCTGTCGCTGTATTCGGCCTCGAAGGCGGCGCTGCTGTCGCTCACCCGCTCCGCGGCGATGGAATACGCGGATCGGGGAATCCGCATCAACGCGGTATCCCCCGGCCGGGTGGAAACGCCGATGATGCTGGCCTCCGGCATCGCCGACATGGCGGCGGTGGCGGCCGGACTTCCCCTCCGCCGGCTGGGCCGGCCGGAAGAGGTGGCGGAGGCGGTCGTATGGCTCGCCTCGCCGGCATCGAGTTTCGTCGTCGGGCACAATCTGTGCACCGATGGCGGGTTCCTGGCGCAGTAGCTCAGCGGCGCAGCATCGCCGGCCAGAACCACAGGCAGAGAAGCAGCGCCGCCATGCCCTCGATCGCGGTGATGGCGAGCGCCGCCGGCGCGCCCAGCCAATCGGCCAGGATGCCGATGTGCAGGTGGCCGATCTGGCCGATGCCGATGCAGGTGCTGAGCACGCCCATCATGCGCGACTGCTGGTCGGCCGGGGCATGGGTCAGCATCAGTGTGCTCTGCATGGTCGCGAAAACGGCGGAGCCGATGCCGAGCATGATCAGCACGCCCAGCGAAACGTCGAAGAGCGAGGACAGGCCGAATCCGAGCACCCCGAGGAGAACCAGGGCCGATCCGCCGACGAAGGCCGGCGCGAAGGCCAGCTTCCGCGCGAAGCTCGCCAGCGCTATCGAGCCGATGAGCGCGCCGATCCCCTCGGCTGCATTCAGCAGGCCGACCTCGAAGGGGCTCGCCAGGAGGACGTCCTTGCCCACCACCGGCACCATGCTGGCATAGGGAAAGCCCCAGAAGTTGAGGCAGATGGTGACCGCGAGGGTGCCCATGATGACCGGGCGCGCGCTGGCCGACCGGAAGCCTTCGCGGATCGTGCCGAAGATGGCGCCGCCCCGCCCGCCGCGCGCCGCGTGTCCCACCGGCAGCGCCAGCGCCAGGACCGTCGCCAGCAGGAAGAGGCCGAAGCCGATCATGTAGGTGCCGCCGAGCCCGATGGCGGTATAGAGCGCCCCGCCGGCTAGGGGACCGATCATGCGGGTGACGGAAAAGGTGCCCCAGTCGAGCGCCATGGCGGCGCCCATGCGCTCGGGCCCGGCGATCTCGCCGGCGAGCGTGCGGCGAACCGACATTTCGGTCGACCAGTAGAGACCCGCGACGAAGGCGCCGAGCGCCACGTGCCAGAGCTGCAGCGCGCCGCTGAAGGCGAGCAGGCCGAGGAATCCATAGACCAGGGAGAGCAGGCCGAGCGCCACGATCAGGAAGGAGCGGAGCGGTACCCGCTCGGCGAAGGCGCCGACGAAGACCCCCATCAGCATCGGCAGCAGCCGCAGCAGGGTGACGACGGCGACGGCGAAGGGCGAGGCCGTGGTGTCGAACACCCAGACGCCGACCACCAGCATGTCGAGCCAGCGCATGGTGCCGGCGAGCGCCCCCAGCATCCAGACCCGCCGGAAGGCGGGATCGGCAAGCAGCGCGAACGGCACGGCGCGCTGGCGCGCTTCTGGCGGCGAGGACGTTTCCAAACCCGGATTCTTCTTTTGACCCTGCGACAAGCCTAGCGGGCAATCGGGAAGGCGTCACGGCGGCGCTTGCCGGGTCCGCCCGGCCGGCCTAGCGTTCGGTCAAACAAAACACATCGAGGAAACGCATCTTCATGCGGAACTGGCAGATCGATATCCGGCCGGTGGCCGGCGCACTCGGCGCGGAAATCCACGGCGTGGACCTGTCGGCGGCGCTCGACGACGAGACGATCGCGACGCTGCGCCGAGCCTTCCTCGAGCATCTGGTGATCTTCTTCCGCGATCAGCCACTGCCGCCGGACCGGTTCATGGCGCTGGCGGAGCGCTTCGGCACGCCGGTCGAGTATCCCTTCGTCACCGGCATCGAAGGCTGGCCGCAGATCATCCAGGTGGCGAAGCTGGAGCACGAGACGGTCAATTTCGGCGGCATCTGGCATTCCGATACGACCTATCTGGAAGAACCGCCCATGGGCACGATGCTGGTCGCCCGCGAAGTGCCCGCGCATGGGGGCGATACGCTCTTCGCCAACCAGTACCTCGCCTACGAATCGCTGTCCGAGGGGCTGAAGAAAACCCTGGACGGGCTGAAGGGCGTCTCCAGTTCGGCCAAGGCCGACGTGTCGAAGACCCGCGAGGACCGCATCAAGTCGAACCCGGGCGCCAAGGTCCAGGACTACCTGGCCGAGCACCCGGTCGTGCGCACCCATCCGGAGACCGGGCGCAAGGCGCTGTTCGTCAATGTCGCGCATACGGCGCGATTCGCGGGCTGGACGGAAGCGGAGAGCGCCCCGCTTCTGGCCTATCTGCATGCCCATCAGACCCGGCCGGAATTCACCTGCCGCTTTCGCTGGGAGGCCGGGTCGATCGCGTTCTGGGACAACCGAGCCGCCCTGCACAACCCGATCAACGACTATCACGGCCATCGGCGGATCATGCACCGCATCACCCTCAAGGGTGACCGCCCGGTCTGAAGGCTGGACCGCCGACGCGGGCTGCGCCACACTCGCGCCGCATCGCGGAGTTCAGAAACCAAGGGAGGCGATTCAGATGCGAGCTATTGCACGCGTGGCTGCGGCCGCGGTTATCGCGACGGCGATCGGCGGCGGGGCCGCCCAGGCGCAGGACGCACGTTCATACGTACTGGCAACGGCAACGACCGGCGGGACCTATTATCCCGTGGGCGTCGCCCTGGCGACGCTGGTGAAAGTGAAGCTGCAGGCCAGCGACAAGATCGACATGAGCGCGATCAGCTCGGCCGGCTCGACCGAAAACATCAAGCTGCTGCGCGAGAAGCAGGCGCAATTCGCCATTCTCGTGGGCCTGGTCGCCCAGTTCGCCGGCACCGGCGAGGGCCCCTTCAAGGAGGCCGGCGCGCAGAAGAACCTGCGCGGCGTCACCGTGCTGTGGAACAACTACGAGCAGTTCCTGGTCGACAAGAGCGCGATCAAGACCGGCCGGATCGGCGATCTCGCCAATCTCTACGGCAAGAAGTTCTCCATCGGCGCGCGCGGCTCGGGGCTGGAGACGGTGTCGCGCTGGATGTTCGCCAATCTCGGCCTCGACATGGAGAAGTTCGACGTCGTCTACCAGGGTTATGGGCCGAGTTCGGAAGGCCTTCAGAACGGGACCATCCAGGGCAGCAACTTCGAGGCCGGCCTGCCCACGGGCAGCGTGACCCAGGCGCTGGCCAAGGTGGGCGACCGCGTCGGCTTCCTGGAGTTCACCGCGGAAGACATCAAGAAGGCGAACGGCAACACCGAACTGCTGCAGCCGGCGATCATCCCGGCCAATACCTATCCGAACCAGCCGAAGGCCATCAACACGACCGCGCAGCCGAACTTCCTGGCGGTCAACGCGGACATCCCGGAAGCGGATGTCTACACGATCACCAAGACGATCTTCGAGAACCTGCCGTTCCTGAACAACATCCATGCGGCGACCAAGGAGATCAACCTGCAGACCGCGATCAAGGGCTTTCCCTTCCCGCTGCATCCCGGCGCGGTGCGGTACTACAAGGAAAAGGGCATCGAGATCCCTGCCCGCCTGATCGCCAACTGATCCGGATAGCGGGCCGGCGCGAGCGCGCCGGCCCGCATACCGGTCCGCATTCCGGATCGCAGAATGTCTGAGAAAACCGAGGTCGCCTCGAACGAGGTCGACATCGACAGCGGGCGCCTGTTGCGCGGGCTGGACAGCATCCCCGGCCGCATCGCCACCTGGGGCGGTGTCTTCCTGTCCGTCCTCCACATCTATCTGAACACCCTAGCGACCTGGTCGGAATTGTGGGTGAACGTCATCCATTTCGGCGGCTTCGGCGCGATGGCGGCCCTCGCCTATCCGGCCTTCCATGCCCGCAGCGCCGGCGGACGGCGCATCGCGCTCGCCATCGACATCGTGCTGGCGTTTCTGGCGCTGGCCTGCGTCGCCTATCTGATCCTGGGCGAGGAGAGTTTCTTCGCGCGGAATGCGCGCTTCGAATGGTACGACTGGGTCTTCCTGTCGATCGCGCCGCTGCTGGCCCTGGAATTCGTGCGCCGCACGACCGGCCTGATCATCCCCGGCATCATGCTCGTCGCCTTCACCTATGTGACGCTGTGGGGGAAGTACGTACCGGGGATGCTGACTTTCCCCGGCCTGACGGTGGAGACGATGCTCTACCGCACCTTCTATACGGATGACGGCATGCTGGGGAACATCGCCAGCATCTCCGCCACCTACGTCTTCATGTTCGTCCTGTTCGGCGCCTTCCTGACGCGTTCGGGCGCGGGCGATTTCATCATCGACCTGGCCCGCGCGGCGGCGAAGCGGATGATCGGCGGGCCGGGCTATGTCGCCGTGCTGGGATCGGCGCTGATGGGGACCATTTCCGGTTCCTCGGTCGCGAATACGGTCGCCACCGGCGTCATCACCATCCCGATGATGAAGCGCGCGGGCTTCCCGGGGAAGTTCGCCGCCGCGACCGAGGCCGCCGCCTCGACCGGCGGGCAGCTGATGCCGCCCATCATGGGCGCCGGCGCCTTCGTGATGGCGTCCTATACCAACATCCCCTACCTCACCATCGCCGCCGTCGCCTTCCTGCCGGCCATGCTCTATTTCTGGTCGGTCGCCTGCTATGTGCGGATCGAGGCGAAGCGGCTGAACCTGAAGGCGAGCGACGACGACGCGCCGAGCGTCGGCGAGGTGATGCGCCGGGGGGGCTTGCAGTTCTTCCTGCCGGTCGGCGTGCTGATCGGCCTCCTGATCTACGGTTTCACGCCGACCTATTGCGCCGGGGCTGCGATCATCGCCCTCATCGCCTGCTCCTGGCTGCGGCCGGGCGGCGGGATGGGACCGCGCGCCGTCTACGAGGCGCTGGCCAAGGGTGCCTATGACATGGTGCTGACCGCCGTGCTGCTGGTGGGCGTAGGCGTCGTGGTCAACGCCATCGCGACGACCGGCATCGGCAACACCTTCTCACTGATGATCAACCAATGGGCCGGCGGCAACCTGATGGTGGCGCTGATCCTGATCGCCCTCGCCTCGCTGGTGCTGGGCATGGGCCTGCCGGTCACCGCCGCCTATGTCGTGCTGGCCACGCTCTCGGCACCGGCCCTGGCCGACCTGATCTCGCAGATGGAACTGGTCAAGGCGGTCGCCAGCGGCGCCATCCCCGACACCGCCAAGGCCATCTTCATGCTGGTGGCGCCCGACCAACTGGCCCAGATCGGCCAGCCGATGAGCGAGGACGCGGCGCGGGAGCTGCTGGGCAAGGTCCCGCCGGACTTCCTGCGCACGTTGAAGGAGCAGACCCTGTCAGCGGAGACGCTGACCATCGCCCTGCTCTCGGCGCATATGATCATCTTCTGGCTGAGCCAGGATTCGGGCGTGACCCCGCCCGTCTGCCTGACCGCCTTCGCGGCCGCGGCGATCGCCAAGACCCCGCCGATGGCGACCGGCTTCGTCGCCTGGAAGCTGGCGAAGGGCCTCTACATCGTCCCGGTCCTGTTTGCCTATACCCCGCTCCTGGGCGGCAGCCTCTGGTACGATCTGGAAGTGTGCTTCTTCGCGCTGTTCGCGATCTATGCGCTGGCGGGTTCGCTCGACGGGCACATGGAGGCCCCGGTCGGATGGATCGAGCGTGCGGTACTGTTCGCCATCGGCGTGGCGCTGTTGTGGCCGACCGGCCGGCTGGTGAACTTCATCGGCCTCGCGGCCTTCGGCGCCATCTTCGCCTGGAACGTCGTCCGTTCCAGGCGAATGGAGGCGGCGGCGGCCAGCGTCTAGGAGCCGAGCACGCTCGACAGCTTCATGGCGATTCCCATCGAGCCGGAAACCTTCAGCTTGCCCATCATGAAGGCCATGGTGGGGTCGAGTTCGCCCTTGGTGATGGCGATGAAGTCAGAAATCTTGAGCGACAGGGTGCAGTCGGCATCCTTGTCCTCGTTCGACACCGTGTAGGGCGAAGTGGTGCCGTCGAGATAGACGATCCCGTCGTCGCCGAAATCGAACTTCACCGTCGCATCGAGGCCGGATTTGCTTGCCACGCGCTCGCGCATGCCGTTCGTCAACGTCTCGATATCCATTGTCGGTCCCCACATTTCCCTGTTCGGCAGCTTGCTTGACGTTAACGTAAAGCCCGCCTAGCGTGCCGTCAAACGCGCGGGCATAGACTATGCTACGCGGCTTCAATGACAAAGCTTCGGGAGGAGCGTTCGACGGCATGCCCTACCGGTCCGTCTTCCGGCCGGGCCTGTTCTCCGGACAGGTCGTCATGGTCACCGGTGGCGGCAGCGGCATCGGCCGCTGCACCGCCCATGAGCTGGTCGCGCTCGGCGCCAAGGTGGCGCTGGTCGGCCGGCGCATCGAGAAACTGGAATCCGTCGCCGCCGAGATCGCCGAGGTGGGCGGCGAAGCGGCCTGCTTCCCCTGCGACATCCGCGAGGAAGAGAGGGTGAAGGCGACGGTCACCGCCACGCTGTCCCGCTTCGGCCGCATCGACGGGCTGGTGAACAACGCCGGCGGCCAGTTCGCCGCTCCGGCGGAAGCCATCAGCCAGAAGGGCTGGGAGACGGTGGTGCGGAACAACCTCACCGGCGGCTTCCTGATGGCACGCGAGTGCTTCACGCAGTGGATGGCCGCGAACGGCGGGTCGATCGTCAACATCGTCGCCGACATGTGGAACGGCATGCCGGGCATGGCGCATTCGGGCGCCGCGCGGGCCGGCATGGTGAACCTGACCGAGACGCTGGCGCTGGAATGGGCGGTGTGCAACGTGCGGGTCAATGCGCTGGCGCCGGGCTGGGTCGCCTCGTCCGGCATGGACCATTATCCCCCCGAGATGGCCGAGCACATCCGCAACCTGAAGAACGTCTCGCCGCTGGGGCGCATGGGCACCGAGAGCGAGATGTCGGCCGGCATCGTCTTCCTGCTCTCCGAAGCCGCCGGCTTCATCTCCGGCACCACGCTCCGCATCGACGGCGCGGTGCCGAACATCCGCCCCAGCTTCCCGATGAAGGTCCGGAAGCGCCCGCGGAAGGCGCCGGTCTATGACGGTTTCCACCTGGCCACGACGCCCAAGGTTCTGCAGGACGACTGATCGCACATGCCCGTTATCGAAAGCCGTATCGAAAAGAACTCCGAAAGCTTCCGTGCCAACAGGGAGCAGATGCTGGCCCTGGTGGAGGAGTTCCGCGCCCTCGAAGGCAAGGTGCGCGACCGTTCCAACAGCCAGAAGGACCGCTTCAGGAAGCGTGGCCAGTTGCTGCCGCGCGAGCGCATCGCGCTGCTGCTCGACAAGGACAGTCCATGGCTCGAGATCGGCACGCTGGCCGGCCTCAAGATGCATGACGACGACGGCAAGGAGGACGTGCTGGGCGCGGCCAGCATCGTCGGCATCGGCTATGTCAGCGGCATCCGCTGCATGGTCGGCGCCTCCGACAGCGCCATCAAGGGCGGCACCATCGCCCCCATGGGCCTGAAGAAGAACGCCCGCGCCCAGCAGATCGTGCTGGAGAACAAGCTGCCCTTCATCCACCTGGTGGAATCGGGCGGCGCCAACCTGATCTACCAGTCGGAAATCTTCGTCGAGGGCGGCCGGGGCTTCCGCAACCAGGCCCGCATGTCGGCCATGGGCATCCCGCAGGTGACCGTCGTGCATGGATCATCCACGGCCGGCGGCGCCTATCTGCCGGGCCTGTCGGACTACGTCATCATGGTGAAGAAGCGGGCCAAGGTGTTCCTGGCCGGACCGCCGCTGCTGAAAGCCGCGACGGGCGAGATCGCCAATGACGAGGAGCTGGGCGGGGCGGAGATGCACACCATGGTCTCGGGCGTCGCCGAATATCTGGCCGAGGACGACGCGGACGGGATCAGGCTTTGCCGCGAGGTGCTGGCGAAACTGCCCTGGAACGAGCAGCTGCCGATGCAGCCGCAGCCGGCATTCGACGAACCCCTCTACGCGCCGGACGAGCTCTGCGGCGTGGTGCCGGTCGACTACCGCAAGCCCTATGACGTGCGCGAGGTGATCGCGCGCCTGGTCGACGGATCGGACTGGCTCGATTTCAAGCCGCTCTATGGACCCCACACGGTGGTGGGACATGCGAAGATCGAAGGCTGGCCGGTCGGCATCATCGGCAACAACGGGCCCATCGACGCCGACGGCGCGACGAAGGCGGCGCAGTTCATCCAGCTCTGCTGCCAGTCGAACACGCCGATCATCTACCTGCAGAACACCACCGGCTTCATGGTGGGCAAGGAGTCGGAACAGGCCGGCATCGTCAAGCACGGCTCGAAGATGATCCAGGCCGTCTCCAACGCCACCGTGCCGCAGATCACGCTGCATATCGGCGCGTCCTTCGGGGCCGGCAATTACGGCATGTGCGGCCGGGCCTACGACCCGCGCTTCATCTTCGCCTGGCCCAACAACCGCATCGCGGTGATGGGCGGCGAGCAGCTGGCCAAGGTCATGAGCATCGTCACCGAGGGCAAGCTGGTGCGTGAGGGGAAGCCCGTGAACCGCGAGAAGCTCGACGCGGTCGAGAAGTCGATCCGCGACCGCATCGACGCCGAATCGGCGGCGCTCTTCGCCACCGCGCGCATGTGGGACGACGGCCTGATCGATCCGCGGGATTCGCGCAAGGTGCTGGCCTACTGCCTGTCGATCTGCCGCGAAGCCGACCGCCGCCCGCTGAAGGCCACCACCTTCGGCGTGGGCCGGATGTGATGGGAATGACGAATTTCCCTTCTCCCTGGGGGAGAAGGTGCCCGAAGGGCGGATGAGGGGCGCGTGATGAGCCTGCTGTCGGCCAGACGGTTGCGAAGAACGATGACGGAAGCGGAAAAGCTTCTGTGGTCGCGCCTGCGCGATCGACGGCTGGGAGGACTCAAATTTCGGCGACAAGTGCCGCTTGGCATCTATGTGCCGGATTTCTTCTGCGAAGAACACCGGCTGATCGTCGAGGTTGACGGCGGCCAGCATGCCGAACGCGTAGCGAAGGACGATGAACGGACCGCTTGGTTGGAGAGCCGCGGCTGTCGCGTCATCCGATTCTGGAATATCGATTTGATGCGTGATCTGCCGAGCGTGTTGGACGCTATTCACCAATCGGCGAACGGTGCCCCTCACCCGACGGCTTCGCCGCCACCCTCTCCCCCAGGGAGAGGGAAGAGTCTTGCTGGAGAACATCCATGATCTTCACCCAGGAGCATGACGAGCTGCGGCGGAACCTGCGCCGTTTCATCGACAACGAGATCAACCCGCATGTCGACGAATGGGAGGCGGCCGGCACCTTCCCCGCGCATCAGC
>JALHMN010000056.1 GCA_022844005.1 bacterium | reverse complement strand
GCCGCAGCACGCCGGGATCTCGGAAATAGGCGAGCAATCGCTGGTCGGTGCGCACCACGCCGGGGCGATGCAGCGGCTCGGATCGGATGCAGGGATTGTCGTCGGTATAGAAGAGTTCAGTGAAGCAGCGCACGAATTCGTCGGCGATCCCCTCGATATGCAGCGTCTTCAGCCGGCGGCGCCCGAGGTCCAGCCCATAGAAGGTCTCGGCTCCGGTCGAGAAGCGCTCTTTCATCAGGCCCATGACCCGGCCCCATTCCGCCGGTGCCACGGCCGCGTCGTAGATCGCCTCGGTCAGTTCCGCCAGATGCGGCTGCATGGGGCCCTTCCGTCGATGGAGCGGCTGCGCAACCGAAGCCTAGGGACGCACCCCGATCAGGGCAAGGCGGCGAATGCCGGCAGGTCCGGATGCATGAGGTCCCGGGGTTGCGCGCTGGCGATGATTGGGGTGACGCCCAACGCGCGCGGGAACGCTGCTATGATCGCTCTCTTGACCGAGGTGCCGATGGCGGCGCGATCCGAACCGTTGCGCTTCCGGCGAAGTGACAGCCCCTGGAGGCCGCCGTGACAACGCCCGTCAACATCGTACTGATCCTTGCCGACAACCTGGGCTGGGGAGAACTCGGCTGCTATGGCGGCGGGCCCTTGCGCGGTGCGCCGACGCCGCGCATCGACGCGCTGGCGGGCGAGGGGCTGCGCTTCCTCAATTTCAATGTCGAGAGCGATTGCGTGCCCACGCGCTCGGCGCTGATGACCGGGCGGCACCCCATCCGCACCGGTGCGCTGCAATCGGTGCCGGCGGGCCTGCCCCAGGGCATTCACCCCTCCGAGCGCACCCTGCCGGAACTCCTCTCGGCGCAAGGCTACGCCACCGCGATCTTCGGCAAGTGGCACCTGGGCGATCGGCCCGGCCGCTTCCCCCACGACCGGGGGTTCGATACCTGGTACGGCATTTCCCGCACCACCAACGAAAGCATGTTCACCGAGGCGGTGGGCTTCGACCCGGCCGTGGTCGACATCCCCTTCGTCGAGGCGGGCGAGCGCGGACAGCCCGCCCGCCGCGTCGCCCCCTACGATATCGAGATGCGCCGCCGGATCGACGGTGACCTGACCGGCATGGCCTGCGATTTCGTGGGTGCGGAGGCGGCGGCGAAGCGCCCCTTCTTCGTCTATCTCCCGCTGACACAGCTCCACTTCCCCACGCTGCCGCATCGCGACTTCGCCGGGCGCACCGGGGCCGGCGATTTCGCCGATGCGATGGTGGAAATGGATCACCGCGTGGGCCAGGTGATCGACGCGGTCGCCGCCGCGGGCGTGGCCCAGGACACGCTCTTCATCTTCGCCAGCGACAACGGGCCCGAGTTCCGGCGCCCCTGGCGCGGCACCGCCGGCCCCTGGACCGGCACCTATCACACCGCGATGGAAGGCGCCTTGCGCGTGCCGCTCATCATCCGCTGGACGGGCCGGGTGGCGCCGGGCGCCACCAACGAGATGGCGCATGTGACCGACCTCTACACCACGCTCCTCTCCGCGGCGGGTGCGGCGATCCCCGCCGACCGGCCGGTCGACGGCCTCGACCTGAAGCCCTTCCTCCTGGGGGAAGCGCCGAAATCCCCACGCGAGGGCTTCGTCTACTACATCAAGGACCAGCTTCGCGCGCTCAAGTGGCGCAACTGGAAACTCCACCTCCTCTGGGAGGTGGAGCCCAATACCGGCGTCGTCCACCTGGAGGTTCCCTACCTCTTCAACGTCATGCAGGACCCGAAGGAGGAGACGGACGTCAACAGCACCCAAGGCTGGGTGCGCGGCCCGATGCGGCGGATGCAGATGGCCTTCCAGGCAAGCCTCGCCAAACATCCCCCCATCCCGCCCGGCGCCCCGGACGATTGGGGGCCGAGGGGGCGGTGATCGCCGGCATGTTGAGAGATGCGGCGCGTTGAACGCGGTTTAAAATGTTGCCTAAAAAATAGTGGAGTTTCATCGAATTCACAGTTTACTCATTCAATCAACTTGCTCCGCTCCTCCGGTGGGCGGGCATGTCAGCGACGACGATCTGCTGCGTTTGGTCATCCCAGCCGTAATAGATTCGTAGGCAGTTCTCTGGTGCGCGAGTGTTTCCGCCCGTCTTCACGTGCCAAGCCGCACTTAACCGCCGCGCTTGCCAATTAAACTCAAACTCATCACTGCCGCAGGGGGAGTTCCGAATGCCATCTTCAACGGGCTCGTCCCGTAAAGAGCCGCCTCCCTCTAGAAGGCGATTTCGGCATTCGCTTCCCAACCATAGCAAGCATCGCGCAGCCTGTTCCGCGTCTGTATACAACGCTTTCTTGCATCCGCGTCGTGCGCTGCTGGTCAGAGCGACACGCCCCACCAGGGTTGAATCGCACCATTCTTCAAAATCTACCCAAGTCTGCGGCAGGCTTTGCGCTTCCCCATCTGCCACGCCAGCATCTGACATTCTTTGGAGGAGCGTTTGGATTTGGGCTGTTGCATTGCGCTCGCGGCTTTCGGCTTCTTCCGCGCGATATCGAGCCTTGCGCTCTTCCTCCAGCGCATATTGCTCCAGATCTTTTGCCTCGCGCAGTTCCTTGGTTATCGCCGCAATTCGATTCTCGGCCGCCGACAGCTTCTCGCTGTCGCTTGCACCGCTGCTCGCTAGGCGGTCCTGCTCCACTTTGCGGGCATAGCTGCGCAGTTGCGCGAATGGCAAAATGTCGTCGCCCAAGCGAACGGCGCGAGTACTGAATTGCGCGACTAGGGCCCTGATCTGGCGATCGACCAAGGTCGCGTCGTCGATGCTCGTCAGTCGAGTGCCAAGCCAAAGGGGGTGCGCGAAATGGTCGGCACCGTCGTCGAATCCAGGCATATAAATGCGAACCGCACGATCGAACACGGACAAGCGCTTGCCAAACTGTTCAGTCAGTGCCCACGACGTTTCCGGCAGGATGGCCGCTACGTCGGCTAACCCGCAAAGTGCAGCAGCGAGCTCTTCGAGATCGATTGTCCATTCCGGATTTGCCCTGTCCACAACTGAGACAACGACTACTGGCAGGCGACGTCCTGGATTGGTCAGCAGTTCGAGTAGGTCATGCTGTGCTTGTTCGTCTCCGATGTACCAAGGGAGCGGCGAAAGTGGCCGGCCGCCGCTTGTCAGGCCAACGGTATCGATGATCTGCCGGATGAATCCAGGTGCCGCTGGTGCAATGTCAAGTTCCGCTTCGTTGCTGCCCACAATCAATCGTGCAGCAAATCGGGGTGACTTCTCGGGCGTGCGCCAGATGATCGCTTCCGAAATCCAGATCCGTCCCGGCATGTGCTTGTCGGGATCTTCTTGGCGCAGCGCCCAAGCGTGGATTTCTGGCAGGTCGACTTCCACTGCACTGCTGTTGCGGCCGGCCGCAAGCAACTCGAATCCTCTTCCGGCCATGGCATCACGCGGAAGCCGACTACCACCGCGCCTTTGTGCCCATTTCAGAATTTCGGTGCGTGCTCCGTCGATTGCGAATTTGTCTGGTGGCAAATCTGCGGCGATGTGAAGGACCTGATGCTCGCGCACCATTTGCGTCGAGAGGGCCGCCAGTGTTTCCCGAAAGATAGTCATCTCGTTTCCCCCCTACGCTCGCTGGCTGAAGGGTAGTAATTTTGCATAGAAATGAGCCTGCGAAATCGGCGACACCGCACTTTTGTGCAGTTGCTTACATCGGGAGGATGAAGAGCGGCAGGATCCTGTCACAGTGAGTGGTGTAGCTGGCGGGGGGCGAACCCGCCCGCTCGCGCTCCTTCCATATGGCGCCGTAGTGAGCGGGCGGTTTCGCGGTGGTCATCGCCGTACCTGGGTCGGGTCGGGTTGCCAGCTCCAACCTGAACCCGAGGGCGGGGCGAAACCGGACAAATCTAGTCGCTGCTCGGCGGCCGGCTGAATTCATTGTCCAGGATCGTGGTGGCGGTGCGTGCTGGATGAGTGCTGGAGAACCCCTGGTGAACACGGAAACTTGTGCGGAAAGGCGGTTCCGCCCTGCGGACGCCATATTTTTCTCTTATTGAGCAATTAAAAATGATGTGCTATCCTTGAATTGCCGCGATCTGCCTGGGCGGCTTGACCGATCCGGGCATTGCCTCGACACCCCCCGAAGCGGAACCGTGCTTCCGCTTTGGGCGGAAGCACAGTTCCGCGTGAGCTTCGGTGTAGAACCCGTAAGCCAATGACCAACAAAGGAAATCCGGGTAATTCTCGATCCTGCTGAATCTGCGGAAAATTTCCGCCACCGACATTAGGATCGCCGCCAGATCAGGAGGAAACGACGATGCCGCGCTACCGCTCCTACACCACCACCCAGGGTGCCAAGCAGGCCGCGGCTCGCGCCTTGTGGCGGGCGACGGGTACGCGCGAGGGCGATTTCGACAAGCCGATCATCGCCGTTTCCAACTCCTTCACCCAGTTCGTCCCCGGCCACGTCCACCTGAAGGACCTGGGCCAGCTCGTCGTTTCCGAGATCGAGAAGGCCGGCGCCGTCGCCAAGGAGTTCAACACCATCGCCGTCGACGACGGCATCGCCATGGGCCATGACGGCATGCTCTACAGCCTGCCCTCGCGCGAGCTGATCGCCGACGCGGTCGAATACATGGTGAACGGCCATTGCGCTGACGCTCTGGTTTGCATTTCCAACTGCGACAAGATCACGCCCGGCATGCTGATGGCCGCCATGCGCCTCAACATCCCGACGCTCTTCGTCTCCGGCGGGCCGATGGAAGCGGCCAAGGTGACGGTCGGCGGCAAGGAGATCACCGTCGATGCCATCGACGCCATGGTGGCCGGCGGCAACCCCGACATGCCGGCGGCCGACCTCGCCACCATCGAACAGGCGGCCTGTCCCACCTGCGGCTCCTGCTCCGGCATGTTCACGGCGAATTCGATGAACTGCCTGGTCGAGGCGCTGGGCCTGGCGCTACCCGGCAACGGCACCATGCTGGCGAGCCATGCGCGCCGCCGGCAGCTGTTCGTGGAGACCGGCCAGCGCATCGTCGAACTGACCCGCCGTCACTACGAGTTGGGCGAGGAGGGGCTGTTGCCCCGCAACGTCGCCAACCGCCGCGCCTTCGAGAACGCCATGTCGCTCGACATCGCCATGGGCGGTTCGACCAACACCGTGCTGCATCTCCTGGCGGCCGCCTTCGAGGGCGAGGTCGAGTTCGGCATGGAGGATATCGACCGGCTGTCGCGGAACGTGCCCAACCTCTGCAAGGTGTCGCCCGCCGTTTCCCACTATCACGTCGAGGACGTGCATCGCGCCGGCGGCATCATGGCGCTGATGGGCGAGCTGGAACGCGGTGGCCTGATGCATGGCGACGTGGTCGACGTCTTCGGCGATACGCTCGCCGACAAGCTCTCGGCCTGGGACGTGCGGCGCTCGAACTCGGATGCGGTGCACCAGTTCTACATGGCCGCACCGGGGCGGAAGAAGTCGATCCAGGCGTTTTCGCAGGACAGCTACTATCCCGATCTCGATCTCGACCGGGCTTCGGGCTGCATCCGTGACGTGGCCCACGCCTACAGCACCGATGGCGGCCTCGCCGTGCTCTACGGCAACATCGCCCGCGACGGCTGCATCGTGAAGACGGCCGGCGTCGATCCCTCGATCTGGAACTTCCGCGGGCGTGCCGTGGTCTTCGAAAGCCAGGACGCGGCGGCGGCCGGCATCACGGCCGGCAAGGTGCAGGCGGGCGACGTCGTGGTCATCGTCTATGAAGGCCCGCGCGGTGGCCCCGGCATGCAGGAAATGCTGATGCCGACCAGCCTGATCAAGGCCTTCAACCTCGCCAAGGTGACGGCGCTCATCACCGACGGGCGCTTCTCCGGCGCCAGTTCCGGCCTCTCGGTTGGCCATATCTCGCCGGAAGCAGCCGAGGGCGGCGAGATCGCGCTGATCGAGGACGGCGACCCGATCGAACTCGACATCCCGAACCGGCGGATCGAACTGATGATCACCCCGGCGGAGATGGAGTGCCGGCGCGCCGCGATGCAGGCCCGCGCCGATGGCGGCTTCAAGCCGGGGGCGCGGAAGCGCGTCGTCAGCCGGGCGCTCCGCGCCTATGCCGCGCTCACCACCAGCGCCTCGAAGGGCGCGGTGCGCGACCCCGACCAGCTCGCCCGGCGCTGACGCGTCACTCGGTCTTCTCCTGCCCGCCGCCGCGGCGTTCGCGGGGCGGCTGCTGCGCCTGGGGTTGCTGCTGCTGCTGAGGCTGCGGCCGGGCTTGACGTTCGATGCGCGGGGTGGGCGTCCGCTCGACCTGCTTCGCCTGGGGTTCGGGCCGCTGCATGCGCCGCTCCGGCGCCCGTTCGGATGAGCGTTCGGGCCGGGGCTGCTCGGACCGGGGCTGCTCGGACCGGGGCTGCTCGGTGCGCGGCTGCTGCTGCTGCAGGCGCTGCTGCGGTTCGATCACCATCGGCTGCACCGCCCGGTTCGGCGGTGCGGCACCCTCGGGCCGCCGCTCGGACCGGTTGGACCGTTCGGTCTGCGGCTGCCTGGCCTGCGGCTGCCTGGCCTGCGGCTGTCCGGCCTGGGGCTGCACGGGCTGGGGCAACCGGCTCTCCGGGCGCCGTTCGAAACGGGGCGGGCCGTCGCCGCGGCGCGTTTCGGCCGGTTGCGGCGCTACCTCCTGCTTCCGCTCGAAGCGCGGGCGGGCATCGGGCGTCGCGGCCGCCGGGGGATTGTCGAGTCGAAGCGTGCCCTCGCGCGGCCGCTCGCCGCGCGGACTGCGCTGTTCGGGTTGTTCGCGCGAGGTCTCGGGCGCGAGGCTGCGAACCGGCGGGCCGCGCCGCTGTTCGCTAGGGTCCGAGCGCTGCGGCAGGTCGCGGGTCACGCGGGCGTCGTTCAGCGACGGGCCGTCGTCGTCGCGGCGGATGGCGGTGCGGTCGATGCGTTCGGACCGGCGCATCGCCTCCTCGGGCACGACGGTGGCGCCCCGGCGGTTGGCGAAGCGGTCGGCGCGGCGGTCGTCGTCGCGATCGCGGTCGTGGACGTGGATGTTGTTCACCACGTTCCGCTCGACATGCGTGATGTTGATGTTGCGGACGTAAGTGGTGGAGTGGCGATAGGGCGGGCGGTAGATCTCGCGCGGGGCCAGCGGCACCCAGCCGACGGCGGGCCGCCGCCGGCCGCCGATCTCGATCACCAGCGTCGGACCGCCGACGAATACGACCAGTGCCGGCGCATAGACCGGCCGCCGCACGACCGGGCCGGGCACCCAGCACCACCGGTCGCGGTAATAGGCCCAGCGGCCGTAGTGGAAAGGCGCGAAGCCCCAGGGCGCGTCGTCGATCCAGGTCCAGCCCCAGGGGCTGACCCAGGCCCAGTGGCCGTGGCGATAGGGTGCCCAGCCGACGGGGACGGCGGTCGGGTACCAGACGGCGCCGTATTCGGGCGTCTGCTGCCAGGTGCCGGCGCGGTCCAGTTCCTGATAGCCGGGGGTCGCGGTGGAGACATGGCGCTCGGTCTGCGGCGCCTCGGCCGCCCGGTCGCGGGCCATGGCCCAGTCGTCGAAGGCGGTGCGTTCGGCCCGGTCCTGGGTCACGGTCTCCGGGTTGCCGCGGATGTCGAGCGTCTCGCCGGTGCGGACGGCCTGGTAGGTGCGGCCGGCGAAGCGCGCCTCGCCCTCCAGCACGGCGATGCGGGTGGGGCGGTCGTCGCCGCCGGCTTCGATCCGATAGGTGCCGGCGGTGATGATGTCGAAGCGCCCGCGCGGCGTATCCACCGCGATGCGGGTGCCCTCGACCGGATGGGCGATGCGGAGGCTGGCGATGCCGCGGTCGACCCGCAAGCCGACGGCGCCGTCCTCCAGCCGAGTGATGGCGGCTTCGGTCAGCCCGTCCAGGCGGATGGCGGCATTGCCGAAGTTGAGCTCGGTCCTGGCCCCGGATTCGGTATAGACCGCCGTCCCGGCAGCGATCGGATAGTTGAGGATCGCGGCCTGCCAGTCGGTCTGCTCGGGCGTGCGCAGCGAGACGCTGCCCTCGACCACGGCCACGCGGCCGACCCGATCGGGCGGATCATCCGGCTCCGCCTGCTGCGCCTGTGCGGGAAGGGCCAGGGCGAGGAGGAGGCCGAGCAGGGCCGGCACGGTTCGAAGGTTGCTCATGCGACCGAGGCTCAGCCGCAATCAAAGCCGAATTGCGGCGGCGCCGGGACATGAACGGGTCTATCGCGTCCGGCCGCGGATCTCCTCGCGCAATACGAAGAGGCCGGAGGCGACGACCAGAAGCACACCCGCCAGCGTTAGCCCGTCGGGAAAGTCGCCCCAGACCACGAAGCCGATGGCCGCCGCCCAGACCAGCGACAGATACTTGTAGGGCGCCACGGTCGAGGCCCGGGCCAGGCGCAGCGACTGGATCGCGAAGTAGTAGGCGGCCGTCTGCAGGAAGGCGCAGACCACGAAGACGCCCCATTCGAAGGGCGTCGGCCAGTGAAGTCCGTCCAGCAGCGTCCAGCAGAGCCCGCCCAGGGTCATCACGATCATCGTCCAGACGAGGGTCGTCGCCGGATGCTCGGCACCGCCCAGCGCCCGGGTGATGATGTCGCGCAGGGCGGCACCCACGGCCGCCGCCAGCGGGATCACCACCCGCCAGTCGAGGCCCTCTCCCCCGGGCTGGACGATCATCAGCGCCCCGGCGAGGCCCGCCGCCACCGCCAGCCAGATCCTGGGGCTGACCCGCTCACCCAGGAGCGGGATGGCGAAGGCCAGCGTCAGCAACGGGGAGACGAAGATCACGCCCAATGCATCCGCGAGCGGCATGAAGCCGAAGGAAGCGACCACCATGATGCTGGAAAAAAGCCCGAAGCCGGCGCGGGTCAGGTTCAGCAGCGGCTTTCTGGGACGCAGCAGGTGCAGCCCGCCGGACCACTGCAGGATCGCCAGGCAGAGCGGCAGGGTCAGCATTCCGCGATAGAACAGGATCTCGCCTACCGAGAAGCGTTCTCCCATCCATTTGGTGAAGCCGTCCTGCGTGGTGAGCGTCAGCCCCGCGGCGATGGCATAGAAGATGCCGGCCGCTTCCGGGGCGGGCGTCGCCGTCCTGATTTTAGTTGTCACCGGGGCGTTTCCTCTGCCGCTCCGCCCGGCGGCGTACCGGGCGGGGCGATGTCTCGTCAGCGCATCATCACTTCGATCAGCTTCGGGCCGCTTTCCTGCATCGCCGATTGCAGCGCCTTGTTGAACTCGTCGATGCTGCTGACGCGGCGGCCGGGCACGCCCATGCCGCGGGCCATGTCGACGAAGTTGAGATCGGGACGGCCGATCTCCAGCATGTCCATCGCCTTGCGCCCCGGATTGCCGGCTCCCACCTGGGCCAGTTCGCCCTTCAGGATCTGGTAGGTGCCGTTGGCGAAGATGATGGTGGTGACGTCGAGATTCTCGCGCGCCTGGGTCCACAGCGACTGGATCGTGTACATGGCGCTGCCGTCGCCCACGAGGCAGATCACCTTGCGGGTGGGGCAGGCGATGGCGGCGCCGGTGCCGACCGGCGTACCGAAGCCGATCGATCCGCCCATATTGTTCAGCCAGTCGTGCGGCGGTGCACCGGCGGTCAGCGGAAAAAAGCCGCGGCCGGTGGTGACGCTCTCGTCCACCACGATGGCACCTTCCGGCAGCAGCGCGCCGAGGCTGGCGGCCAGGCTGTCCAGCGTGATGGCGCCGGTCGGCATCGGCGGCCGCTTCGCCGCCTGGAAGGCTGCGTCCTTCTCCTTGGCGCCCAGAAGGTCGGCGAGGCGGGCGAGCGCGTCGATCGCATCCTCTTCCAGTTCGGCGAGGCGCGTGATGACGGTGCCGGGCGCCTGCTGCTCGCTCGGCTTGTCGGGATAGCCGAAGAAGGAAACCGGCGGCTTGGCGCCGACAAGCAGGATGTTCTGGAATTCCTTCAGTGTGTCGACCGCCATATCGACCACATAGGGCACACGCAGCACCGGCACCCGGCCGGCGCCGCGTTCCAGCCGCTTGTTGGAAAGCTGGGTCAGCAGCTTCGCACCGGTCTTGGCGGCGATGGCACCGGCCAGCGCCAAGCCCTTTTCCAGCAGCACATGCCCGGTCATCAGGATGAGGGTCGGCTTGCCCGACTTCAGGATGTCGGCGGCCTCACGGATGCGGGCTTCGTTCACCTTGGCCCGGGCCGGGATGGCGGGGACGGCGGCGACGCCATCGGCCTCGTTCCAGGCGGTGTCGGCGGGGAGGATCAGGGTGGCGATCTGCCCCGGCGCGGCGGAGGCGGCGGCGATGGCGGCGGCCCCGTCGGCGGCAACGGTCTTGGCGCTGGGGCTGGTCTTTACCCAATGCGAAACCGGCCGCGCGATGCCCTCGATATCCGCGGTTAGCGGCGCGTCGTACTTAATGTGGAAGCTCGCATGCTCGCCCACGATATTCACGATGGGGGACGCGGCCTTCTTGGCATTGTGCAGGTTGGCGATGCCGTTGCCGAGGCCGGGGCCCAGATGCAGCAGCGTGGCCGCCGGCTTGTCCGTCATCCGTCCGTAGCCGTCGGCAGCCCCGGTGACGATGCCCTCGAACAGACCCAGCACACAGCGCATGCCGTCGACTTTGTCCAGGGCGGCCACGAAATGCATCTCCGAGGTGCCGGGATTGGTGAAGCAGACATTCACACCACCACCGACCAGGGTGCGGACCAGGCTTTCAGCGCCGTTCATCGATCGAACTCTCCATGCATTCCGAGGGTGAGCAGAATGCCCGCCTCGCCCCGTTGGCGCCAGGGTCCTGACGGCATGGCTGTTTTGACTTGGGCAGGTCCCCGCGTTAGCTTCCGCGCCGATTCCGGCCGTTTTCCTGCGGAGATTCCGCAAATGGCCCAAGGAACCCGGACACCATGACCCACTGGCTTCGCGACCCCGTTCCGGGGCGCCCCTGCAGCATCATCGGCGAAGTGGCCCAGGCTCATGACGGCAGCCTCGGGATGGCGCATGCCTTCATCGACGCCATCGCCGCCGACGGTGCCGATGCGGTGAAGTTCCAGACCCATATCGCCGCCGCGGAAAGCACGCTGGCCGAACCCTGGCGGGCACGCTTCAGCAAGCAGGACGACACCCGCCTCGACTACTGGCGGCGGATGGAATTTACGCCCGAGCAGTGGGCGGGCCTGAAGACCCATGCGGAAGAGAAGGGGATGGTGTTCCTGTCCTCGCCCTTCTCGCCGGAAGCGGTGGACCTGCTGGAGCGCCTCGGCATCACCGCCTGGAAGGTGGCCTCGGGCGAGATCAACAACCTGCCGCTGCTCGAGCGCATGGCGAAGACGAAGCTGCCGGTGATGATGTCGACCGGGATGAGCCCGCTACCGGAGGTGGATGCCGCGGTCGAGGTGGTGGTGCGCCATGGCGCTCCTCTTTGCGTGATGCAGTGCGCCTCCCTCTATCCCTGTCCGCCGGAATCGGTCGGCCTCAACAATGTGCCGCTGTTCCGCGAGCGCTACGGCACCGCCGTCGGCCTCTCCGATCACTCGGCCACGATTTTCCCCGGTCTTGCCGCGACGACGCTCGGCATAGAAGTGCTTGAAGTGCATGTGACGCTCAGCCGTGAGATGTTCGGCCCCGATGTGATCGCTTCGGTGACGACTGCCGAATTCGCCGAGCTCTGCCGCGGCGTGCGGATGATCGAGAAGATGAAGGCGAGCCCGGTGGACAAGACCGCGGTGCCGGAGAAGGTGGCACCGCTCCGCGATATCTTCATGAAGAGCGTGGTGGCCGCAGCCGATCTGAAACCTGGGGTGGTGTTGAGCGAGGCGAACCTCGCCGCCAAGAAACCCGGCAGCGGCATCCGTGCCAGCCAGATGGGTTCGCTGTTCGGGCGGAAGCTGGCCCGCGCGGTCGAGCGCGACCAGATGATCGCTCCTGAGGATCTGGAGCCGGCGGCGTGAGCAAGCCGCGTCGCAAGGTCTGCGTCGTCATCACCGCGCGGCCGAGCTACGCCCGCATCCGCTCGGCCCTGGTGGCGATACGCGAACACCCCGACCTGGAGCTGCAACTCGTCGTCACCGCGTCCGCGCTCCTCGATCGCTACGGCAACGCGATCAAGGTGATCGAGCGGGAAGGCTTCAAGGTCGACCGCCGCGTCTATATGATCCTGGAAGGGGAAAGCTTGGTCACCTCGGCGAAATCGACCGGGATGGGCCTTGCCGAACTCGCCACCGTGTTCGACGACCTGCAGCCGGATGCCGTCGTCACCATCGCCGACCGGTTCGAGACGATCTCGACCGCAATCGCGGCCGCCTACATGAACATCCCGCTGGTGCATGTTCAGGGCGGCGAGATCACCGGCTCCATCGACGAGAAGGTCCGCCACGCCGTCACCAAACTCGCCGACCTGCATCTCGTCTCCTGCGAGCAGGCGCGCAACCGCGTCATCCGCATGGGCGAGATTCCCGAAGCGGTCGTGGTGACCGGCTGCCCGTCGATCGACATCGCCAAGGACGTGCTGGAATCGCCGCAGATCGAAACCAGCCATCTTTTCGAACGCTATGGTGGCGTGGGGGAGCGGCTCGATCTCTCCAGGGGCTATCTCGTCGTTCTGCAGCATCCGGTGACGACGGAATATTCGGAGTCGCGCGCGCATGTGGACGAGACACTGAATGCCATCGACCGGCTGGGCCTGCCGACGCTATGGTTCTGGCCCAATGTCGATGCCGGATCGGACGGTACCTCGCGTGGCATTCGCGCCTATCGCGAGGTGCACGACCTGCCGCATGTGCACTTCTTCAAGAACGTGCCGCCGGAAGACTTCCTGCGTATCCTGCTGAAGTCCTGGTGTATCGTCGGGAACTCCTCCGTCGCCATCCGCGAGTGCTCGTTCCTCGGCGTGCCGGCGGTGAACATCGGCAGTCGCCAGCAGGGGCGCGACCGCGGCGGCAATGTGCTTGACGTCGACTATCACCACGATGCGATCGAGGCGGCGATCCGCCGCCAGATCGATTCAGTGCGGCCCGCCTCCGATACGCTCTACGGCAACGGCGATGCGGGAAAGAACATCGCCGAGGCGATCGCCCGGGCGACGCTCACCATCGAGAAGCGGCTCACCTACTGATGGGCGCGGCCGAGGTCACCCTCGTCACCTATCACTATGTGCGGCCGCTGGCCGGCAGCCGGTTTCCCGAACTGAAGGCGCTCGACCTCTTCGCTTTCGAGCGCCAGCTCGACTATCTCGCCGGCTGTTATCGCTTCGTGGCTACCGACGAGGTGATCGCGGCCTATCGAGGCGAGGGCGAGCTGCCGCCGAACGCCGTCCTGCTCACTTTCGACGACGGCTATGCAGATCATTTCCGCTATGTGATGCCGCGCTTCCTCGATCGCGGCATCTCGGGTGCCTTTTTCGTCACCGCGACGGCGGCGCTGGATCGCCAGCTCATGGATGTGAACCGCATCCAGTTCATGCTGGCCTCGTCCTCCGACATTAAGGCTCTGATCGCTGAGGTCGAGGCCGGCATTGAAGCAGCGCGGGACGAGTTCGCGCTGAAGACGCTGGCCGAGTACCGCGCCGAACTGATGATCCCGAACCGTTTCGACGGGCCCGATGTCGCCTATGTGAAGCGGCTGCTGCAGTCGGCACTGCCCGCGGCCTTGCGCGGGCGCCTGGCGGCCCGACTGTTCCGGCGCTTCGTCACGGCCGACGAGGCCGGCTTCGTCGAGGAGCTCTATATGGGCCCGGCGGAGCTCCGCGCCATGCAGGCGAACGGCATGCATATCGGGCTGCACAGCAACCACCACGTTTGGCTCGACACGATGAGCCGCCAAGAGCAGGCGGCGGAGATCGAGGGATCGAAGCGGATCTGCGCCGCTCTCGGCCAGCCGGAGACAGGTTTCAGTTTCTGTGCCCCCTACGGCCGATACAACGCCGACACGCTCGACCTGCTGGGCGGGGCCGGCTGCGCTTTCGCCGTCACCACGCGCTCCGCGGTGGCGAAACTGACCGACCCGCCGTTCGAGGTGCCCCGCCTCGACACCAACGAGGTGCCGGAGCCATGAGCATCGACGAGCACTACCGCCGCTGGACCGAGGCCGATTGCGTCCGTCGCTTCGCCGAGAAGGGCGTGGGCGAGTTCTTCGAGACCGAGCGGCGCTTCCTCACCCGCATCATGCCCGACGTGTCGTCAGTACTGGACGTCGGCTGTGCCAGCGGGCGGCTGCTTGAACTGCTGCACCAGTACAAGCCCGACCTCGCTTTCGACGGCATCGACATCGTGCCCGACAGTATCGAGCGGGCGAAGCAGCTCTATCCGGCGAGCCGTTTCTGGTGCGGCAATGCGCTCGGGATCGATCCGGGCCGCACCTATGACCTGGTCAATGCTACAGGCGTCTGCCAGCACGAGCCGCGCTTCGAGGACCTGATCCGCCGCATGTGGAGCTGGTCGAGCCGGCATCTGCTGTTCGATGTGAAGCTGGCCCGGCTCGACCGGCACCTGGTCGATATCGACCGGTCCTATTCGGGGGAAACCCAGCGGCTCTACTTCATCATTGCCAGCCTGCCCGGCCTGCTGGCGACGCTGAAGGCGCTGCCGGAGGTCGGGCGGATCGCGGCTTACGGCTATGTCACCAAGCCGAACAAGCACACGACGGTGCCGGCCGATCTCGGTGATTTCGTTTCCGCCGGCTTCCTGCTCGACCGCGTCCCGGGCGCCGTGGCGCCCGAGATCGCGCTGGAACTGCCGGACTTCCTGACGGCTTAGCTCGACTGCGCCTTCTTGTAGGCGGCGACCTTGTTTTTCAGCTCGGTGTACTCGGCGCAGCCGAAGGCGCAGAGCTTGTCGAGTTTGGCCAGCAGTTCCTCCGCCTTCGGCAGGTTCTTCTGCAGGAGATAGGCCTCGCCCATGTATTCGTGGGCGCCGCGATGCTTCGGATCGGCGCCCAGCGCCTTCTCGTAGGACACGAGGGCGGCTGCGAGATCGCCCCCGTTGCGCTGCGCATAGCCCAGGTAGTTCCAGGCATCCGCGTTCTTCGCGTCCTTCGCCACCACCTTCTGCAGCGCGGTGACGGCCGTGGGCCAATCCTTCTTCTCGATGGCGGCGCGGCCGGCGGCATAGTCGGGGTCGGCGGGAGCCGCGGCCTTCGTCGGTGCAGGGTCCGAACTGCCCATGCCCATCACCGGCGCGGCCAGAGCGAGGCCGAGGATGACGGCAAGCGGGGCGAAGAGGCGAATCGACATGGACGTGTCTCCTGATCCGAAACGTTCTTTGCTTATACGGTCGAGGCGGCCGTGGGATTTTCACGCCTCTGTGACAACTGCAGCACCGCAATGAAAAACCCGTCTACCCCGTCGCGGCCGGGGGTGAGCTGTAGCATAGGTCCTTCGCCGGGGCAGGGAGTGTCCAGCAAGCGCGACCAGATCTCCTGCACGGGAAGGAGGAGAAACTCGGGATGCCGGGACTGGAAGTCGGCAATCCTGTCTTCATTCTCGCAAGGCAGTAGCGAACAGGTGACGTAGACAAGCCGTCCGCCGGCCTTCACCAGCCCGGCCGCCCGGTCGAGCAAGCGGTCCTGCTGGCGCATGACTTCTTCCAGCATGGTTGGCGTAAGCCGCCACCGGCCTTCCGGATTGCGGCGCCAGGTTCCGGTGCCGGAGCAGGGTGCGTCGACGAGGACACGATCCGCCTTGCCGGCGGTCGCGGCCAGAAACGGATCGGCATCGCTGTCGGCGAGGGTGATCGCCTGGATGTTGCGCACGCCGGCGCGCTGCACGCGGGGGTTCAGCCGGGAAAGTCGTCGCGTGTCGGTGTCGCAGGCATAGATCTGACCGCGATTGCCCATGCCGGCTGCAATCGCCAGGGCCTTCCCGCCGGCGCCTGCACAGAGGTCGACCACCTGCATCTTCGGCTCCGCCTCGACCAGGAGCGAGACGAGCTGGGAGCCTTCGTCCTGCGGTTCCACCAGACCCGTCTGGTGAATCGCCTTGTCGTCGATCTTGGCGCGTTCGCCGAGCCGGACGCCGATCGGCGAAAGGCGCGTGGGTTCGGCCGGTACGCGCAGCACGCGAAGCGCTTCCAGTGCCTGTTCGCGCGTGCCCTTCACCGGATTGACCCGCAGGTCGACCGGCGCGCGCTCCTGCAGAGCCTGCATCGCGCTCAGGAGGCCGGTGCCGAAGCGGCGCTCCAATTGCGGCTTCAGCCATTCCGGAAAGCCGCCTCGGGCCCAGTCGGGAGCTTCGGCCGCGTCGGCGGTCGATAGCCGGTGCGCCAGTGTAGCTTCAGCATCCGACAGCAATCCGGCGGCATGCTCGCCGCCGGTGAAGAGAGACGGCAATTCTTCGGGTGTCTTTCGCTCCAGCATGGTGAGCGCGGCGAGGATGCGGCTGCGGGCGTCTGACGGCGCGCCTTCGCGTTCGAGCCACCAGTCCAGCTCCGCCCGGCGGCGCAGCGCGGCGTAGACACGGGTGGTGATGTCCGCCCGATCCTTCGAGCCGGCATAGCGGCGGGCACGAAAGTAGCCCTGGACGCAGCGGTCGGCGGCGCGCGCGCCGCCTTCCGCCTCGATCGTCCCGAGGAGTTCGATCGTGGCGGCGATGCGGGCCGCCGGGGTCATGCGCTAGCCTTCCGCCCGGTAATTCGGCGCCTCGCGGGTGATCGCCACGTCGTGCACATGACTTTCGCGCAAGCCGGCCGAGGTGATCTTCACGAATTCGGCCTTGTCCTGCAGATCGCGGATCGAGGCGGTGCCGGTATACCCCATGGCTGCGCGCAGGCCGCCGATCAGCTGGTGCAGAACCGTTCCTGCCGGGCCCTTGTAGGCAACCCGTCCCTCGATGCCCTCGGGGACGAGTTTGAGGTCATCCTTGACTTCTTCCTGGAAATATCGGTCGGCTGAACCGCGGGCCATGGCGCCGATCGAGCCCATGCCGCGATAGGACTTGTAGGACCGGCCCTGGTAGAGGAACACTTCGCCCGGCGCCTCGTCTGTCCCGGCGAGGAGCGAACCCACCATGGCAAGGTCGGCGCCGGCGGCAAGTGCCTTCGCCAGGTCGCCGGAATACTTGATGCCGCCGTCGGCAACAACCGAGATTCCCTGGGCGCGGCAGATCGACACCGCGTCGGTGATCGCGGTCAGCTGCGGAACGCCCACGCCGGCAACGATCCGGGTGGTGCAGATAGACCCCGGCCCGATACCGACCTTGACCGCATCCGCCCCGGCGTCGATCAGGGCCCGGGCGCCGTCCGCGGTGGCGATGTTGCCGCCGAGGACCTGGACGTAGTTCGACAGCTTCTTGATCGTGTTGATGGTCTCCAGCACGCGCGAGGAATGGCCATGCGCGGTGTCGACAACGATGAGGTCGCAGCCGGCGTCGACCAGGGCTTCGGCCCGGTGGACACCTTCCTGACCGACTCCGGTCGCGGCGGCGACGCGGAGGCGTCCCTGCTCGTCCTTGCAGGCGTTCGGGTGCAGATTGGCCTTCTCGATGTCCTTGACCGTGATCAGGCCGATGCAGCGGAACGCGTCGTCCACCACCAGAAGCTTCTCGATCCGGTGCTGGTGCAGCAGGCGCCGCGCCTCGGCCTGATCGACGCCTTCGCGAACGGTGATCAGCTTCTTCGTCATCAACTCGCTGACCCGCTGGTTCGGGTCGGAAGCGAAGCGGACGTCTCGGTTGGTCAGGATACCGACCAGCTTGCCGTCCGATTCGGTAACCGGAATGCCGGAAATCCGGTGCCGTTGCATCAGGGCCAGGGCATCGGCCAGGGTCCGTTCCGGCCCGATGATCAAGGGATTCACAACCATCCCGGATTCGAATTTCTTCACCGCGCGAACCTCGTCGGCCTGACGTTCGATCGACAGGTTCTTGTGCACGACGCCCATGCCGCCCGCTTGGGCCATGGCGATCGCCATGGTGTGTTCGGTGACCGTATCCATGGCTGCCGACATCAATGGGATGCCGAGTTCTATGGTCCTGGTGACGCGGGTGCGGGTATCGACCTGGGCGGGTAGGACCGCCGAGGCGGCCGGCACCAGGAGTACGTCGTCGAAAGTGAGCGCGTCCCTGATACGCATGGCATTCAACTCCGGCCGGTGGGCGCGGCCAATGCCACGCGCCGGAGGCTGAGTCAACGAATCCCTCGGTCGCGGGGAACCGCGGCAGCCAGGATCGCGGCCTCGTCGACGGCGTCGAGTTGTTCGGGCAGCAGGAATCGCTCGCCGTAGGCGCGATAGACGCCGGATGTGACGAACAGCTCGAACAGCTCCGGATCGACATGATGATCGCGGCTCATCGCCGCCATGATCCGAAGCGACTCGCTGATCGGCTTGGGGGGCTTGTAGGGCCGGTCCTGGGCGGTGAGCGCCTCGTAGATGTCGGCGATGGCCATCATCCGGCCGAGCGGCGAGATCTCCTGCCGCTTCAGCCCGCGTGGATAGCCGGTGCCATCCATCTTCTCATGGTGGGTGCCGGCGATGTGCGGCACGTTCCGCAGATGCTTGGGCCAGGGCAACGCCTCCAGCATGTCCAGTGTATGGACGATGTGGTCGTTGATGATCTTGCGCTCTTGGGCATTCAGGGTGCCGCGCCGGACAGTGAGATTGGCGACCTCCTCATCCGACAGGATCGGCTGCTTCCTGCCGGCAACGGTGAACTCCCGGAGCGCGATCAGGCGGATTCGCCCGATTGCTTCGTCGCTCAGGTATTCGCCGCCGATATTGGTGCGTTCGAGGAACAGCAGGTCGTCGTCCAATGCCGCCATTTGCTCCCGCAGTGTCTTCGTGTCGGCGCGCCCCTGCAGATGCGACATGGTGAGGGCCTGCTTGGCCAGTTCGAAGCGCAGCCGGACTTCCCCCATGCGATCGTAGATACCTTCCAGCTTGGTGGACTTGTCCATCACATGGACCGGGGTCACCACCTTGCCGATGTCGTGCAGACCGCCGGCGACCTGGAGTTCGTACCATTCCGCCTCGCTCAGCCCGTATTCGGCGAAGGGACCGGTGCTGGCATCGCAGGCCGCCTTGGCCAACATCTCGGTCAGCGCCGGCACGCGCTGGCAGTGTCCGCCCGTATAGGGCGACTTGGCGTCGATCGCCTTCGCCATCATCTCGATCAGCGTGTCGAACAGGCGCCGCTGGCCGTCGATCAACTGCTGGTTCTCGATCGCAACGCCGGCGAAGCCGGCGAGCGCCTCGACGATCGGGATCGTGTGAACGGGGAAGGGAACTACGATTCCGTTCGGTGCAAGGCTGTTCAAAAGCTGGATGACACCGATGACGTTCTTGCGGTGATCGACCAGCGGCACCGAAATGAACGATGTCGATCGATATCCGGTTCGCTTGTCGAATGCACGGGTGCCCGAAAAGTCGAAGCCGCTGACCGCGTAGGCATCGGTGATCGTCACCGTCTGGCCGGTGGTTGCCACATAGGTGGCAACGTTGTTGTGGTTCGGGCTGCCGTCCTTGAGATGCAGCGGAATCGGCGGCAACGTGACCGGCAGTCCCGTCGTGCCTCCCATGTGAATGTCGAGACTGTCGTTGCGGATGACCGTGAAGGCCAGATGATCGTCATCCGTCCGCAGGTAGATCGTCCCCCCGTCGGCAGCGGCGAGCTTCATGGCGCCGAGCAAGATCCGCTCCAGCAGGCGGTCGCGTCGCCGCTCGGCTGCCAGCGAGATCCCGATCTCGATGATCTCGCGCAGAACCGCCGCGTCGGTGGATGCGGTTGCACCTAGGCTGGTCACCGAGCGCTCGTCGTCCATCGGCTCTTAATCATTCCATGACTATGACCAATTGTAGATTATTCCAGGTTGGAAGCGATGACGAAGCGCACTTTTGGTCTCGTTCTTATTCTTTCCCAGGCGGTCGCCTGCACGGCACTGGGCCAGGGCGCCGCGGGTCCGGGCTGTTTCCGCGCCAACGAGATACGCGCCGAAGCCAATGTGCGAATGGCTCTGATGCTTCGGGAGCGCGCGCGCGTCTGCGCCACCAATACGGGCAGCAATGCATTTGCCGGACTGCCGAAGCAATGGGGCGAGTTCGAAGAGAGCAATGTCGCCAAGCTCAAGCAGGCAGTCGATCTGCGGCGCAAGGCAATCGAAAAGAACTTCAAGAGTACCGACAACAACGAGTTCGCGCAGAACGAACGCCTCATTGCCAGCTTCCGCGACCAGCCGGTCTATGAGGCGAGCTGCAAGCAGATTGCCGACATACTGGACAAACTCGCCAAAGAGGCCTGGGGCGGTCTCGAGAAGCGGGCCCGCGACTTCGATGCCGCTATCAAGCGCGACTGGCCCGAATGCTGATCCTCAGCGCTTGAGTTCGATCTCGACGAAGACGATCTCCTTGTCGGTTTCATTCACCACGTCGTGCTCGACCCCCGAACCGCGGGAATAGGAGACGCCGCGGGTGATCCGTCCTTCGGCGCGGCCATCCTTCCCGACCAAGGTCAGCACCCCGTCGGTCATTGGCACGACTACATAGTCCATGCCGTGGCGGTGCCAGCCCGTCGCCGTTCCGGGAGGAAAACGCCATTCGGTCACGCGGACGCGTTCGTCGTCGACCTGGAGGGTGGCGATTGCGGGGGCAGGCATAGGCATTCTCCGGACGCGCAGGTATGGTCGATCGCGAGCGGAGGCTAGCATGAACGACCAGCGTCGGCGCGTCTCTTCCGGGTCCGGTTTCGAGGCGATTGCGGGCTATAGCCGCGCCGTGGTCGATGGCGATTTCATCTTCGTCGCCGGCACGACCGGCTACGACTACGCGACCATGACGATCGCCCCGGATGTCGAGGCGCAAACCCATCAGGCGTTCAAGAACATCATGGCCGCCTTGGCCGAGGCCGGGGCTGGCCTCGATGACATCGTGCGGGCGCGCTACTACCTGCCCAATGCGGCCGATTTCCCACTGGTTGCTCCGATCTTCGCCCATTATCTCGGGAAGGCGCGACCGGCAGCGACGGCCCTGATCTGCGGCCTGATCGAACCGGCAATGCGGATCGAGATCGAGGTAACGGCAAGGAAGCGGAAATGATGCTGACGGAAGAGCAGCGGCTGGTCCAGGACATGGCGCGCGCCTTCGCGCAGGAAGAACTGAAGCCCAGGGCGGCAGAGCGCGACCGCGCCGGGACGCCGCCCCTGGATGCGCTGAAGTCCATGGGCGAACTCGGGCTTCTCGGCATGACCGTCGGCGAGGAATGGGGCGGCGCGGCGGCCGATTTCCTGTCCTATGTACTGGCCCTGGAGGAAGTGGCGGCAGGAGATGGCGGGATATCCACCATCATGTCCGTCAACAATTCGCCGGTCTGTGCGGCGCTGGAAACCTATGGCACTGCGGATCAGAAGGGCCGTTTCCTGAAGCGCCTGGCGCGCGGCGAGATCATCGGTGCGTTCTGTCTCACCGAGCCTCATGCGGGTTCTGATGCCTCCAGCCTGCGTACCAAGGCGGTCCGCGATGCCGATGGCTGGCGCATCAGCGGCGTGAAGCAGTTCATTACCTCGGGTTCCATCGCGGAAGTGGCGATGGTCTTCGCCGTCACCGATGCGGCGGCCGGCAAGCGCGGCATGTCCTGCTTTCTGGTCACGACCGACAGTCCCGGGTGGAAGGTGGCCTCGGTGGAGAAGAAGCTCGGCCAGCGCAGCTCGGACACCTGCCAGATCCTGCTGGAAGACGTCTACGTCCCCGCCGACCTCATGCTGGGTGAGGAAGGGCAGGGTTACCGCATCGCGCTCGCAAACCTCGAATCCGGCCGGATCGGCATAGCGGCCCAATCGGTCGGAATGGCACGCGCCGCATTCGAGGCGGCGCTGGCCTATGCGAAGGAACGCGAGGCCTTCGGTACGGCCATCATCAACCACCAGGCGGTCAGCTTTCGCCTGGCCGACATGGCGACCCAGATCGAGGCTGCGCGCCACCTGGTGCACAACGCCGCGCGCCTGAAGGATGCAGGGCAGCCCTGCCTCAAGGAAGCATCGATGGCGAAGCTCTTCGCTTCCGAAATGGCCGAAAGAGTTTGTTCGGACGCCATCCAGATCCATGGCGGCTATGGCTATCTGCAGGATTTTCCGGTCGAACGAATCTATCGTGATGTCCGTGTCTGCCAGATCTACGAAGGCACCAGTGACGTCCAGCGCCTAGTGATCGGACGGGCATTGGCCGGCGGCAACTGAAGCGGAACGAGGAGCGGGGATATGCAGGGGGATCTGTGGCGTTGGGATGCGGTTGATCTGGCGCAGGCCATCCGCGTGCGCCGAGTGTCGAGCCGCGAGGCGGTGGAGAGCTGCCTGAAGCGGCTCGATGCCGTGAATCCCAAGCTCAACGCCGTCACTGTCGTCCTGCGCGAAGAGGCGTTGCAGGCGGCGGATTCCGCGGATCGCGCGGTAAAGGAGGGCGCGCAGCTCGGACCGCTGCATGGCGTGCCGGTGACGATCAAGGAGAATGTCGATCAGAAGGGCCAGCCCACGACGAACGGTGTGGTTGCCTTCCAATCCGTCGTGGCAAAGGCCGACAGCCCGCCGGTTGCGAACTGGCGGAGAGCCGGCGCCGTCATCATCGGCCGCACCAATACGCCGGCCTTTTCACTCCGCTGGCACACGGACAACGCCTTGCGGGGACGGACCTACAATCCCTGGGCGGAGAATATTACGCCGGGCGGTTCCTCGGGCGGGGCAGCCTCCGCTGTCGCAGCCGGTATCTGTCCGCTGGCGCATGGAAACGACTACGGCGGGTCGATTCGCTACCCGGCCTATGCCTGCGGGGTCGCCGGTATTCGTCCCACCCTCGGCCGAGTGCCGGCCTTCAATCCGAGTGCAACGGAGGATCGCCCGCCGACCGCACAACTGATGTCCGTGCAGGGGCCGATCGCGCGCAGGGTGCGTGACCTGCGGCTGGGTCTCGCCGCGATGGCGACTCGGGATCCACGCGATCCCTGGTGGGTGCCGGCGCCGGCGGTTGGCGCGGCACCCGAGCGGCCGATCCGTGTGGCGCTATGCGTCGATCCGGCCAAGGGCGGCGTCGATCCGTCGGTCGCCGAGGCGGTGCGCGAGGCTGGCCGGCGACTGGTGGCCGCCGGCTATGCTGTCGAAGAGATCGAGCCTGCGGGAATCGAGGCTGCCGCCGACCTTTGGCGCAAGCTGTCTGGAATCGAAATGCGACACTTGTCGATGGCGCAGATCGAGCAGCACGGCGACGATCAGATCCGCCGGGCGGCGGGATTCATGGTCGGTGCGGTTCCCGACATCGACCTCGGCGCCTATATGAAGGGCTTTGCCGCTCGCGCCGGACAACTACGCGAATGGATGCTGTTCCTCGAGCGGTATCCGCTTGTGGTCGGTCCGGTCTCCACCCTGCCACCCTTCACGGTAGGCTTCGACCAGGAGAGCCAGGCCAGTTTTGAAACGGCGATCCACGCTCAACGACTGCTCGTCGCGGTGAACCACCTGGGTTTGCCTAGTGTAGCCGTGCCGACAGGCGTTGCGGGCGGCATCCCGCAGGGCGTCCAGGTGATTGCAGGGCGTTATCGCGAGGACCTTGCCTTCGACGCGGCCGAAGTCGTCGAAGCGCAGAACGGCCTGGGGACCGCCATCGATCCCAGGTGGTGAAGGCTCAGCCCGCGGCGCGGACGCGGGTGAGCAGGCCCAGTTCGATCAGATTGCCGAGCGAAATGAAATGGGCGTGGCAAAGCCCGATCCAGCCCTTCTTGCGCCATTCGAGATAGACCGGATCGGGAAGCATCTCGAAGCGCTGGGGATGGATCATCCGGAATCCCTCCAGCGTCGCGCTCTGGCCGGGCGCAAAGGCGATCTGCACCCGGTCCTCGTGCAACATCCCCTGGGCTTTCAGCGCCGCACAGAACTCGATGGTGCGCTGATGCTCGGCGTGGAACGCCGAGCAGAAATTGAGCGCCTGTTGCAGGACTTCGGCGGGCTTCTGCTCGGCATAGAAGGGTCGAGGGCCGCCGACCGTCAGCAAGCCGGAATCCTCGTCGATGCAAAGCGTCAGCTTGTCGCCTGCTTCGGCCAGGATGAACGGGTAGCGCCGAACATAACTGGGGACATAGGCGCCTTCACGCCATTTCCCGGCGGCGTCCACGAAGAGGTTTTCGTTCGCGCGCAAGCCCGTCACCGCGATCGGAACGCACGGATCCGTGGCTGTGAAGACGATCGGATAGCAGCGCGCGGCTGATTGGAATTCGACGTCGTTCAGCAGGATCGCGTGGCTGCCGGCGGCGAAACCGAGAGGAGTCTCGTTTGCCAGTCCCATGCCGCCGTGCCGTTCCAGCGTTACGGCGGCCGGCTTTCTGTAGAAGGGGGGCAAGGTGCTGGGTGCGGCGGGCCCCGCTCCGGTTTCACTCATGGCGAACGGTCCCCCTCCGGATTTAATGCTAGATCTGGGTCTGCAGATAGTTCTGCAGGCCGACTTTGCCGATCAGGTCGATCTGAGTCTCCAGCCACTCGATGTGCTCCTCGGTATCCTTGAGGATCTCTCGGAGGATCTCGCGGGACACATAGTCGGCCGCCTGTTCGCAGATGCCTACGGCCTTGCCGAGGTCGGTCTTGCTCTTGCGCTCGAGTTCGAGGTTGGATTTCAGCCCCTCGGGGATGTCTTCTCCGATCCGCAGCTTGCCCAGGTCCTGCAGATTGGGGACACCGTCCAGCATGAGGATGCGCTCGATGAGCTTGTCCGCATGCTTCATTTCGTCGATGGATTCTTCGTATTCGTGCTTGGCGATCTTGTGGAAGCCCCAATGGCGCCACATGCGTGCGTGCAGGAAATACTGGTTCACGGCCGTCAACTCGTTGAACAGGATTCCGTTCAAGTGCTTGATGACGTTCTTGTCTCCGTGCATCGCCGACCCTCCATGCAGGAATCGGCATGGCGCGCGCCACCCTACCGGCGAACCGAGGAGGGGGATCGCTTACGCACAGCCGACTCCAGCCGGATGATATCGAGCAACAGCTTCATCTTCCAGCCGATCGCGAAGGCGGCCGCAGCGGCGAGCACGGCGGCGGCTGCGATATCCGCCGTCATTCGGCGGCTTCCATCCAGACGGCGTCCGGGCAATCGAGGCGGCCCTGACGGACAAGCGCGCACACTTCCGGCACGCATTTGCGGCACTGCGGCAGATCGCCCAGGCGGCGGTAGACGTCGGAGACGGAGGTGCATCCAGTGGCGACCACGTCGCGAACCTGGCTGTCGGTAAACCCGTGGCAAAGGCAGACGTACATGGACTGGCGTCGCACCGCGGCTGTGTTGTTGTCTATCTAGTGACAGTCAGTCGCAATAGCAATCGAAATCCGCTGCCAATGCTATTGTCCCGATCATGTTGGGGGTAGCATTCGGAATGGCGTGGAGCATGCTCGGAGTCGTCGCGCGATGCGCGGAATCCTGACCTCTCCGGCATGGACATCCATCGTCGCCGTGGCGGTCCTGGTTCTGGGGCTGTTTGCCACGGCCTGGCAGCGTCAGGCCGTGCTGCGCGACGATCGCCAGCGCGATGCCGCCGCCCAGGCGGAGCAGGCGGCGGCAGTGATCAGCGAGCTGCAGCGCCGCCTGGCGACGATAGATGCGGCCGGCTACACCGCCCAGGCTCTGGCGACCACGCGCAGCGGCCCGGAGCCGGGCCGCTGGCGCGCCTTCATCAACGCGCTCGACCTCGAACGCAGGTTTCCCGGCCTCTACGGGGTCTCCCTGATTCACCTGGTGAAGGAAGAGGACCTGTCCGCCTTTGTGGCCGCCGAACAGGATCGCGACCCCACCTTCCAGATACGCAACCGGGCGAGCACCGGGCCGCATTGCATCATCGTCCAGAGCGAGCCCCTTGATCGCAACCGAGCCGCCATTGGCCGGGACGCCTGTGCCAACCCCGTGGCGCGGCCCGCCCTGCTGGCCGCGCTGGAGACCGGCGCGCCGACGGTGTCGCGGCCGTTCCGCCCGGTGCAACTGGGACCAGGCGGCGAAGCGCTGCTTCTCAGCTACCCGATATACCCCGGCAATGAACGGCCAGCGGATGAGGAGGGGCGGCGCCAATCCCCTACCGGCTGGGTGGCGTTGCCGATCGCGCTGGATGCGCTGACGGCGAACCTTGCGCCCGGCCGCCAGCCGTACCGGCTGACCATCGATGACGACCGCCAGAATGGCGGGCCGGCTTCGCTGCTCCAGGTGGGAGAATTGGCCGACTCGGCCGCCGGGGTGATCCGGCGCGGCGAGCTGGTCCAGTTCGCTGGCGCCGCGTGGCGGGTGAGCGTGGAGACCAATGCGCCCCGGCATCGCGAGCCCTGGCTGGTCGATCTTCTTGGCGCTGGCTTGTCGACGGCGCTCGGCGGATTGATCTGGGTGCTCGGGCGCACGCGTTCGCGGGCGGTCGCGCTGGCCCAGGGCCTGACACGCTCGCTGGCCACCGTCGACGCCCAGCTTCAGGACGCGATCGCCAACATGAATGTCGGGCTCGCGCTCTTCGATGCCGAGGATCGATTGGTTCGTCACAACGCCCTGTTCGTGCCGCGCCTGCAGGCGGAGCTGTCGGTACTCGTCGGCATGACGGCTCGACAGTTGCTGGACCAGTTCGATGTCTTCCGGTCCGAATACCCGTCGGGCGCGGACTATCTCGAAGTCAAGGAGGCGCTCTGGGCCGGTTACCAGCGTGCCGACGGCGTGCCCCTCGACCTCAAAGCACCGGGCGGACGGTGGGTCCGCTACGCCTTCCGGCGCACCGGCGACGGGGGCGTGGCGGTGACGCGCTCGGACATCACCGCGCTGAAGCAGACCGAGGGGCGTCTGCGCGACGCGATAACCAGCATCGAGGCGGGCTTCGCGCTGTTCGGTCCGGATCAGCGCATCGCCCTGCACAACGAGCGCTTCCTGCCGTTGTTGCGGCAGGGCGAGAGTTTCGTGGGCTGGAGCGTGGAGGAGATCCTGTCCAGGATCGCGGCCCTGCGCCACCTGTACCCGCCGGAAGTGGATGTCGACGAGATGATCGCCGTGGTGCGGCGGATGTTCGCCTCCGGCGAGGAGGCACCGACAGACTTCCTGGTCGCCGGGCCGCGCTGGCTGCGCTACGCGCGCCGGAACACGGCCGATGGCGGCGCCGTCATCACCCTCACCGATGTGACCGCCCTGAAGCGGGCCGAGCAGATGCTGCTGGACGCGATCGAGGCCTTCGATGCCGCCTTCGCGCTGTTCGACGCGCAAGGCAGGCTGGTGCTGCACAATGCCGGCTTCCTGCCGCGGGCACGCAAGCGGCTGGGGCCGCTGATCGGGCTGGACATGGAGCGGGTGTTGGAGCGCATGGCGCGGTTCTGCGCGGAATACGGGCTGGAATTCAACGTCGCGCCCTTCGCCGAGGCCATGCGCCTGCATTTCCGCGAGCCCGGCCATGCGCCCTTCGAGTACCGGGCGATCGGGGGCGGCTGGCACCGGCTGCGGGCATCGGCGGCGGGGGGTGGGCATGTCGCCTTCACCTTCACCGACATCTCGGCGCTGAAGGAGCAGGAACGCGCGCTGCGCCTCACCCAGCGCGACCTCGAGCATCACGTCGCCCAGGCCGAGGAGCAGGCGGCGGCGCTGGCGAAGCTGGCCCAGGAGTATTCGGCCGCGCGCGACAAGGCCGAGGCGGCCAACCGGGCCAAGTCCGAGTTCCTGGCGATGATGAGCCACGAGATCAGGACGCCGATGAACGGGGTGATCGGCACGCTGGGCCTGGTCGAGGCGGGCAGGCTGGATGCCGAGCAGGTCCATCACCTCGACATGGCACGGCAGAGCGCGGGCCAGCTGCTGGCCGTGATCGACGACATCCTCGACCTGTCCAAGCTGGAGGTCGGCCGGGTGGAGTTGGAGACGGTGGACTTCCACGTGGCGCCGCTGGTCGACTGGGTCGCCTCGCTGCTGGCGGCGC
>JALHMN010000055.1 GCA_022844005.1 bacterium | reverse complement strand
TCCGGCCGGTCGTCGAACCACTGGCCCCCGGCGCGGTCGCCGTTGGCCCAGGTGAAGACGCCCTGGCCCTGCCGCAGTCCGCCGATCCAGTCGCCCTCGTAGTGCTCGCCGTTCGCCCATCTGGCGGTTCCCCGGCCGTTCAGCCGGGCATCCAGGAAGGTACCTTCATAGGTGACGCCGCGTTCCTTCAGGATGCCCTGGCCGTTCTCCCAGCCGTCTTTCCATTCACCTTCATAGCGGCTGCCGTCGGCGAAGGTCATGGTGCCCTTGCCGTGCTGCCGCCCGAAGCGGAACTCGCCGTCGTATGTCCCGGAGCGGTCGGAGAAGACGCCGCGGCCGTGCTGGCGGTTGCGTTCCCACTGTCCTTCATAACGGGCGCCCTGGGGGGTGGTGAGAATGCCGAAACCGTGCATGGCGCCGGCGCGCCAATCGCCCTCGTAGCGCGCGCCGTCGGACATGATCAGCGTCGCCTTGCCTTCCGCGCGGCCGCGGACGAGCCCGCCCTCGAAGCGCTGGACCTTGGCCCCGTGTCTCATTTCGAGGACGCCCGGGCCTTCGGCCGGCCCCAGCGGGCATTCGCCGGACCAGATCGCCGTCTCGCCCGCCCGCGGCGAGGCGTTCCAGATCCAGCATCCGGTCCCTTCGTCGATGCTCCAGCCGGGGTCGCCGGGGCGGGCCACCTGCTCCGCCGGCGGCGCCGGCGGCCGGCCCTGGGCGCCGGTGGCTTGCGGCAGCAGCAGGATCGCCAGGCCGAGGATCAGGGTACGCAAGGCATCATCCCCCATGGCCCGCGGACACGCCGCCGAAGGCTGGCTGATCCGGCTTCCGGACGGGTGGCGAAAAGTACCGTGCCGGAGCGGCGGGGCACAACCGGCCCGCGTCCGGGCCTGTCGACGGACCGAGTCCGCGGCGGGCGATCTGTCCGTCAGGTGGCGGTGCGCTCGAAAACGCGCAGGTAGTTGCCGCCGATGATCTTGCCGGCTTCTTCCGGGCTGAATCCGGTCTCGAGGAGATGGGCCACGAGGTCGGGCAGCCGGCGGTAGCTCGGGAAGGCGGAGGCCGAAAGCAGGCCGAGCATGTCGCTGCCGATGCCGACATGTTCGGCACCCGCCACCTCGGCCATGCGGGCGATGCCCCGGGCATAGGCGGGCAGATCGGCGAAATGGAGACTCGGCGGCCAGACGCCGATGACCCCGCCGGTGCCGGCGACGATGCGCGCATGCTCGCGGCCGATGCGCCGGCTCCGCGGCTGCGGCCGCTCGGACAGGGAGGTGTGGGAGAGGACGAGCGGCCTGTCGCTCACCTCGGCCGCCTTCTTCACCAGATCGAGCGTGCCGTGCGCGATATCGACCACGATGCCGAGGCGGTTGCAGCGGCGGATCACCTCGACGCCGAAGGCGGTCAGTCCGCCGTGAACGGGCGGCTCGGTCTGGATGTCACCGAGCTCGTTCACCCTGTAGTGGGTGAGCTGCAGGTGACGAAGTCCGTATGCGGCATGCGCCTCCTCCAGCCGGCCGATCGCGCCTTCCAGGAAATCGGCGCCTTCGGCGGCGACGATCGCGGCCGGCTGTCCGGCTGCCTTGGCCGCCCGAAGCGCGGCGGCGCCGGTGACCTGTGCGAGGCCCTGTTCGCGCATCAGCACCCGAAGCCGAGCGAAGGCCTGGCCGCTCCAGGCATGGAGTTCGCCCGGCTCCGGCTCGCGATGCGCCGCGAGGCGCCGGTCGGCGGTCACGCCCACAACCGGGGTATCGGCGACCATGGACAGGCAGATCGCCGTCTGGCCGCCCTGGCGCATCGGCTCCGCCAGCGCTTCCAGCGGACGCTGCGGCTGGCCGGGGCGGGCGAGGAGGACGCGGCCGGCATGGCTGTGGATGTCGACCGAGATCGCATCGCGCACCACCTGAAGGGCCGCGGCGCGGTATCGGTCGGCGGCGGCCGGTTCGGCGGCGGTGAGCGGGCGGCCCGCGGACAGCGCCAGACCAGCGATGCCGGCGGCGAGGAAACGGCGGCGGGGAGGAATGTGCATCACGGCCGTGCCGGGGTGGTCCATGCAGGGCACCAGCATAACGCCAACGAGCACCGGCGCCGGCCCCGCGTGAATATTTCGGCCTGGGGCGGAACTTCATGCCTCATCAGACGTTGCGCTGGTCCGCCTTGGCCGACCAACCTTCCGAAGAACCGAACCCGCCTTGAACGCACGACTCCGAAACCTCCTCAGCGTTCTGCGGGAGACATTCTGGCTGCTGCCGGGAGCGATGGTGGCGGGCGGCGTGCTGACGGCCATGGGACTGGTCGAGGTCGACCGCAGCGGCGTCATCCCGCGCGAGGTACTGTCCGGACCCTGGCTCTACAACGGCGGCGGCACCGGCGCCCGGACCCTGCTGGGGGTGGTGGCGACCTCCACGATCGCGGTCGCCGGCACCGTCTTTTCCATCACCATCGCCGCCTTGACATTGGCCGCCGGGCAGATGGGTCCTTTCTGGCCGCTTGCGCCCTATGCCCGGCAGGGCTTACGGAAGTGACCAGGACGATGAGCCAGAACATCTACGACCGAAGCGAATTCTTCGAGGGCTACAGCCGGCTCGGCCGCTCGGTGCAGGGGCTGGACGGTGCCGCCGAATGGCCGGCGCTGCGGGCATTGCTGCCGGAGCTCGGCGGGCGGCGGGTGGTCGATCTGGGCTGCGGCTTCGGCTGGTTCTGCCGCCATGCGCGGGAGGCCGGGGCGGCGAGCGTGCTCGGCCTCGACCTGTCGGAGAACATGCTGGCGCGCGCCCGCGTCGATACCGCCGATCCCGCGATCACCTATGCGCGGGCCGATCTCGAGACGCTGAACCTGCCCGAGGGCGGCTTCGATTTCGCCTACAGCTCGCTCACGCTGCACTACGTCGAGGCGCTGGCGCGCCTCTTCGGCGTCGTCCATCGCGCGCTCGCTCCCGGCGGCGCCTTCCTCTTCTCGGCCGAACATCCGATTTTCACAGCGCCCTCCGCCCCCGGCTGGTCGGTGGACCCGGCGGGGCGGAAGGTCTGGCCGGTCGACGGCTATCTCGAGGAGGGACCGCGCCGCACCGACTGGCTGACCAAGGGCGTGATCAAGCAGCATCGCAGCATCGGCACCTACCTCAATCTGCTGATCGCTCAGGGCTTCGGCATCGCCCATGTGCAGGAATGGGGGCCGAGCGACGCGCAGATCGCCGAGAAGCCGGTGCTGGCCGACGAACGCCTGCGTCCGGCCTTCCTGCTGGTGGCCGCGCGGCGGAATTGAGCGCAGGGGGGAGCGGGGGGAACATTCGCCACGGCTTTGCGTTCGATCAATGTGCCGAAATCCCGGAGCGGCAAGGCTTCGGCCTCCGGTTGCAGGGAGTGGCGGCGATGCGGTGGATCACGGTGGTTGCGGCGACGCTGATGGCCGGGACGGGGGCCGCGCGCGCGGCCGATATCGGCCAACCCGGCATGGGGCGGGAGATCGCCGAGCGCTGGTGCGCGGAATGCCATGACATCACCGGCACGCTGCCGCGGGTGCTGGACGGCCCGCCGTCCTTCGTCACCGTGGCCAACAAGCCGGAAACGACCGCCGCGGGCCTGCGCGCCTTCCTGCACACGCCCCATGCGCAGATGCCCGATCTGGCGCTCTCGCGCGAGGAGACGGACCATATGATCGCCTATATCCTCGGCCTGAAGCGCCGCTGAAACCTCCTTTGGCATTGCCCGAACCCGTTTCCCGAGGCCGGCACGACAATACGCCCTGGCATACGATGCCGGCGGAGCAGGTTCTGGAGGGGTGTGCCAGTACGCCGGCGGGCCTCGCCGACGAGGAAGCGGCGGCACGGCTCGCCCGGCAGGGGCCGAACCGGCTGCCGGCGGCGCCGCGGCGCGGCCCGATCGCCCGCTTCCTCAGGCAGTTCGACAATCTCCTGATCTACGTCCTCATCGCCTCCTCGGTGGTGACCGCGCTGATGGGGCACTGGATCGATACCGGGGTCATCGTGGCGGTGGTGCTGGTCAACGCGCTGATCGGCCATATCCAGGAAGGCCGGGCGGAAGAGGCGCTGGACGCCATCCGCCAGATGGTCGGCCCGCACGCCTCGGTGCTGCGGGCGGGACGGCGGATCGCCGTGCCGGCGGAGCAGCTGGTCAGCGGCGACATCGTGCTGCTGGAGGCGGGCGACCGGGTGGCGGCGGACCTGCGGCTGCTGCATGCGCGGGGCCTGCGCATCGAAGAGGCGGTGCTGACCGGCGAATCGGTGGCCGTGGACAAGACGGATGCGCCGGTTCCCGAAGCGGCGGTGCTCGCCGACCGTACCTGCATGGCCTTTTCCGGCACGCTGGTGGCGGCGGGGCAGGGACGGGGCGTCGTCGTGGCGACGGGCCCGGGCACCGAGCTCGGCCGCATCAGCACCCTGCTGCAGGAGGTGCAGACGCTGGACACGCCGCTGGTGCGGCAGATCAACCGCTTCGCGCGTCTCCTCACCTTCGTCATCCTCGGGATCTCCGCCGCGACCTTTGCCTTCGCCACCGCTTTCCGCGGCATGCCCTGGGAAGATGCCTTCATGGTGGTTGTCGCGCTGGCGGTGGCCGCCATCCCGGAGGGACTGCCGGCGGTGATGACGGTGGCTTTGGCCATCGGGGTACGGCGCATGGCGGCCCGGCACGCGATCGTGCGCCGGATGCCGGCGGTCGAAGCACTGGGCGCCGTCTCGGTGATCTGCGCCGACAAGACCGGCACGCTGACGCGCAACCAGATGACCGTGCGGCAGATCCGACTGGCGGATGCCGTCTACGACGTCGAGGGCGCCGGCTACGAGCCCAAGGGCGGCTTCCAGCGGGACGGCCGGTCGGCCGATCCGGGCGAGGAGGCGCGGCTGATGGAGTTCGTCCGCGCCGGCATCCTCTGCAACGACGCGGCGCTGCGCCAGGGCCCGAGCGGATGGACCGCCGACGGCGATCCGATGGAAGCGGCGCTGGTCTCGCTCGGCCTCAAGGCCGGGTTGCAGCCGGAGGCGCTGCGCCGGGAGGAGCCCCGGACCGACGAGATTCCCTTCGACGCCGCGCATCGCTTCATGGCGACGCTGCACCACGACCACGAGGGCCGCCACTGGATCGTGATGAAGGGCGCGCCGGAGGACGTGCTGGCGCGGAGCGGCAGGGCGCGCGGGCCGAGCGGCGACGTCGCGGTGGATGCGCAGCATTGGGCGGCGGCCATCGAAGCGATGGCGGGCGAGGGCCTGCGCGTGCTGGCCCTGGCGGTGAAGCCGGTGGACGGCAGCATGCGCGAGCTCACCTTCGACGACGTCGCCGGGGGGCTCACGCTCCTCGGCCTGGTCGGCCTGATGGACCCGCCGCGCGAGGAGGTGGGGCAGGCGATCCGCGACTGCCTCGGTGCCGGGATCGCCGTCAAGATGATCACCGGCGACCACGCGGCGACGGCGCTCGCCATCGCCCGGCAGCTCGGGCTCGCCGAGGATCCGGTGGTGGTGAGCGGCGGGGCGCTGGAGGCGATGGACGAGGCGGAACTGCGCGCCGTCGCGCTCGAGGCGACCGTCTTCGCCCGCGCCACGCCCGAGCACAAGCTGCGGCTGGTCAATGCGCTGCAGGCCGACGGCGCCGTGATCGCCATGACCGGCGACGGGGTCAACGACGCGCCGGCGCTGAAGCGCGCCGATGTCGGCGTCGCCATGGGGCTGAAGGGGACGGAGGCGGCGAAGGAGGCGGCCGAGGTGGTGCTGGCCGACGACAACTTCGCTTCCATCGTCGCCGCCGTGCGCGAGGGGCGCACGGTCTACGACAACCTGACCAAGATGATCGCCTGGACGCTGCCGACCAACGGCGGCGAGGCGCTCGCGGTGCTGTCCGCCATTCTCTTCGGTTTCGCCATGCCGGTCAGCGCGGTGCAGATCCTGTGGATCAACCTGATCACCGCCGTGGCGCTCGGCCTCACCCTCGCCTTCGAGCCGACCGAGCCGGGAACGATGCGCCGGCCGCCGCGGCCGATCGGCCAGCCCCTCCTGTCGCGCTTCCTGGTCTGGCGCACGCTATTGGTTTCGGCGCTGATGGCGCTCGGCGTCTTCGGCGCCTACGACTGGGCGGTCGGGCGCGGCGCCAGCGCCGTCACGGCGCAGACCCTGGCGTTGAACGCGATCGTCGCGATGGAGATCGCCTATCTGTTCAGTATCCGCTTCCTCTACGGCGCCTCGCTCACCTGGAGGGGCATGCTGGGGACGCCGGCGGTGCTGACCGGCATTGCCGTCACGATGGCGGCGCAGGCGGCGCTGACCTACCTGCCCGTCATGAACCGGCTGTTCGGCACCGCGCCCCTGTCGGCAGTGGACTGGGGCGTGGTGATCGCGCTGGGCGCCGGGCTGTTCGTGGTGCTGGAACTGGAGAAGGGATTGCGCCGGCTGTTCCCGGCCTAGGCCGGGGCCGGCCGCGGCGTGCCCGGGAACCGCGGCAGGCCGGCGATGATCTGCACGGTGCCCGCGAAAAGGCCCATGGCGACGCCGAGCTTCCAGGCCATGTCGTAGGAGCCCAGCGCATCGAACAGGAGGCCGCCGCCATAGGCGCCGAGGCAGCTGCCCAGCTGATGCGAGGTGAAGGCGACGCCCTGGATCATCGCCTGCCAGCGCAGGCCGAACATCTCGGCCACCATGCCGGCGACCAGCGGGCCGACGCCGAGCCACAGGAAACCCATGAAGGCGGCGAAGACGAGGGTCGATTCGGGCGTGGGCGCGGCCACGAAATAGGCGCCCAGCACCAGCGAGCGGGTGAAGTAGATGCCGCCCAAAAGCATGCCCTTGGACCAGCGCCCGCCGGCCCAGCCGAAGAACAGGCTGCCGAGGATGTTGAAGCCGCCGATCACGCCCAGCGCCTGCGCCCCCAGCATCGGGTCCATGCCGCAGAGCGCAAGGTAGGAGGGCAGGTGCGTGGTCAGGAAGACGAGCTGCAGCCCGCAGATGAAGTAGGCGAGGCTCATGATGACGAAGGGCCAGTGCCCGAGGGCCAGCCGCACAGCGGCGCCCATGCCGAGCGCTTCGGCGACGTTGGTCTGGCGGGGCACCGGCAGCCGGTCGACGCGGCCGGCCAGCCAGGCCGCCGGCAGCATTACCAGGGCGATGACCACGAAGCCCATGACGCCGGCGCGCCAGCCGAAACTCTCGGCCAGCATCTGGCCGGCGGGAGCGGAGACGAGCGCGCCGAGCGATCCCGCCGCCGAGACGATGCCGAGGACCGTGCTGCGGATGCCGGCGGGGATCGACCGCGAGGAGACCGACATCGCGATCGCCGAGCCGCAGCAGCCCATCGCCGCGCCGATCAGGATGCCGGCGCCCAGCATGACGCCAAGGAGACCCTCGGCAGTCGCCAGCAGGAACAGGCCAAGGACGTAGAGAACCGCCCCGACCAGCATCACGGCCCGATAGCCGTAGCGGTCGGCGGCGGCGCCCGCGATCGGTTGCAGGAAGCCCCAGGCCAGATTCTGCACGGCGATCGCCAGGGTGAAGTCGGCGACGGTGACGGAAAGATCCTTCACCGCCGGCTGCACGAAGAGGCCGATGCTCTGCCGCAGACCGAGCGCCAGGCTGAGCATGACCGAGGCGCCGATCAGGATCGGCAGGACGGGGCGGAGGCTGGGCGAGGTCTGCATCGACGGTACTGTTCCCCCTGGGTGCACGGTCACCCCTGATCCTGCCGGCGACATCCAGCGGGGCGAGCGCAAAGGGCGGTGCTCGAGTTGATCCTCATTCACCGCGCAGGCGCCCCGGCGTGCCCCGCCTGGCCCGCGCGAGCCTACACAGGCGCCGGCCGGATTGTTCTGCATGCTGGACAGGGCACCCATGTTGCCCCGGCGATTTTTTTTCAAACCGCGCGGAACCCCGGCCGGTTATGAGCATTGTTGTCGTACTCACGGTTTCGGGCCTCCCACCGGTCCCTCCCTGGCCGTGAGAGTGCGACCTGTCGTCCGCCCCCCGGCCTCCCCCGCCGGGGGGCGTTCCCTTTTTTGTCATGTTGCCCGAAATGTCGAATACCTAAGTGCTGTCGCCACTTACACTCGCCTACATCTTCAATGTCACAGCCTTGCCCCAGGCCCTTTACTTTTCGTTAACCGGAAATGTCGAGGCTGACCCTGTACCGCGATGAGCAGTCCCATCACGGAGTGGTTTGACGATCATGCTGCAAGATCAACCCTTTACAGTCACCTACGACGAAGTCCTGCATTCCGCCGTGATCGATATCCGCGGCATCCAAAGCGTCCTTCCGGGCACGTTCGAAAGTCCCGAAGCGGCAGGCGAAGCCGCCCAAATGTTCTTTCGCCAGCTGCTGAACCGCTTGACCGCCGCGAACATGAACCGAGATCTTCTCGGCTGACGCGAAGTACGAGCAAGGACCCATCGCAGGAACCCGGGGCCCCCGGCCGCCGTTTCCGTCTCCGTCCCGCGGGGCGGAAAAGAGGACGGCATGCGCAAAATTCTGCTGGCTCTATCGGTGGCGCTCGGCGCCTGCGGGCATCAGGAGCGCGGCTGGCGCGGCAGCATGGCCGGCGATTATCGCCTCGTGGCGGCCTGCGCCGCCGATCGCCTGGCGGCACGCGAGACCCTGCGGTTGGATCAGCGCCTGGCGATCCTTGCCGGCGGTGCGCGAACGCTCGACCCGATCTACGAAGCGCGCCTGCAGGAAACCGCTCCCCACCGCTTCTTCGCCGAGATCAGCCGCGGAAGCGGGGCGCCGGCGGGGCTGGCCGCCTGGCAGGTCATCCAGGATTGCGCCGAAGGTGGTCCGGACCGGATACTGCCGCCGGCCCGCCTGCGGGCGGCGCTCGATGGCCGCTAATCCTCTCCGATGGCGGCCAGCTCCTCGTCCAGGAAATCGTCTTCGCCAACGAGCGAGGCGACGGCGTCGTGACGGAATGCCTGCCAGTCACCGTGCCGGCCGGTCATGTCCCACAGGGCCTTTGCCCGATTGTCGATCGCCCGCGCGTCGGTAGGCATGGCGTGCTTCCGTCCTTCAGATCGGCCCCTGTCACAACGGCTTGGCCAGGGCGGGGTTCCCGCCAGCCTGCGATCACGTCGAGGTGATGAGGGAACGGAATCCCCCCTTGCGAATTTCTCTCCACGCAAAGGAACTCGAATCGGACAATGCAGGTGACGAAAATGGATCGGCGTGTGGTGCGTTGGGGCATGGCGGCGGGAGCATTGGTCGGGATCGCGACAAGCCTCCTGCTGTTCTGGGCCTCGGCGAATGCCGCGCTGCTCGCCGCCGGGCTCTTTCTCGCGGCGCTCCTCACCGGGCTGGGTTTCCTCTCCCGGGTGCTCGTGGTCGAGGTCGCGGTCGGCGATCGTTCGTCCCTCGAGCGCTACGCCCGCGATTCGCGCACCTGAGGGCCGCTACGAGCGGCCATCGTCAATCCGACCGGCATTCGAGAAAATTCGGGCGCGTGAGGGGCCGGGGCAAGTCGTGCCGCGCTCGCCGAGAGCGCCTTCCGGGGAACCCGGGGCTAGGCGAATCTACGCCTAACCCCTTGATTTCAAACTGGTGCTGCCGGGAGGAATTGAACCTCCGACCCCGTCATTACCAATGACGTGCTCTACCCCTGAGCTACGGCAGCTTGTCTGGAAAGCGGCGCGGAACCTGCCACAAGGGACAGGCGTCCGCAAGGACGGATAAAGGTCCTAGCCGTTGACCACTTTCCACGAACCGTCGGGCTGCCGGCAGGCGGTGCCGAAGGCGCTCTGCTGGCGCCCGTCGATGGTCACGGTCTGCTGGAACTCGCGGCAATACTGCCCGGAACTGGTCTGGTAGGCGGGCTGGGGCACCACGCTGCCGGAATGCCCGCTGTCGGGATTGCGCCACTGCACCACCCGGCCGCTCGGCGCCGTCTCCAGCGCCTGGTGGCTGGCGCGTTCGGCATAGACGCGGTCGGCCTTGTCGAGCGACTTGCCGGTCTCGCCGCCGAGAAGCGCTCCCAGCAGGGTACCGGCGCCCACCGCGACCAGCCGGCCTGTTCCGCTGCCGATCTGGGCACCGGCGAGACCGCCGAGCCCGGCGCCCAGGACGGTGCCGACGCCCTGCTTGGGGCCGGTCCGATCGGCGCAGGCGCCGAGCAGCAGCGCCATGGCGGCAATACCCACGATCATAGTCTTACGCATGGCCGTCGATCCCCGGAATGGAACTCCATCCTAGCATATAGGGTCGCCACCATGGCTTCCGGCGGGTCGGATTGTGGCCGAACGGTGGCGCGGATATGCGGCCTTGTTCGGGGGCGCATCCCTGGGCATGGTGCGCCGATGTCAAAGACCCCCGACCAAGACCCTTTCTCGCTGTTCGGCACCTGGCTCGCCGAAGCCGAGAAGAGCGAGCCCAACGACGCCAATGCCATGGCCCTCGCCACGGTGGGGGCGGACGGCATGCCCTCGGTGCGCATGGTGCTGCTGAAGGGCCATGACGCGAACGGCTTCGTCTTCTACACCAACTGCGAGAGCCGCAAGGGCCGCGAACTGTTGGCGCAGCCGAAGGCGGCGCTCTGCTTCCACTGGAAGAGCCTGAAGCGCCAGGTGCGGGTGGTTGGCGCCGTCGAGCCGGTAAGCGATGCCGAGGCCGATGCCTATTTCGCCAGCCGCGCCCGCGACAGCCAGATCGGCGCCTGGGCCTCGGCCCAGTCGCGGCCGATGGAAGGGCGGTTCGAGCTGGAAAAGGCCGTCGCCCGCTACGCGGCGAAACACGCCATCGGCAAGGTGCCGCGGCCGCCTTACTGGTCGGGCTTTCGTATCGTCCCCGATGAGATCGAATTCTGGCGCGACCGGCCGTTCCGGCTGCACGAGCGGCAGCAGTATCGCCGCATCGCCGCCGGCTGGACGGTCGACATCCTGTTCCCGTGAACGGTTCGCTCGACGACGCCGCCACCCGCCTGCTGCGGCTGGCGACCTATGCCTCGGTGGCGACGGCGGTGCTGCTGGTCGGCATCAAGATCGCCGCGTGGCTGTTATCCGGCTCTGTGGCCGTGCTGAGCTCGCTGGTCGATTCCACCGCCGATGTCGCGGCTTCGGCGATCAACCTCCTGGCCGTGCGGCATGCGTTGACGCCGGCCGATCGCGAGCACCGTTTCGGCCACGGCAAGGCCGAGCCGCTGGCCGGTCTCGCCCAGGCGGCCTTCATCGCGGGATCGGCGGTGTTCCTGGCGCTGGAGGCGGTCGACCGGATCATCAACCCGCATCCGTTGAAGCACGAGATGATCGCGCTCGCGGTGATGCTCTTCTCGATGATGGCCACGGCGGCGCTGGTGCTGTTCCAGCGGCGTGTGGCCAAGGCGACGCGATCGATCGCCATCGAGGCCGATTCGGCGCATTACCTGTCGGACTTCCTCTCGAACGGAGCCACCATCCTGGCGCTGGTGCTGGTGGCGGTGTTCGGCTGGGGGATCGCCGATCCGCTGCTCGGCCTCTTCGTGGCGGGCGTCATCCTGTGGAGCGGCGCGGGCATTGCCCGTTCCGCCTATGACCAGCTGATGGACACCGAATTGCCGAACGAGGATCGCGCCCGCATCCGCGCCATCGCGCTGGCGCATCCGGAGGTCCTGTCGATCCACGACCTGAAGACCAGGGCCGCCGGCACCTGGCGCTTCATCCAGTTCCATCTCGAACTGGATGGCCGCATGACGCTGGAAGCGGCCCACGCCGTGGCCGACCGGATCGAGGCCGAGGTCGATGCGGCATTTCCCGGCGCCGAGGTGATCATCCACCAGGAGCCGGTCGATGTGAGTGCGCCGGACAAGCCGCATGCCGCCTGACCAGGCGGAGGCCATCGCCTTCCTGTCCGATCCGGCGAGCTGGCCGGAAGCCGGCGGGGCGGGCGAGGTCGAGCGGATCGAGACCCACGGCGCGCTGATCTTCCTCGCCGGCGACCGGGCGCGGAAGATGAAGCGGGCCGTCGGCTTCGATTGGATGGATTTCTCCACGGTCGAGAAGCGCGCCCAGGCCTGTGCCGCGGAACTGCGCCTCAACAGCCGGACGGCGCCGCAGCTGTATCTGGGCGTTCGCTGGGTCACCAGGGCGCCGGACGGCAAGTTGGCGGTCGATGGCCCCGGCGAGCGGCTGGAGCCCTTCATCGAGATGCGCCGCTTTCCGCAGCAGGCGTTGCTGGATCGCCTGGCCGAAGCCGGACACCTCGATGCCGGCGTGACGGAGCGGCTGGCGGATGCGGTGGCATCCTTCCATGCGTCGGCCGAGATACGCCGGGAACTGGGCGGCGCCCAGGTCTATCGCGACGTCACCGCGATCGCCTACCGGCAGTTCGGCAGCTTCGGCGGTTTCCTCGACAAGGGCGAGATCGAGCGGCTGCGCGACCTGCAATTGGCCGAACTGGAGGCGGTGGCGCCACTGATCGAGGCACGGCGCGAGGCGGGCTTCGTGCGCCATTGCCATGGCGACCTGCATTTGCGCAACATCGTGCTGCTCGAGGGCCGGCCGGTGCTGTTCGACGCCATCGAGTTCAATCCGGCCTTCACCGAGACCGACGTCTTCTACGACCTGGCCTTCCTGGTCATGGACCTCAGCCATCGCGGGTTGAAGGGCCTCGCCAATATCGTGCTCTCGCGCTACCTCGCCCATACCGCCGACATGGAAGGGCTGCGGTTGCTGCCCCTGTTCCTGTCCTGTCGCGCGGCGATCCGCGGACATGTGGCCGCCCTTGCCGCCGGCAAGGTCGCCGATCCGGCTGCGGCCGGGCGCCAGCGCCTCGAATCCGCCGCCTATTTCGAGCGGGCGCTTTCCGCGATCGCCCGCCCCAGACCGCGACTGATCGCCGTGGGCGGACTGTCCGGCAGCGGCAAGACCACGGTCGCGCGCGCCCTCGCACCGCGCCTGGATGCCGATCCGGGTGCGGTGGTGCTGCGCAGCGACGAGATCCGCAAATGCCTGTTTGGCGTCGCGCCGACGGAGCGGCTGGGGCCGGAGGGCTATACCCGGGCGGCGGGCGAGCGCGTCTACGAAGCCCTGCGGACGCGCGCGGCGGCGGCGCTCGCGGCGGAACGCGCCGTCGTGGTCGACGCGGTACATGCGCGCGCCGACGAACGTGCCGCCGTGGAAGCGGTGGCGGCGGCGGCCGGCGTGCCCTTCGCGGGGTTGTGGCTGGAGGCGCCGGCGGGCGCGCTGGCCGAACGGATCGAGCGTCGGCGGGATGACGCTTCCGATGCCGATCGCACCGTGCTGGACGCCCAGCTCGGTTACGATCTCGGCGCGATCGGCTGGCGGCGGGTGGCGACCGGCAGGGGCATGGCGGCGAGCCTGGCCGAACTGGAAGGCCCGCTCGGACTGCAGTCCGGTTGATCGCCCCGCAGGGCCGCGTATCCTGTTGCCGGAGCTTCACGTTCACACAAAGAGAGGAGGGGTGCCCGATGCCCCAAATCCGCAAGATCACCGTACCCTTGAGCGGCCATGACGTGGACGAGGTGGTGCTGGACACCGCTTTCGCCGTGGCGAAACGATTCGACGCCAACCTCCGCGCGGCGTTGATCCTGGCCGATCCGCGTGACGCGGTGGCTTTCGTCGGCGAAGGCATGACCAGTGCGATGCTGGAGCAGATCATGCTGTCGGCGGAAGGCGAGGGGAAGGAAAAGGGCGCGAGGACGAGGCTCCTGTTCGAGCGGCTGCGCGAGAAGCATGCCTGTCCGGACATCCTGCCGCCTCAGTCGGGCGGCTATGGCTGTCACTACTTCGAGCGGGTTGGGCGCGAGGACGAGGTCATCGCTCAGCGCGGCCGGCTCTGCGATCTCCTGATCGCCGGCAAGGTGCGCAATCCGGACGCCAATGCGCCGCACCTCGCCCTCGAGGCGGCACTGCGCGAGACCGGGCGTCCGGTGCTGGTGGTGTCCAGCCCGACCGCGAGCGAGTTCAAGACCATCGCGATCGCCTGGAACGGTTCCATCGAGGTGAGCCGGGCGATCACCATGGGCATGCCGTTCCTGGAACGGGCCGAGCGGGTGATCGCGTTGTCGGTGGAAGGCGATACCGAGTACGGCCCGCCCGGCTCGGACCTGCTCGAATACCTGGCCTGGCACGGCATCAAGGGGGAGGCCGTGGCGGTCAAGGCGAGCGAGCGCGGCCAGGGTCAGGCGCTGCTGAACGCCGCCGTCGAGGCCAAGGCCGACATGATGTTCATGGGCGCCTATACGCGCAGCCACATGCGCCGGCTGATCTTCGGCGGGGTGACGGCCTTCATGCTGGACAATGCGCAGTTCCCGCTGCTGATGACGCACTGAGCGGTCAGGCCTGTTTCAGCTTGTAGCGGAAGTCGCAATAGGCGGCGCCCTGCATGATGGTCTGGGTGCGGCGGAATTCGATCGCGGGTTCGCCCACCTCGGCGATGTGGAAATCGATGTCGCAGAGCAGGATGCCGCCCAGTTCCGGCTCGCCCAGCGCCTTGAAGAACTCGGCGTAGGAGCAGCGGGTGACGTTGTAGTCGCGGACTTCCGCATCGTCGCGCAGCATGTCGCGATCGATGGCGCTCCCGATGCGCGGGCGCAGATCGGCCCATATGGCATCCCATTTGCCCCGGGCATCGCCCGGCTTCTCGGCGCCGATCCGGTGATACAGGTCGCGCGACCATTGGGTCAGCGCCTCGCCGATCAGCCGGTCCGCCTCCGCCTTGCCGAGACGCTCGCGCAGGCTGCGCAGGACCGGCAGCAGGACCTTCGCCTGCAGCTTCACCTCGTCCAGCAGCGGAATCTGGGGGGTATCGTCGGACATGTTCTTCATCCCTTGTTGCCGCGACAGGTTAGCGGAACCCGCCCGGGCTTGAAAACGTCGGCGGCCGCCGTGCGATCGAAGTCGCCGCCGGTGAGGATCGGGGTTGGATTTTTCGCTTTGCGTACTACAAGGACTTCGCTGCCGGGGGGGGCGGCTCCGAGGCGGGCGGGCAGGTGCAATGGAAAAAATCCGGGCGGCGAGAATCAGCGAGGCGGCGCCCGTGGTCCATCTGGACTGGCGCCTCGAGTGCCGCGACCCTCGCCTCCTTGCGCTGCGCGACTACTGGGACGGCAAGCGGGCCGGCCGGGCGATGCCGCCTCGGTCCTGCATCCGGCCGGAGGAGATCCCGCACCTGCTGCCGCACGTGATCCTGGTCGACATCGAGGCGGAACCCTTCCGGCTGCGCTATCGCCTGATCGGAACCGGGATCACCGAGACGATGGGCAGAAATTCAACCGGGCGATATTACGATGAACTCTATGGCCCGGAACTCCTGGAAAACATAAACGCGAGTTTTCGTGAACTGATTCGCCGTAAGATTCCGTTGCGGACGTATGGCGAAGCCTTCTACAGCGACAAGAATATTTACGGCTACGAAACGATCAATCTTCCGCTCTCCCCAGATGGTGCGCGGGTCGACAAGGTGCTCGGCATGATCATGTTCCATGTCGGTCCGCCGGCCTGAAGCCGATTTCTGCACGGGAGCGGTTGCATCGCGCGCCGCGGCGGCGTATGTCACCACCCCTCTAAACCCCACACGCGGGATCGCGGCCGGCGGATGAAAAGCCCTGTCGGTCGTTCCGGTGTCCGGATTTCCGGGCTCTCCCCGCGGCGGCTCAACCGGAAAAAGGATTTACCGGCATGGCGATTCCGTCGTTCACCATGCGTCAGCTCATCGAGGCTGGCGTGCATTTCGGTCACCAGACCCACCGCTGGAACCCGCGTATGGCCCCCTATCTCTACGGGGACCGCAACCGCATCCACATCATCGACCTGCAGCAGACCGTGCCCCTCCTGCACCGGGCGCTGGAAGCCGTGCGCGACGTGACCGCCGGCGGCGGCCGCGTGCTGTTCGTCGGCACCAAGCGGCAGGCGTCGGACGCTGTGGCGGAAGCCGCCGCGCGCTGCGGCCAGTATTTCGTCAACCATCGTTGGCTCGGCGGCATGCTGACCAACTGGAAGACCGTGTCGCATTCGATCAAGCGCCTGCGCGAACTGGACGAGCAGCTGAAGAGCGAGCAGCGCGGCCTGACCAAGCGCGAACTGCTTTCCTTGACCCGCGAGCGCGACAAGCTGGAACGCGCGCTGGGCGGCATCAAGGACATGGGCGGCCTGCCCGACATCCTGGTCGTGATCGACACCAACAAGGAAGACATCGCCGTCGCCGAGGCGCGCAAGCTGAACATTCCGGTGGTGGCCGTGCTCGATTCCAACTCGAACCCGGAAGGCATCACCTATCCGGTGCCGGGCAACGACGACGCGCTGCGCGCCATTCACCTCTATGCCGACCTGTTCGCGCGCGCCGTGCTCGACGGCATCCAGCAGGAAATGGTCGCGTCCGGTGCCGATATCGGCTCCATGGAGGAGACCGTCGAGGAATTCGACGAGGCGCCGCCCGCGGCCGCCGGCGAGGCCGAAGCCGCCGCGGCCCCGGCCGAGTAACCTTCGCCGCCCGGTTGCGGGCGGCGATCCGTTGTCTGTCCCTCTCCGGTCCCGGATCATTGCAATCGGGGCCGGGGAGGGCTTGCAATTTCAGGGGACGACAATGACCGAGATTTCCGCTGCCATGGTCAAGGACCTGCGCGTCAAGAGCGGCGCGGGCATGATGGATTGCAAGAAGGCGCTGGCCGAGACCGGGGGCGACATCGAAGCCGCCGTCGACTGGCTGCGCAAGAAGGGCCTCGCCGCCGCCGCCAAGAAGGCCGGCCGCGTCGCCGCCGAAGGCCTGGTCGGCATTGCCGTCGCCGGGACCAAGGGCGCCATGGTCGAGATCAATTCCGAGACCGATTTCGTCGCCCGCAACGACCAGTTCCAGGGCCTGGTGTCGAAGACCGCCCAGCTGGCTCTCGGCCAGGGCGACTCGCTCGAGGCGCTGGCAGCCGCGCCCTTCGGGACGGGAAAGTCGGTTCAGGACGAGATCACGGCCGCGATCGCCACGATCGGCGAGAACATGTCGCTGCGCCGCGTCGCCACGCTCGCCGTCGGCGACGGCGTGGTCGCCGGCTACATGCACAACGCGCTGGTGCCGGGATTGGGCAAGATCGGCGTCCTGGTGGCGCTCGAATCGACCGGTGACAAGGCGAAGCTGGAAGCGCTCGGCAAGCAGATCGCCATGCACGTGGCGGCCGCCAACCCGCAGTCGCTCGACGTGACCTCCCTCGACCCGAACGCGATCGAGCGCGAGCGCGCGGTGCTTCTTGAGCAGGCCAAGGCATCCGGCAAGACCGAAGAGATCGCGGCCAAGATGGTCGAAGGCCGCCTGCGCAAGTTCTACGAGGACGTCGTGCTGCTGGAGCAGGTCTTCGTCGTCGACGGCGAGCGCCGGGTATCCAAGGTCGTGCAGGACGCCGCCAAGGAAATCGGCGCGCCGGTCGCGCTCAAGGGTTTCGTGCGCTATGCGCTGGGCGAGGGAATCGAGAAGAAATCCGAAGATTTCGCCGCCGAAGTCGCCAAGATCACCAGCTGACATTTCCGGCGGACCGGGGCGCGCCTTCGCCCCGGTCTTCTGGTATAAGTCGCCGACTCGTTAACCACTCAAATCGACATCATGGCATCCCCCCTGTACCGCCGCGTGCTGTTGAAATGCTCGGGCGAGGCGCTCATGGGCGAGGGGGAGTACGGCATCGACTTCGGCACCGTCGACCGTATCGCCGAGGAGGTGGTGGCCGCCCGCGCCATGGGCGTGCAGGTCTGTTTGGTCCTGGGCGGCGGCAACATCTTCCGCGGCGTCTCGGGCGCAACCAAGGGCATGGCCCGGGCCTCGGCCGACTACATGGGCATGCTGGCCACCGTCATCAACGGCCTCGCCATGCAGCACGCGTTGGAGACCCGGGACGTGGAGACGCGGGTCATGTCGGCGATTCCCATGGCTTCGGTCTGCGAGCCCTATATCCGCCGGCGCGCGGTCCGGCATCTGGAGAAGGGCCGCGCCGTCATCTTCGCCGCCGGCACGGGCAATCCCTTCTTCACCACCGATACCGCGGCCGCCTTGCGCGCCGCCGAGATGGGCTGCGACGCGCTCTTGAAGGGCACGCAGGTCGACGGCGTCTATTCCGCCGATCCGAAGAAGGTGAAGGACGCGGTCCGCTACGAGACGCTGGGCTATATGGAAGTGCTTTCCCAGGACCTGAAGGTGATGGATGCCTCGGCCATCTCGCTGGCCCGGGAGAACAAGATTCCCATCGTCGTCTTCTCGCTGCATGAGCCCGGCGCGCTTGCCAGGGTGCTCTGTGGCGAGGGGCGCTGCACCATCATCCAGGGCGATTAGATGCGAAGCCCTTCAATGATTCGAAACCGTTCGGGAGGATGATCGGATGTCCGATTTCGACATCGACGATATCGAGCGGCGCATGCAGAAGGCGGTCGAGGCGTTCCGGCACGAACTGGCGAGCCTCAGGACCGGCCGCGCCAGCGCCAGCCTGCTGGAACCCGTTGTGGTGAACGCCTACGGCGCCGACATGCCGCTCAACCAAGTGGCGACGATCAACGTGCCGGAGCCGCGCATGCTTTCGGTCCAGGTCTGGGACAAGGGCAATGTGTCGGCGGTGGAAAAGGCGATCCGCGCCGCCGGTCTCGGCCTGAACCCGATCACCGAGGGGCAGACGCTCAGGGTGCCGATCCCGGAACTGAACCAGCAGCGCCGCCAGGAGATGACCAAGGTCGGCGGCCAGTACGCGGAAGCGGCCCGGGTCGCCGTGCGCAACATCCGCCGCGACGGCATGGACAAGCTGAAGAAGGCCGAGCGCGACCACGACATGAGCGAGGACGACCACACGATGTGGTCGGAAGAAACCCAGCGCCTCACCGACGAGACGATCAAGAAGATCGACGAGGCGCTGGCCCAGAAGCAGAAAGAGATCATGCAGGTCTGATGACGTGATGCAGCCCGCTCCGTCGCCCGCGGCCAAGCCACCGCCCCCGGCCCATATCGCCATCATCATGGATGGCAACGGCCGTTGGGCGACGCGGCGGGGTCTGCCGCGCGTCGCCGGCCATCGGGCCGGGGCGGATGCCGTGCGCCGGACCGTCACCGCCTGCGGCGATCTGGGCGTGCGCTTTCTCACCCTCTATGCCTTCTCCTCGGAGAACTGGAAGCGGCCGGCGAGCGAGGTCAGCGACCTCTTCGGCCTGCTGCGGCTGTATCTGCGGCGCGAACTGGCGGAACTGCATTCGAACGGCATCCGGCTCCGCGTCATCGGCGACCGCACGCGCCTGCCCGCCGACGTGGTCGAACTGATCGCCGACGGCGAAAGGGTGACGGCCGGCAACAGCCGCTTCACCCTCGTGATCGCCATCAACTACGGCGGCCAGGCCGAAATCGTCTCGGCCGCGCGGCGGATCGCCGAGGCCGTGAAGGCCGGAACCCTCGATCCGTCGAGCATCGACGAGGCGGTCTTCGAGAGCTATCTCGATACCACCGATATTCCGCATCCCGATCTGCTGGTGCGCACCAGCGGAGAGCAGCGCCTCTCCAACTTCCTGCTCTGGCAGACCGCGTATACCGAGCTCGTTTTCACGCCTACGCTCTGGCCGGATTTCGGCCGCGAGGCGCTGGAAGAGGCGATCGATGAATACCATCGGCGCGACCGCCGCTACGGCGCCGTCGGGGCCTGAAGGCTTGTCGAGCGGTCTCAGGCTGCGCATCGTCTCCGCCCTGGTCCTGATCCCGGTGGCGGTGCTGGCAGTGTGGTTCGGAGGCTGGATCTTCGCCGCGCTGGTCGGTGTCTTCGCCGGTCTCATGCTGTGGGAGTGGCGGCGTCTGACCGGTGGGCGGGCGGCCTGGATGGCCCTCGGCATCCCTTATGTGCTGTTGCCTTGTCTCGCGCTCATCTGGCTGCGCGACCAGAGCGGTGACGCTTTCCTGGTGCTGCTCCTCTTCGTCTGTGTCTGGGCCTCCGATACCGGCGCCTACGCGGCCGGCCGGCTGATCGGCGGACCGAAGCTGGCACCCCGGATCAGCCCCAACAAGACCTGGGCCGGGCTCTGTGGCGCCATGCTCGCCTCCGCCGCCGTTCTGCTCGCCGCCATGCACTGGCGCGCCGGCTCCGCGCCCGACGGATGGTCGCTCTCGACCGCGGCATTCCTCGGGGCCGGCATCGGCCTGATCGGGCAGGCCGGGGATCTTTTCGAATCCTGGGTCAAGCGGCGCTTCGGGGCGAAGGATTCCGGCACCTTGATTCCGGGCCATGGCGGCGCGCTGGATCGTCTCGACAGCATGCTCTTCGTGGCGCCGGTCGCCGCTCTGTTCATGTGGATGGCGGCTGCATGAGCGCCGTCGTCCCGCTGACCCGCAAAACCGACCCCGCGGCACGCACCCGGCGGCGGGTGAGCGTGCTCGGATCGACGGGTTCGGTCGGGTGCAGCACTGTCGACCTGCTGCGGCGCTCGCCCGACCGCTTCGAGACCGTCGTGCTGGTGGCGCAAAGCAACGTCGCCGCCCTGGCTGAGCAGGCGCTGCTCCTGGGCGCCCGCCATGCGGTGGTTGCCGATCCGACCAGGCTGCCGGAACTGCGCGAGCGGCTGGCCGGCAGTGGCGTGCGGGCTTCGGCCGGACCGGAGGCGGTTCTCGATGCCGCGGCCGAACCCGCCGACCTGGTGGTGGCGGCGATCGTCGGCACTGCCGGGCTGGCGCCGACCCTGCGCGCTGTCCGCCAGGGCGCCACCATCGCCCTCGCCAACAAGGAATGCCTGGTATCGGCGGGCGAGGTGGTGATGCGGGAGGGGCGGGCGGCCGGCGCCATCCTCCTGCCGACCGATTCCGAACACAACGCCATCTATCAGGTGTTCGATTTCGATCGCCCGGAAGCGGTGTCACGGATCATCCTGACGGCGTCGGGCGGGCCGTTCCGCAACGCCGACGCGGCGACGATGCGATCGGCGACCCCGGAGCAGGCGCTCCGCCACCCCACCTGGGAGATGGGGGCCAAGATCAGCATCGATTCGGCCACCATGATGAACAAGGGGCTGGAACTGATCGAAGCCTGGCACCTGTTTCCCGTGAAGGAGGGCCAGATCGACATCGTCATCCACCCGCAATCGGTGGTGCATAGTTTCGTCGAATATGTCGATGGCTCGCTGCTGGCCCAGCTCGGCACGCCCGACATGCGCACGCCCATCGCCTTCGCGCTGGCCTGGCCGGAGCGGATGGCGACGCCGGTGCGCCGGCTCGACCTTGCCGCGATGGGCTCGCTCACCTTCGAAGCCCCTGATTTCAGCCGATTTCCGGCCCTCGGCCTGGCGCGCCGCGCGTTGCAAAGCGGCGGCACGGCGCCTACCATCCTCAACGCCGCGAACGAGGTGGCCGTGCAAGGGTTTCTCGACCGGCGCATCGGCTTCCTCGACATCGCCAGTACGGCGGAACACGCCTTGGACACAATTCCGGCGGATTCTCCGCGTGACCTGGACGACGTGCTGGAGACCGACCAGCGAGCCCGCGAGGTGGCACGCCGGTTCATTGATGGCCTGGAGCCCCGTTAAAGGATAGCGCGCGACAACGATGGAAATCCTCGCCACCGCCACCGCCTATGTGATCCCCTTCCTGATCGTGCTGACCGTCGTGGTCTTCGTGCATGAATGGGGTCACTTCATCGTCGCGCGCCTGAACGGCGTGAAGGTCGACGTCTTCTCCATCGGCTTCGGTCCCGAACTCTTCGGCTGGAACGACCGCAAGGGAACGCGCTGGCGGGTTTCGGCCGTCCCGCTCGGCGGCTACGTGAAGTTCCATGGCGATGCCGGCGCGGCCTCCACGCCGGGGCAGGAACTCGACCAGATGGGCGCGGCGGAAAGAGCCGTATCCTTCCATCACAAGCGGGTGGGCCAGCGCGCCGCGATCGTCGCCGCCGGTCCGATCGCCAATTTCATCCTGGCGATCCTCCTCTTCGCCGGCATGTTCGCCACCTTCGGCCGCGCGGTCACGCCTCCGATCGTGGGCGAGGTCGTCGCCGGAAGTGCCGCCGACGCGGCCGGATTCCGGGCGGGTGATCGTATCGTCTCGGTCGATGGCCGCGAGATCGAATGGTTCAGCGACCTTCAGCGCATTGTCGCGCTCAGGGCGGAGACGGCGCTCAACTTCGTCATCGACCGCGACGGGCGGGAGCTCAGGATCGAGATCGCGCCGCGCCGCGTCGACGTCGACGACAGTTTCGGCGGCAAGCGCCAGCAGGGACAGATCGGCATCCGCTCGACGAACGAGCGCGAATTCATCAGCTACGGGCCGATCGCGGCGCTCGGCCAGGGCGTGCGCGAGACCATCTCGATCGTCGATGTCACCTTCACCTATCTCGGCCGGATCTTCCAGGGGCGGGAGTCGGGCAAGGAACTGGGCGGGCCGCTCGGCATCGCGAAGATGTCGGGCGACGTCGCATCGGTCTCCTGGCTGGCGCTGATCAACCTGGCGGCGGCGATCTCGGTCAGCATCGGCCTGATCAATCTCTTTCCGGTTCCGCTTCTCGACGGCGGCCATCTGCTCTATTACGCCTTCGAAGCCGTTCGCGGCCGTCCGCTGGGGGAGCGGGCGCAGGAATATGGGTTTCGTGTCGGCATGATGCTCGTTCTCAGCCTGTTCATCTTCGCGACCTGGAACGACCTCGTGCAGCTGCGCGTGGTCTCGTTCCTGAGCGGCCTGTTCTCCTGAGCGGCGGCCCGGGGTCCGGCATGCACAGTTCCGTTCCGATGACCGGCCGGCTTCGCGGCGCCTGTGCGGGCTGCCTTGCGCTGCTCGCCCTCCTGCTGGCCGGCATCGGGCCGGCGCTGGCCCAGTCGTCGGGCGTGATCCGGGAAATTCGGGTCGAGGGGAACCAGCGTATCGAGGCCGATACGGTCCGCTCCTACATGCAGGTCGCCCCCGGCGATGCCTACAATCTCGAACGCGTGGATCGCTCGCTGAAGACGCTGTTCGCCACCGGCCTCTTCGCCGACGTGATCCTGCAGCGCGAGGGCGAGGTGCTGGTCGTCCGCGTGGTCGAGAATCCCATCATCAATCGCATCGCCTTCGAGGGGAACAGGAAGCTCTCCGACGATGCCCTGTCGGCCGAAGTGCAGCTGAAGCCCCGCATCGTCTATACCCGCACCAAGGTGCAGGCCGATGTGCAGCGGCTGGTGCAGCTCTATCGCCGCAGCGGACGCTTCGCGGCCACGATCGAGCCGAAGGTCATCCAGCTGCCGCAGAACCGGGTCGATCTCGTCTTCGAGATCTACGAGGGCGACGCCACCGAGATCAGCCGGATCAACTTCGTCGGCAACAAGCAATTCAGCGACGGCCGCCTGCGCGAGGCGCTGGCGACCAAGGAAACCCGGTGGTGGCGCATTTTCGGCACCTCCGATTCCTATGATCCCGACAAGCTGACCTTCGATCGAGAGCAGCTTCGCCGCTTCTATCTTTCCAACGGCTATGCCGATTTCCGGGTCGTCTCCGCCGTCGCCGAACTGACGCCCGAGCACGACGCCTTCTTCATCACCTTCACGGTGGAGGAGGGCGAGGAATACAAGTTCGGCAAGATCGACGTGCAGAGCCCCTACAAGGACGTCACGGCCGAGCAGCTGAAGCCCTTCCTGCGCAGCAAGGAGGGCAACGTCTACAACGCCGAACTGGTCGACAAGTCGATCGAGGACATGACCTTCGAACTCGGTCGCCTCGGCTATGCCTTCGTCGAGATCCGTCCCGCCGTCACGCGCGACAAGGACAACCGCACGGTCGGCATCGTCTACGAGATCAAGGAAGGCCCGCGCGTCTATGTCGAGCGCATCGACATCAGCGGGAACGTCCGCACCCTCGACAAGGTGATCCGCCGCGAGTTCCGGCTGGCCGAGGGCGATGCCTTCAATACCGCGAAGATGCGCCGCTCGCGCACCCGCATCCGGGGCCTCGGTTTCTTCGAGAAGGTCGACATCAATCAGCGTCCCGGATCGACCCCCGACAAGACGATCATCACCGTCGACGTGAGCGAGAAGTCGACCGGCGAACTGTCCTTCGGCGCCGGCTATTCGACCTCCGATTCGATCCTGGCCGACGTTCAGATCCGCGAACGCAACCTGGTCGGAACGGGCCAGGATCTGCGGCTCGGGTTCAGCATCTCGCCGCGCCGCCAGCAGATCGACCTCGGCTATACCGAGCCCTATTTCCTCGATCGCGAACTGGCCGCCGGTTTCGACATCTTCAGACGCCGGCAGGATCTCGAGAGGCAGTCGTCCTACAGCCTGGACACCACCGGACTGACGCTGCGCACCGGCTTCCCGATCACCGAGAGCCTCACCGGCGCGGTCAACTACCGGATCCGCGAAGACGACATCCACAGTTTCGCCGCCGGCGCCTCGCCCTACATCCGCCGCGAGGCGGGTGCGAAGATCACCTCGGCGATCGGCTATACGCTGACCTACGACAAGCGCGACGACAGGATCGATCCGAGGGACGGCTACGTGCTGCGCGGTTCGCAGGAACTGGCGGGTCTCGGCGGCGACAACCGCTACATCAAGTCGACGGCCACCTTCATTCATTACTACGAGGTTTTCGACGAGGTGATCTGGAGCAACGGGCTGGAAGGGGGGCACGTGCAGGGCCTCGACAAGGATGTCGACCTCTTCTCGCGCTTCTTCGTCGGCGGCGACAGCTTCCGGGGCTTCAAGAACGGGGGCATCGGTACCCGCGACAACACCACGGGCGACGCGCTCGGCGCCAATACCTTCGGCGTGGCGACCAGCGAGTTGACCTTCCCGGTCGGCCTGCCCAACGAATTCGGCATCAAGGGCCGAATATTCAGTCAGCTGGGCACGGCCTTCGGCATCGACGAGGACGCGGTTCCCGGTAACACCATCGTGGACAGCAGTTCGTTGCGGGCTACGGTCGGCTTCGGTATATCCTGGACCTCGCCCTTCGGGCCCATTCGCGTCGACATCGGCTTCCCGATCCTCAAGGAAGAGGATGATCGGAAGGAAACGTTCCGTTTCAACTTTGGCACCAGGTTATAGATGGCTTTTCCGATCGCCTCACGACTGCGCGCGGCATCCCTCGCCGCCGCCTTCGCCGCCAGCGCTTTCATCGCCGCTCCGCCCGCCTCGGCGCAGCAGAACCTCGCCCGGATAGCCATCCTGGAAGTGGAAGGCGTTCTTCGCGATTCGAGCGCGGGCAAGGCGGCGGGGACCCAGATCGGCGATCTGCGCAAGCGCTACCAGGCCGAGCTGCAGAAGGCCGAGGAGACGCTCCGCAACGAGGAGGCCGAGCTGGTCCGTCTGCGCACCACGCTGTCCCAGGAAGCCTTCGACGAGAAGCGCCGGGCTTTCGAGCGCAAGGTCCAGGACATCCGCAAGCTGGCCCAGGACCGCAACGGTACGATCGACGGCATGCTCAACGATGCGCGCAACCAGATCAGCCGGGCCGCGCTCACCGCGCTGGAAGAGCTGATGAAGGAGCGCAATTTCAACGTCGTTCTCGACCGTAAGCAGATCGTTGCCACTGATCCCGCGTTGGACATCACCCAGGAGGTGATTTCACGCGTGAACAAGCGCCTGCCGTCGATCACGGTACAGGCGCCGAAGCCGGCGGCGAATCCGCCAAAGAAGTAGGCCGATGGCGGACCCGCGCTTCTTTCGGCGGCGTGGTCCCTTCTCCCTGGCGGCGCTGGCGCGGATCGCCGGCGCCGAACTTCGGGACCCGGCCGTCGCCGGGCGTCTCATCGCCGATGTCGCCGCGATCGCGGAGGCCGGGCCCGGGGACATCACCTTTCTCGAACGAGGAAGCGGCGGGCCTCTCCTGGTACAGTCACGGGCCGGTGCCTGCTTGGCGCCGTCGCGATCGCCGATCGTCCCCCCGGCGGCCATGGCCCTCCTGCTGGTCGCCGATCCGCGACTCGCCTTCGCGCGCATCGCCGCCGCCTTCTATCCGGACCCGCCGCCGCAGCCGGGCCGACATTCTTCGGCGGTCGTGGACGCAACGGCCGTGATCGCGGCGGACGCTGAGATCGGACCCGGGGCCGTGGTCGGCGCCGGGGCGGAGATCGGCACGGGAGCGATCCTGGGGCCCTGCGTTGTCATCGGTCCGGGTGTCCGCCTGGGCGCCGGCTGCCGGGTCGGGGCGCATGCGACCCTGAGTCATTGCTTGCTGGGTGATCGGGTCGTCGTGCTGCCGGGTGCCCGGATCGGGCAGGACGGATTCGGCGTGGTGCCCGCGGCGCCCGGACATGTGAGGATGCCGCAATTGGGGCGGGTGCTGATCGGCGACGGCTGCGAGATCGGCGCCAATGCCGCCATCGATCGCGGCGCCCTCGGCGACACCGTCATAGAAGCAGGCACTTTCATTGATAATCTCGTGCAGATCGGGCACAACGTCCAGGTCGGGCCGGGATGCATCATCGCGGCCCAGGCGGGCGTTGCCGGTTCGGCGCGGCTCCAGCGGCAGGTGATGCTGGGGGGCCAGGCCGGCGTGGTCGGGCATATCGTGATCGGCGCCGGAGCGCGGGTCGCGGCGCAATCGGGGGTGAGCCGAAGCCTCCCTCCCGGCGCGGTGGTCAGCGGCTCTCCGGCTGCACCAAATCGCGAGATGCTTCGACGCCAGGCCACCCTCAAGCGGCTCGCGGCGCGCATGGGCCAGGTTGGGCGAAAGGGCGAGGAACGATGAACGACTCGGCGCAAACGAGCGAATACGGCGTCGCCGACATCCTGCGGATCATGAAGATGATTCCGCACCGCTATCCGCTGCTGCTGGTCGATCGCGTCACCGATATCGTTCCTGGTCAGAGCGCGGTCGGACTGAAGAACGTCACCTTCAACGAGCCCCAGTTCCAGGGCCATTTCCCGGCTCGCCCGGTGATGCCGGGGGTGCTGATCGTCGAAAGCATGGCCCAGACCGCCTGCATCCTCGTGGTGCATACGCTCGGGGCCGCCGCCGAAGGCAAGCTGGTCTATTTCATGAGCATCGAGCAGGCGAAGTTCCGCCGCCCCGTGGTGCCGGGCGATCAGATGCTGATCCATGTGAGCAAGGACCGCGCCCGCGGCAATGTCTGGCGCATGCGCGCCAAGGTGACGGTGGACGAGCACCTTGCGGCGGAAGGTCTCATCACCGCCATGATCCTCGACGAATAATGCCCCGCGCCGTCCACCCGACCGCCGTCGTCGAAGCCGGCGCCGTGATCGGGGCGGATGTCGGGATCGGTCCCTACGCTCTGGTCGGCGCGGAGGTGCAGATCGGCGACGGTGCCGATATCGGGGGACATGCGGTGCTGACCGGCCGCACCCGGATCGGTGCCGGGGTGCGAATCTTTCCTTTCGCCTCCGTTGGCAGCGAGCCGCAGGACCTGAAATACGAAGGCGAGGCCTCGGCCCTCGAGATCGGCCCCCGCACCGTCGTGCGCGAGCATGCCCAGCTCAATACGGGCACCGCGGGCGGCGGCATGCTGACGCGGGTGGGCGCCGACTGCCTCATCATGGCCGGCGCCCATGTCGCTCATGACTGTCACCTGGGCGACCGGGTCGTGCTGGCCAACAACGTTCTGCTGGGCGGGCACTGCCTGGTCGAGGACGGCGCGGTGCTCGGCGGAGGGGCTGCCATCCACCAGTATGTCCGCATCGGCCGTTTCGCCATGATCGGCGGTCTTTCGGGCGTCGAGCAGGACGTGCTGCCCTTCACCACCGCCGTCGGCAACCGCGCTCGCCTCACCGGCCTCAATCTGGTCGGCCTGCGCAGGCGTGGCATAGGGCGCGAAACGGTACGCAATCTGCGCGAGGCTTTCGACCTCCTGTCCGGCGGGGAGGGGACGATGGCCGAGCGGGTGGCTGCCTTGGCGGACCGCTTCCCCGGCGACAAGGCGCTGGAAGCCCTGCTCGATTTCGCCCGCGCACCGTCCAGCCGCGGCTTCTGCCCGCCGGTCGTCCCTCTCGTCACCTAGGCACCGGCGCCATGCGGATCATGCTGGTCGCCGGCGAACCCTCGGGCGACCGCCTGGGGGGCGCCCTGGCGCTCGCGCTTCGCCGATATGTGCCGGAGGCGTGCTTCTTCGGCGTCGCCGGGCCGCGCATGCAGGCGGCGGGCGTGCGGACGCTGCTGCCGCTGCAGGATCTCGCGGTCATGGGTCTCGTCGAGGTGCTGCCCCGGCTTCCCGTCCTGCTGCGCCACCGCGCGAC
>JALHMN010000054.1 GCA_022844005.1 bacterium | reverse complement strand
CATGCACGGGACGGGTCTGGGCGAAGCGCGCGAGCCCGGCCTTGAAGGCTCCGGCGCCTGCGAGGGCCGCGGCATGCAATTCCGGATAGCCGCCCGGCAGCCAGCAGGCATCGCAACGATCCGGTGGCGCCTCGTCGGCCAAAGGCGAGAATGTCACCACTTCGACCCCGGCACGGCGCCAGCCCTCCAAAACATGGTCGTAGACGAAGGTAAAGGCCGCATCTCGCGCCAGCGCAATGCACCGGCCGGGCAGCAGCAACCAGCCATCGCCGCCACCGGGCGGCAACCCCAATGGCTCGGCGAGCGCAAGCACGCGGTCCAGATCCACATGCTTCGCCACGAGATCGCCTAGGCGCTCGAGATATGCCGGGAGATCAGACAGCTCGGTCGCCTGCACGAGGCCCAGATGCCGTTCGGGCAGCGCCACGGCATCCTCGCGCGGAATGGCCCCGAGAACGGGAATCCCGAGCGCCGCAATGGCATCACCTGCCAGGGTCGTGTGGCGTGGGCTGCCGACGCGGTTGAGCACCACTCCGGCGATGTGCACCCCCGGATCGTGGGTGGCAAATCCGCGGACGATTGCCGCCGCCGTCTGCGATTGGCCGGACACATCCAGCACCAGCATGACCGGAATGCCGAAGCGCCGGGCGAGGTCTGCGGCGGCACCCGAACGTCCCTCTGCCCCGGGCACGCCATCGAACAGCCCCATGGCGCTTTCGATCACGATGGCCTCCGCGCCCGCTGCCGCATGGCCGATCAGCGTGTCGATCATCGACGGCGGCATCGCCCAGGTGTCGAGATTGAGGCCGACGGACCGCGTGGCCGCGGCATGAAAGGCCGGATCGATGTAGTCGGGGCCCGACTTCGCGGCGCGCACGGCGACGCCCCGCCGCGCCAGGGCCGTGAGCAGGCCGAGCGTCAACGTCGTCTTGCCCGAGCCCGAGCGCGGTGCGCCTACGATGAAGGCGCGTGGGCTCATGGTTTCAGCCTCCGGCGCAGCCTGACGATCTCGCCGATCACGACTATCGCGGGGGGCGCCAGTCCCGCCGACTGCACGTCGGCCGCCACCTCGGCAAGCGTCGAAACGAGGGTGCGCTCTTCCGCCAGACTGGCGCCGCCGATCACCGCTACCGGCGTTGCCCCAGGCATGCCCGCCCTCATCAACTTGTCCGCTATGACGGCGAGGTTGCGCATCGCCATGTAGAAGACGATCGGCTGAGCCGCCTGCGCGAGCGCGGCCCAGTCCAGGCCCGTGTCGTCCTCGGCCCCATGGCCGGTGGCCAGCACGATCGCCTGGTTGGTGCCGCGCATTGTGGCCGGGATGGACGCAGCGGCGAGCGCGGCGAGCCCCGAAGTAATACCGGGGACGACACGAAACGGGATGCCGGCAGCAGCCAATGCCAGCACTTCCTCGCCGCCCCGACCGAAGATGAAGGGATCGCCGCCCTTCAGGCGCAACACCCTGTCCCCGGCTTGCGCCAGTTCGATGAGGCGACGGGTGATATCGGTCTGCGTGGCGGAGGGCCGGCCGCCGCGCTTGCCGGCGAATTCGAGCCTTGTCCCCTCGCCGGCCAACGCCAGCACGCGAGCATCGACCAGCGCGTCGTGCACGATGACGTCGGCCTGCACGATGCCGGCGATGGCGTCGAGCGTCAGCAGGCCTGGATCACCGGGCCCGGCACCGGCCAGCCAAACATGCCCCGGAAGCATCTGCGGCAGGTCACCACGAAGCGCGACCAAGGCCTCTCGCGCGGTCATCGCCACGCTCCGCGGTGCAATGCGCTATAGCTGTCGGCATGGAGAAACCGGATCGCCCGCTCCGCCGCGGCTGGACCACCGGCGCCTGCGCGACGGGCGCGGCCAAGGCTGCCTATACGGCGCTCCTGACCGGCACGTTTCCCGATCCGGTCGAAGTTCCGCTGCCTCGCGGAGAGCGGCCGGCCTTCGCGCTGGCAATGACGAGGCGCGAGGGCGACACCGCGACAGCCGGCATCGTCAAGGACGCTGGCGACGATCCGGATGTCACACATGGAGCCATGGTCCAGGCGCGCGTGCGCCGGTTGCCCGCCGGCAGCGGCATCACCTTCAAGGCGGGCCCAGGCGTCGGAACGGTGACACGACCCGGCTTGCCGATACCGCCGGGCGAGCCCGCGATCAATCCCGTGCCCCGGCGCATGATCTCCGAAGCCTTGAATGAAGTGGCCGGCGGCCCCGCCGATGCGGAAGTCGAGATATCCATCCCCGGCGGCGAGAAACTCGCCGAGCGGACCTTGAACGGCCGCCTCGGCATCGTCGGCGGCCTTTCCATTCTGGGTACGACCGGTATCGTCGTGCCCTACTCCTGCGCTGCGTGGATCGACAGCATCCATCGTGGCATCGACGTGGCACGCGCCATCGGCCTGACGCATATCGCCGCGGCGACCGGCGCGACCTCCGAGACGGCTGTCCAGAACCTTCATGGACTGACGGAGGTGGCACTGATCGACATGGGCGACTTCGTCGGCGGCATGCTCAAATACCTGCGCCGGCATCCCGTCGCCCGGGTCAGCATTGCCGGCGGGGTCGCCAAGATGACGAAGATGGCGCAGGGGTTGCTCGATCTGCACTCCAACCGCGGCAGTGTCGATCTTGCCTCGCTTGCCGAGATCGCGGTTGAAGGCGGCGGCTCGCCCGCACTCGGTCAGGCGATCCTTCAGGCGAATACGGTTGCCCAGGCATTCGACCTGGCGAAAGCCGAAGCCGTCCCCATCGGCGATATCGTCGCGCGCAAGGCGCGCCGGACCGCCCTCGAAGCGGTGGCTGGCAGCGGCACCGCGATCGAGGTCGTGATCTTCGACCGCGCGGGAACGCTGGTCGGCCGAGCGGGCTTTGCCGCGGATCACGACGAGCCCCCTTCGCGATAGCGCCGACGGTATTCCGGATCGTAGAGCGCGCTGTCACGAAAGCCCTCGGCGGCAAGCGTCCGACCGACGAAGATCAATGCCGTACGATCGATTCCCGCCGCCGCGACTTGCGCTGCAACACCGCCCAGCCGGCCGCGAATTATTTTCTCATCCGGCCAGGTTGCCCGCACCACCACCGCCACCGGACATTCCGCGCCGTAGAGCGGAAGCAGTTCCTCGACGAGGCGGTCGATCGCCTGGATGGCGAGATGGATCGCGAGCGTCGATCCCGTAGCTGCGAAAGCAGCCAGCGTCTCCCGCTCGGGCATACGCGAGGCACGCCCTCCCATACGGGTGAGCACCAGGCTTTGGGCCACTTCGGGGATGGTGAGTTCGCGCCCGAGCGCGGCGGCGGCGGCGGCAAAGGCCGGTACGCCGGGCGTTAGCGTGTAGGGAATGTCGTGCCGCTCCAACCTGCGAATCTGTTCCGCCACGGCGCTGTAGACGGCGAGATCGCCGGAATGCAACCGCGCCACGTCGAGTCCAGCGCGATGGGCGGCGAGATACTCGGCCTCGATCTGATCCAGATTCATCGGCGCGGTATCCACCAGCTTCGTACCCGGGCCGCAATAGTCGAGCAGTGCCGGCGGGACGATCGAGCCTGCGTAGAGACAGACGGGACACTGGGCCAGCAGGTTGCTGCCCCGCACCGTGATGAGATCCGCGGCACCCGGCCCCGCGCCGATGAAGTGGACGGTCATGGCCGTCCTATCGCCAGCGCGCAGGTGACGTTGCCACATACGAGCCGCGGCAGGAGAATCTCCGCCGCGGGCCCCGCCGCGGACCGGGCCGACGCCTCCGCGATCGAGGGAACACCGAACCGCCATTCTGCCGTGGCGGAGCGCGTTTCGACGTATCGAGATTGTGCCTCGATCGCCGGCATCGGCACGATGACGAGCCCCAGGCTCAGCGTCCGGGCGGCATCGACGATGCCGGCTTCTTCGCGCTTCACCTCGGCCGTGGCCAGAATGGAAAGATCGCTGCGCGACCGCGCCACCTTGGTGAGGGCGGCGTCCACCGCCGCCAGCACCTGGGCGGCACTCGCATTCCTGCGGCAACCGATGCCGGCGACGATCACGGCTTCACCCAAGTCCATTGGGTAACCGGCATGGCGGGCCGCCAGCCGGTCATGCCACCCACGGGCCCGGCATGGGAAACCGACAGCCGCAGAAGATTGCCGCCGGTGGCGGCATGGCAGGCGAGTAGTATTGCTTCGGTCTCCAGCGTCACCGCATTGATCACGAGCCGTCCGCCACGCCGGAGCGCCGTTACCGCGCCATCGAGGATGTTCGTACTGCTCCCTCCTCCGCCGATGAAGATCGCATCGGGCGGTGGCAATCCGTCGAGCGCCATCGGCGCAACTCCCTCGACCACCCGCAGGCGTGGAACGCCCAAGCTCAAGGCGTTGCGCCGGATGCGCTCGGCGCGGTCAGCGCGCGCTTCGATGCTGATGGCCGAAAGAGAGGGATCGGCCAAGAGCCACTCGATCGCTATGGAGCCGGAACCGCCACCGATGTCCCACAGCCGGTCGCCCCGCCGAGGCGCCAGCGCGGACAACGCGGCGGCGCGTATCTCACGCTTGGTGATCTGCCCGTCATGTTCGAACAGGTCATCCGGGATGCCGGGCGTCAGCGGCAGCGACAGGCCCTGGCCGGCGACCTCGATGCCCAGCAGGTTTATGCGGTTGATCTTGCCCAAATCGAAACCGTCCGCCGCCGCGACGCGAATTCTCTCGCGCGGACCACCCAGCGCTTCCAGAACGCTGATGCGCGATGGACCGAAGGCCGAGCGCGTGAGATAGGAGGCTATCGCCGCCGGCATATCGCCGTCCGGGGTCAGCACCAGCAGGCGAGCACCCGCTTGCAGCACCGGTCGCAAGGATTCCACCGGCTGGGTCAGCAGCGACACTGTCAGGGCATCGGTAAGCGACCAGCAAAGTCGGGCTGCCGCCAAGCTGAAGGCGGAAACGCTTGGAACAACCAGCATCTCTTCTGCCGCCACCTGGCGCGCCAAGGTGGTACCGACGCCGTGCAGGAACGGATCGCCTGAAGCAAGCACGCAGACCGGACGGCCGCGCGCCGCCACAACCGCCGCAACGCCTTTGGCGAAGGGAGATGGCCAGGCCCGCGCATCGCCCCTGATCAACCCCTTGGCGAGCGCAAGGTGCCGGGCGCCGCCAAAGACAATCTCCGCACCGGTGACCAGAGCCCGCGCCGGCGCGCCGAGGCCTTCTGCCCCGTCCTCGCCTATTCCTACAATGGACAGCCAGCGACCGGGCACGGCAATCTCCCGATTCTCAGTTTTAGGCTTGCGCATGGTGATCAAGGTACTTCTGCTGGGCGGCACGTTCGAGGCGCGGCAGCTGGCGAAGCATCTTGCCGGACGCGACGACATGACCGTGATGTTGTCGCTTGCCGGCCGTACGGCGCAACCGGTTGCCCAGCCGGTGCCTGCACGAAGCGGCGGCTTTGGCGGTGTGGACGGACTTATCCGCTATCTGCAGGAGCAGCGGATCGGCGTGCTGGTCGACGCCACACATCCGTATGCCGCACAGATTTCCCGCAATGCCGCGGTTGCCGCGGAAGTGACGGGCGTTCCGCTGCTCGGCCTGCGCCGGCCGGCCTGGGAAGAGCAACCCGGCGACCGCTGGCGCCGGGTGGCGGATACGACACAAGCCGTGGCCGCACTCGGCAGCGATCCCCGCCATGTCTTTGTGACCCTGGGCAGACAGGAGATCCGCCCTTTCACCGGCGCGCCTCAGCACCGCTATCTGGTACGAAGCGTCGACCCGATCGATCCGCCGCTTTCCCTGCCGCGAGTGGACTATCTGCTGGATCGCGGACCATTCCGCGAAGCCGAGGAACGGGCGCTGCTCCAGGCGCACAGAATTGATGCGGTCGTGGCGAAGAACAGCGGTGGAACCGCCACCTACGGGAAGATCGCTGCCGCGCGCGCGCTCGGCATTGAAGTGGTGCTGCTGGATCGACCCGACCTGCCCGAAGGCGAGACGGTTGCGACGGTCGAGGCGGCGATCGACTGGCTGGCTCATCGGGCCGCTTCCGCATCCATGCGCGGCGAGTAGACCAAGGGCGGCAAGCCCGGCCGCGACACCACCCGCGTCGCGGCGGAGCCGACGATCACGCAGGTCGCCATATCGGCCGAGGCGGGATCGGCTTCGTCCAGGGTGGTGACACTGATGGCCTCCTCGGGGCGCCGCACGGCACGGCCGAAGACGACCGCCGTGGCAGGGGGCAGATGCCGGCGCAGTCGCTCGAACGCCGCACCCAGTTGCCAGGGCCGCGCCTGTGAACGCGGATTGTAGAGTGCGATGGCGAAGCCGCCCGCGGCAGCAGCGTCGAGGCGGCGCTCGACAACCTCCCAGGGCTTGAGGTTGTCGGAGAGCGAGATCACACAGAAGTCGTGCCCAAGCGGGGCACCGACGCGTGCAGCCAACGCCAGCATGGCGGTGATCCCGGGCATGATGACGACATCGAGCCTCCGCCACTCTGCGCGTCCCGCTTCGATCTGCTCGCAGACGGCCGCGGCCATCGCGAAGACACCGGGATCACCGCCGGTGACCATCGCAACCTTCCACCCCGCAGCCGCCTGTTCGAGCGCAGCGCGGGCGCGGTCTGCCTCCTCGCGATTGTCGGAAACGACGCGCTGTTGATCGGGTCGTGGAGAGATGCGCTCGAGATAGCCCGCGTAGCCGAAGAACACTTCACTCTCGGCCAGCGCCCGGCTCGCTTCCGGCGTCAGCAGGTCGGGATCGCCAGGGCCAAGGCCGACGACGGTGAGGCGGCCGCTCATGCCCAGACCTCGCAGCCAGGAATCAGGATGATCGAGAAATAGGGCGCCGCGTCGTCGGTCTTCCGGGCCAGGGGCATCACCGCCTCGGTCGCCATGGTGCCGCGTTCGACATAGACCGCGCGCTCGGTCCGGCCAGCCGCGGCGATGGCCCGGCGGACCTTCGGCAGGTTGCGCCCCAGCTTCATCACCACCACCGCATCGGCCGAGCACATACGCCGGGCCAGTTCGTCTTCCGGCAAGGTTCCGGGCAGCACGGTCAGTACGTCGTCGCCCTGCGCGATCGGCATGCCGGCCGCAGCCCAGCAACCGGCCATGCCGGTCACGCCGGGAATCACCTCGCAGGGGTAGCGCCCGGCGAGGCGCACATGCAGATGCATGTAAGAGCCGTAGAGCAAGGGATCACCCTCGGAGATCACCGCCACCGTGAGGCTCTGGTCCAGATGCCGCGACAGACGGTCCGCCGCCTCGGCATAGAAGCCTTCGAGGGCATCGACATAGGCGGCGTCGCCGCGCGGGATCTCGGTCGTGACGGGGTACAGCAGCGCTTCCTCGATCACACCCGCTCGGATATGCGCAGCGGCAATGCCGCGGCCATTGCCGGCATTGCCGCGTTTGGCGAAATAGGCGACCACATCGGCGGTGGCGAGCGCCTTGACCGCCTTGAGGGTCAGCAGATCGGGATCGCCGGGGCCGACGCCAACGCCGATCAGGCGCCCCGTACTCATATTCCGGCCCGGGCCAGCGCGTTCAGGGCGGCGGCGGTCATTGCGCTTCCGCCCACGCGGCCGCGCACGGTCAGGAAGGGAACGCCGCGCGAATTCTGCTCCAGTGCCGCCTTCGATTCGGCAGCGCCGACGAAACCGACCGGGATGCCGAGGATTGCCGCTGGCCGGGGCGCGCCGGCATCCAGCAGTTCCAGCAGACGGAACAGCGCGGTAGGCGCGTTGCCGATGGCAACCACGGCGCCCTTCAGGCGATCCACCCAGAGATCGAGGGCGGCAGCCGATCGCGTGTTGCCGATGCGTGCGGCGAGAGCCGGCACGCGCGGGTCGTGCAGCAGGCAGACGACCTCATTCTCTGCCGGCAGCCGCGCGCGGGTTACGCCGCGGGCCACCATCTCGGCATCGCAGAGAATTGGTGCACCCTCCGCCAGCGCCGCCTCGGCGGCCTCGACCACGCCGGCGCCGAAGACGAAATGGCGCGCCAGGTCGACCTGGCCGCAGGCGTGGATCATGCGGATGGCGACATCTGCCTCGGCTTCCGAAAAGGCCGAGAGGTCGGCCTCGGCACGAATGATGGCGAAGGACCGGCGATAGATTTCGGCCCCGTCGCGCACGTAGTCGAATACCTCACCCACGACCTCCTCCGACCCCTCGCGCTGCGGCCTCCTCTGGCCTGCGGCGGCGCTTCTCTAGCAGATCGGGTAACTTTGCCAGGACATCCGTCGGGGAGAGCGAGGCGACGGAAACGCCATCGGGCGTCCCGTCCAGCACGAGGCGGAATCCGGCCTCCCAGCCGACAAGGGTGACCGCCGCCCTTCGCGGATGCGCGCAACCTTTCGCGCACCCGGAGAGATGAATGCGCTCATCCCCGTTGAGCAGCGCGGCGATGCCGGCGACATCATCCGCCAGCGTACGGACCGGCTGGAAGGCCGACGCGCAGCCCGGGGCGCCTATGCAGGCAACCACCCGCCGGCGCAGATCGCCCGGGTTGACGATGAACCGCAAGGCCGACGCCAACGCGATGAAGCGAGCGGCCGGAGCACCGGGCAGGGACTCGAAGACGAGTGCCCTGCCCGGCGACGCCCAGACCCGATCGGCACCCAGGTCGACCGCGGCGGAGAGCAGCTGTTGAAGCGTGCCGGCCTTGGTCCACCCGAAAGGAAGGCCAATGCCCACGGCACCCGAATGCCGTCCGACGGCGTCGGCGGTTCCACGCGGTTCCGGCGCACGACCGGAGACGAGCAGCCGAGCGATGGCCGAGCGGAACGCTGCCGCGCTGAGATCGCGGGCGCGTGTCCCTGGCCCAGCGGCAGCCAAAATTTCCAGCATTCCGATGACTGCCGCCCCGGCATTCCCTGCCGCCACGTCTCCGATCCAGATCACTGGCGCATGGCCGATTCCCACATGCAGCCGGCTGCTTTCGAGCGCCTGCAGGCGGATATCGGCGGCGAGGTCGTCGATCGGCAAACCATCGCCGAAATCGAGTACCACGGTCGTCTTCGGCGCGAGGCGCGCTGCGATGCCGCTTCGCCGCAAAGCCTCGCGAAGGCCGCTAGCAGGTCCGAGACTGTGCACGGAAAGCGGCGGCGTCTGCACCACCACGCCTTCCGGCGCATCGACATCGAGCGCTTCCACGTCCGTCCTGAAGCCAGCAAGGGTTTCAGCCCGCAGGCCACGAACCTGGAGGCTGCCGCGCTGCGTCACCTCGAGAATGCCATTCCCTCGACGTTCGGCGGCACGACAGAGACCGACGAAGGTCGGCAACGACATCGGCCCAGCGGGATGCAGGCGCGCAAGCAGACCGTCGCCCGTCTGCATCGGCGTGCTGAAGGTGGGGCATGCACCGCGGCGATTCATACGAGCGCGCTCTCGCGCAGGGCGGCAAGGCCTGCATCCACGTCGTTGCGACGCGGGTGCCACAATCCCTGCCGACGAAGAGCCTGCAGCCGTGCCGCCATGGCGGCAACCGCTGCCGGGTTCTCGCGCAGCAGGAAGGCCCGCACCGAGGGATCTACCAGATAGGCCTCATGCACCTGATCGATCAGGGCATCAGGCACCATGTCCGTGGTCTGGGCGAAATCGGCCAGGCGATCGAGCGTCTCCGCCAGTTCGGCGGCGCCGCGTGGACCGTGGCGCATCTGCCCGGCAATGAAGCGCGGATTGATTGCGCGAGCCTTGACGACGCGGGCGATGGCGCGTGACAGGCCGCGGGCCCGCGGGCGAGCCGAATCCGTCAGGTCCAGCATGACGAGATCGGGGTTGTTCCCCAGAAGCTTGGCTGCGGCGGCGAAGCCGCCGACGAAGGCCGCATCGCCGCTGCCTTCGAGCATATCACGGCCCGGATCGTCGCCCGGATGGATGAGGAGATCGGCCTCGGCAACGCGATCGGCGAAGGCGCCCGGCATTGCGGTGGCCGCCCCGTCGGCACCGTCATAGGCATGCGAGGCGGCAGCCAGATAGGCGGCACCGATCTCGGCCGCCTGCGCGTCGGGGCCCAGCAGGCTTTCGACGCCCGCCCCGTAGGCGCCCGGTGCACCGCCGAAAATGCGGGCGAGTTCTCCCCCCTTTCCAGCCAGGGGGTTCTCCTCCGCACTCTCTCCACGCGCTGCCACGGCGCGGACCGCGGCCTGCAGCAGCGCTATCTGGGTCGGGAACAGGTCGCGGAACAGGCCGGAGATGCGCCAGGTGACATCGACGCGCGCGCGCCCGACGGCGGCGATCGGCAACACCTCGATGCCGGTGACGCGGCCGGTTGCCGAGTCCCAGACCGGACGACAGCCGAGCAGAGCCAGACCCTGCGCGATCTCCTCCCCCCCAGTGCGGAGGGTGGCGCTGCCCCAAAGGTCCAGCACCAGCGCGCGCGGCATTTCGCCGTGCTCCTGAAGATAGTTGCGCAGCACTTCGTCTGTCGCCGCCACACCGAGGTCCATGGCCGTTGGCGTCGGCAGGGTGCGCGGATCGGCGGTGAAGAGGTTGCGGCCCGTCGGCAGCACGTCGCGGCGCCCGCGCGAGGGCGCGCCGGCCGGCCCCGGCGCGGGATGCCGTCCCGCAATCGCTGCGAGCAGCGCCGCACGCTCAGCTACTGCGCTTTCAAGCCGGGCGGGTTCCGCGCCCGGCTCCGCCCGGCCGAAGACATGCAGTCCGTCCTTCACCGCCAGATCCTTCAGATCGCAGAGCCACGCATCGATCCGGCGCAGCGCCTCGTCGGGATCCGCGTCGGGGCCGACGCCCGCCTCGCGCGCCAGTCCGGACTTCCCCGCGGTCTGGACGATCAGCCGGGCGAGGCGGTCGCGGCGCTTGCGGTCCAGCCCATCGGCCTGGGCGTATTCGTCGACCAGGCGCTCCAGCCGCTGCGCCTCGCCGTCCAGACCAGCCTCAGCGAGGGGCGGCGGCAAATGGCCGATGGTGACCGCGGCGATCCGACGTTTTGCCTGCGCCGCCTCACCCGGGTTGCTGACGATGAAGGGATAGATGACCGGAAGCGCTCCCAGCACGATCTCCGGAAAGCAGGCGGCTGTCAGCGCCACAGCCTTGCCCGGCAGCCATTCCAATGTGCCATGCGCGCCCATGTGCACGACAGCATCGACCGCCACAACGTGCTGCAACCACATGCCAAAGGCGATCAGCGCGTGCCGCGGCGGCAACGCGGCGTCGTGATAGCTGGCGCGCCGGTCCTGCGGCCGGCCGCGATCGGGTGCCAGGGCAACGATGACATTGCCAAAGCGCCGCGCACTGAAACCGAAGGCACCGCCGGACATATCGGCGTCCTCGGCCGGCGCGCCCCAGGCGGCCTCGACCCCGGTGCGCGCCTCGTCCGGCAGGGAAGAAAACAACGCTTCGTAGCCAGCGAGCGGCATGGCTTCGCCAGCCCTTGTCACCTGCTCGAGCAGGTCGCGCGCCGATCGCGGCGATACGCCGACGTCATAGCCCTCGCCGGCAAGATCGGCCAGCAAAGCCATCACGCTTTCCGGAACATCGAGGCCGACCGCGTAGCCCGTACGCCCGGGCATTCCGGGATAGTCGGGCATCAGGATGGCAATGCGCCGCTCGCCCGCCGGTTGCCGGGCCAAACGAATCTGCGCGGCAGTCCGCTTTGCCACCATGGCCGCCCGATCGGGTTCGGCGGCATTGACCTGGGCGGCGAAGGCGAACCGGTCGTCGGCCGGTTGCGGAACCTTGAAGCCAAGCGCCCCGGCCAGCACGCGACCGTCCAGTTCGGGAAGCACCACGTGCATGGCGAGATCGGCCGCCACCAGCCCGCGCGCGCCCTGAACCCAGGCATCGCGGCGAGTAGTGGCGATGATCGCCTGAAACAGAGGCAATCCGGCGGCGGTGATGGCCGACACCGCCTCCGTGCCGACGGCGAAGCCGGTCGTGGTGACGATCGCGGCCGGACCAATGCGCGCGAAGGCTTCCGCGAGGAAGGCGTCGGCCATCGGATCCTTCAGGCTGCTGACAGCGAGCGGTGCTGCGGCTAGGCCCTGTTCGGCGAGCGCCACGCAGAAGGCATCGATCGGCGCGGTATCCCGCGCCAGAAGCATCGAGCGATAGAACAGTACGGCAACGACCGGCCGGCCGGATGCGAGCTGCGCCGACAGATGATCGAGATCGACGGCACCCTCACCCGGCAGGTAACCGCAGGCTTGCGGCATCGGAACGGGGGCCGGCGCCGCAATCGAAACACCCGCGAGGCCAGCCATCAGGCGCAGGGCCGCGAGCAGATTGACGCGTCCCCCGGCACGGAAGCAGGCCAGGAGGGTCGCATGCTCCGCGGTCGTGATCGTCGAGCCTTCGGCAAGTCGAACATCGTCCCGATCCTCGCCCGGCAGCAGCACCAGGACGATGCCTCTTTGGTGGGCCACCGAGGTCAATCGATCGACGCCGTAGCTCCACCAATCGCGTCCGCCCAGAAGCCGCACGACGACGATCTTGGCCCGCGCCCCGACCCGGTCGATCCACAGATCGATCGACATCGGATGCCGCAGGTCGCGCAGGGACGCCAGGCGCAGGCTGGGCAACACAGCGGCTTCGTCAGCCCAGGCGGCGGCGAGGCCGGAGAGATCGCTGTCGGAGAAGGAAAGCACGACCATGTCGCCCGGCGTCTGCTCGAGGTCGATCGGTTCGACCGCCTCGTCCAGGGTTGCCGTCGTGGTCGCGAGAATGTGCATTTCAGCCCAGTAGCGCCCGCTCGATCGCCGGGCGGTCGAGGCCTTTCAGGCCGATGACGACGAGACGGCCTTCGCGCGCCTCGCCCGCCGCCCAGGCGCGGTCGTACTGATGCCCGACGCGGGACCCGACCGCCTGCACAAGCAGGCGCATCGGCTTGCCGGACACGGCGGCGAAACCCTTCACCCTGAGTACGGCGAAGTCTTCCGGCAGCCCCGAGATTCGCCGAGAAAGCGCCGCCGGATCAATGATTTCCGGGATGGCGACGACGAATGAATCGAAGTCGTCGTGATCGTGGTCGAGTTCGGTGTCGTGATGGGTCCGGCGGTTCTCGATATCGAGCTCGGTCGCGACGCCGAGGCCCAGGAGAGCAGCCGGATCGACCTTGCCGTCGGTGGCCCGGATGATACGGACGGCCCGCGGCAAAGCTTTCTCCACCGCCGCCATCGCCTTGCAAAGACTGGCAGAATCGAGCAGGTCACCCTTCGAGAGCACGACCAGGTCGGCGCAGGCGATCTGGTCGCCGAAGACCTCTTCGACCGGGTTGTCGTGATCGAGCGAGGGGTCGGCGGCACGCTGGGCGGCGAGCGCCTCCAGGTCGTTCGCCACCCGTCCGTCAGCCAGCGCTGGACCGTCCACCACCGTGACCACACCGTCGACCGTGACCCGGCCCTTGATCGCCGGCCACTGGAAGGCCTGGACCAGCGGCTTGGGGAGCGCCAGGCCCGAAGTCTCGATGACGATATGATCGACCCGGGGCTCCATCGCCAGCAGCGCGTCGAGGGCGGGAACGAAGTCGTCGGCGACCGTACAGCAGAGGCAGCCATTGGCGAGTTCCACGATCCGGTCCTCCGGACAGGCATCCTCGCCGCAACCCTTCAGGATCTCTCCGTCAACCCCGACGTCGCCGAACTCGTTGACGATGACCGCCAACCGCCTGCCGCCGGCGTTGGTGAGCAGGTGGCGGATCAGCGTCGTCTTCCCCGCCCCGAGGAAGCCGGTGACAATGGTGCAGGGGACCTTGGCGAAAGAGGTGGGGGCGAGCGACATGGGATTCAGCCTTCGGGGAAATCGATAGGAGGTATGCGGGCGATCATGCCGCGGCGCAGCGATTCGGGACGGTCGCGCCAGGGCATCAGGCCATCGGCGGCGGCAGTCAGCAGCCGCGCGCCAGCGATCAGGGAGGCCCCGTCGGCGGCGGGGTCGAGGTTGCCGAAAAGATAGGTGAAGCCACCGTCAACGCGGATCACCGCGGAGGGCCCGCGCGAACAGTTGCCGAGGCAGCGGACAGAACGTACCGCCACCCCGTCGACGGAGGCGGTGCGGGCCGCCGCCACAAGTCGAGGGCCGACGAGTTCGCCGTCCCGCTTGCAGGTTGAACACACGACAACGGTTGCCTGCGGCAAACCTTCCTCCATTCACCGAGGCACCCCGCCCGGCGCGAAAGCCCTTTGTCGACGGCAGGTCTCCTGGCTTGCGGATCACCGTCCGGCGCCGCCTTCCCGGTCTGCCCAAGAAGGCCTACCAGTGGCATGTGGCGCGAACGCACCGCTCACAGTTGCGGGGGCAGCCGCGGCATAAGGTCCAAGACTGACAAGCCCGGACCCGCACCGCATTCCCTCTTCGCTCTTCGGGGTGGAAGAGACCGTTGACGCATCGCAATAGACAGGAGGGGTCCCGGGCTGTCAACGCAAGCGCCCGGGGTGTTAAAGGTGGACCATGAAGCCGAAAGTCACACTCGTTCTGGGCGGCGCGCGGTCGGGCAAGAGCCGGCATGCCGAGATGCTGGTCGAGGCCCTGCCTGCACCCTGGATCTACATCGCCACGGCGGAAGCGTTGGACGGCGAGATGCGCACGCGCATCGCCATCCACCAGGCCCGGCGGGATGCCCGCTGGCGCACGATGGAGGTATCCCGCGCGCTTCCCGAGGCGCTGGACGACATGCCGGCCGGCGGCGCCGTGCTGGTCGATTGCCTGACGCTCTGGCTGACCAATCTCCTGCTGGACGACGCTGACATTCCCGCCGCCGTGGAGCGGCTGGAGGAGAGCCTGCGCCGGCCTGCCGGTCCGATCGTACTGGTCTCCAACGAAGTCGGCCTCGGCATCGTGCCGGAGCACGCGCTGGCCCGGCGATTTCGCGATGAGGCGGGCCGCCTGCACCAGCGAGTTGCTACGCTCGCCGATCACGTGGTGCTGATGGTGGCCGGTATTCCGATGGTGGTGAAGAAATGAAAAGCATCGACGCGGAAGAGCAGGAGCGCCACCGCGCCAAGGCCGCCAAGCGCAAAGCCGTGCAGGATGCCGAGGTGGCCGGCAAGACCATCACCGAGAAGGGCCTGCTCATCGTCAATACCGGCCCCGGCAAGGGCAAGTCGACCGCCGCCTTCGGCCTCGCGCTCCGCATGCTGGGTCACGGGAGGAAAGTCGGTGTGGTTCAGTTCATCAAGGGCGCCTGGCACACCGGCGAGCGCGATGCGCTCGGCCTCTTCGGCGAGCGGGTGGCCTGGCATTCCATGGGCGAGGGCTTCACCTGGGAGACCCAGGATCTCGCCCGCGACGTGGCGGCGGCCGAACGGGCGTTCGGGAAGGCAAGGGAGTTGATGGCCGACCCGGCCTTCGGCCTCGTCATCCTGGACGAGATCTGCATCGCGCTCCGCTACCAGTATCTGGCCGTGGAAGAGCTGCTTGCGGCACTGCGGGCGCGGCCGCCGGTGCTGCATGTCGTGCTGACCGGGCGGAACGCGCCGGAGGCGCTGATCGAGGCCGCCGATCTCGTCACCGAGATGGGCGCGGTGAAGCATCATTTCGCCGCTGGGGTGAAGGCCCAGGCCGGCATCGAATTCTGATGCCGATACGCGCGCCTGCCCTCATGTTTCAGGGCACCGGCTCGGACGTCGGCAAGTCGCTGCTGGTGGCCGGCCTGGCGCGGGCCTATGCCGATCGCGGCCTGAAGGTGCGTCCGTTCAAGCCGCAGAACATGTCGAACAACGCAGCGGTGACGGTGGACGGCGGCGAGATCGGCCGGGCCCAGGCGCTGCAGGCCCGCGCCGCCCGCGTGCCCGCTTCCGTGCACATGAACCCGGTCCTCTTGAAACCGCAGAGCCAGATCGGCGCCCAGGTTGTGGTGCAGGGCAAGGTGTTCGGGACCGCCAAGGCAGTCGCCTATCAGGCGATGAAGCGCGACCTCATGGCCTTCGTGCTGCAGAGCTTCGAGCGCCTGGGCGCGGAGGCCGACCTGGTGCTGGTCGAAGGCGCCGGCAGCGCCTCGGAAGTGAACCTGCGCGCCAACGACATCGCCAATATGGGTTTCGCCCGCGCGGCCGGTGTCCCCGTCGTCCTGATCGGCGATATCGACCGCGGCGGGGTGATCGCCAGCATGGTCGGCACCAAGGTCGTACTCGCCCCCGACGATGCGGCCGTCATCCAAGGCTTTCTGATCAACAAGTTCCGCGGCGATCCCGCCCTGTTCCGGGACGGCATGGACCTGATCGCCGATCGTACCGGCTGGGCCGCGCTAGGCCTCGTCCCCTACTTCCCGCTCGCCCACCGTCTGCCGGCGGAAGACGCGCTGGCGCTGGACCATTCATTGCCGCGGCGCGAAGGCGCCAAGGTGAAGGTCGCGGTCCCAATCCTGCCCCGTATCGCCAATTTCGACGACCTCGATCCGCTGGCCGCCGAACCCGAAATCGATCTCGTCCGGGTGAAGCCCGGCCAGCCGCTGCCGCTGGACGCCGATCTTGTCATCCTGCCCGGTTCGAAGGCGACGCTTGCCGACCTGGCCGACCTGCGCGCTGCGGGATTCGACATCGATATCGCCGCGCATGTGCGCCGCGGCGGGCATGTGCTGGGGCTTTGCGGCGGCTATCAGATGCTGGGGCGCAGCATTGCCGACCCCGATGGCGTCGAGGGCCCGCCGGGTTCCGCGCCGGGCCTCGGCCTGCTGGAGGTCGAGACCGTGCTGTCGGGGGACAAGCGGCTGGAAGCGGTCACGGGAAGCACCGCGGAGGACATCCCCTTCAAGGGCTATGAGATGCATATGGGCGTGACCGAGGGGCCCGATCGCGCACGGCCTTTTGCCCGTTTGTCGGAGGGAACCGCGGAAGGCGCCTCCTCACCCTCGGGCAGGGTGGTCGGTACATACGTCCACGGACTCTTCGCCGACGACCGCCAGCGCGGCGCCTGGCTCACCCGGTTCGGCGCCGGCACGAGTTCCCTCGACTATGAAGGGCAGATCGAGGAAACCCTGGATGCGCTCGCCCGGCACATCGCGGCCCATGTCGATCTGGATCGCCTTCTCACCCTGGCGCGCTGACATGCCAGGCGATCAAGGCCACCAGCAGGACCAGCAGAAGATCGGCCCGGCGATAGAGCGCCAGCGCCCGGCGGATGTCGGCGGCCGTTGCCTCGCGGCGGCCCGCGCCCATGAAGACATCGGCGACCTGCACCCCGGCATATGCGCGCGGGCCGGCCAGTGCGAGACCGAGCGCGCCGGCCATCGCCGCTTCCGGCCAGCCGGCATTTGGCGAACGATGCCTGCCTGCATCGCGCCAGACCGCCCGCCAGGCGTCGGGGGCCGACGCGCCGGGCATCAGCGCCGCCGCGCCGATCAACAGCAGCGCGGAAAGCCGGGAAGCCGGCAGGTTGACCAGATCGTCGAAGCGCGCCGCCGCCCAGCCGAAGGCCTCGTGCCGCGGCGTGCGGTGACCGATCATGCTGTCGGCGGTATTCACCGCCTTGTAGGCGGCACCGCCGGCCAGCCCGCCGGCGGCGAGCCAGAAGACAGGCGCAACGACGCCGTCCGAGAAATTCTCGGCCAAGCTCTCGATCGCCGCCCGGGACACACCGGCCTCGTCCAGCACCGCCGTATCGCGTCCGACGATGCGGCCGACCGCAGTGCGCGCGCCTTCGATGCCGCCGGTTTCCAGCGCCTGCGCCACGGCGGCAACGTGGTCATGCAGGCTGCGCTGAGCGATCAGACTGCTTCCCGCCAAGGCCAGCCAGAGGATGCCGAAGGGCAGCGGCCGCAGGGCCCATTCGATCGCCATGACCATTGCCACCGTCACCGCGAGCACGATGCAGAGAGCCGCCGTGCCGGCGAGCCGGCGCACTTCCCGGCTCGCGTCCTCGCGATTGAGGGTTCGGTCGAGGGCCCCGATCATCCGGCCGATCCAGCCCACCGGGTGTCCGATGACGCGATAGAGCGCACCGGGATAGCCCACCGCCGCTTCGATCAGCATGGCCGCTAGAACAACGAGCATGATCCCCCAAACCGACCCGCCACTTCCGCATGGCGGCGACCTCGCGGCCTTCCGGCGTCTCTACCCGGGCGCGACCGAACCTTTGGTCGATCTTTCGACCGGGATCAATCCCCATCCCTATCCGCTGCCGCAGATGCCGCTCGAGGCGTTCACGCGTCTGCCGGCTCCCGACCTGGCATTGCGCGTCGCCGCCATCGCCGCGGAAGCCTATGGCGCGCCTTCGGCCGAGAGCGTGGTACCGGCACCGGGCACGCAGATCCTTCTGCCATGGATCGCCCGGCTGGTGCCGCCGGGCCGGGCCGTGGTGCTCAGCCCGACCTACGCGGAACATGCCCGCGCCGCCGCCCATGCAGGGCATGAAGTCGTGGAGACCGCAGACCCCGCGGCGTTGGAAGGCGCCGATCTCGCCGTCGTGGTGAACCCGAACAACCCGGATGGCCGGGTGATGAGCAGGGCCAAGCTCATTCGCCTCGCCGCAAACTGCCGGCTGCTGGTGGTGGACGAGGCCTTCATGGACGCAGGGCCGGCCGAGGAAAGCATGGTTGGGGGCGAGGCGGTGGTGCTGCGCTCCTTCGGCAAATTCTACGGCCTCGCAGGTCTTCGCCTCGGCTTCGCCGTCGCGCCGCCAGCGTTGGCCGCGCGATTGCGCACCGCGCTCGGCCCCTGGCCGGCCAGCGGACCGGCACTGGCGGTGGCGGAAATCGCCCTGGCCGACCGGTCGTGGCAGCAGGCAATGCGGCTACGGCTATTGGAGGAAGCCGCGCGACTGGACACCCTCCTCGGCGCGTTCGGAATCGTCGGCGGCACCTCCCTATTCCGCCTCGTGCGAGACCCCCGCGCGCGCGCCCTGGCGGAGGTGTTGGGACATGCCGGGATCGCGGTGCGACGTTTCGAAGGACGGCCATGCGACCTGCGGTTCGGGTTGCCGGGAAGCGACATGGCCTGGAACCGTCTGCGCCAAGCCATCAACATCTGATGTCGCGCGGACTGCTTCGTTGCACAGAATAATGTTATGATATAACATTCTATTTTTCGAAAGGACAATGCCATGCCTGCACAATTCCGCTTCAGTCTCAGCGCCGGGCCGAGCACTCTGGCGGGACTCATTCCCACCAGCTAACGTCTCTTCATCGATGGTTCCCCGCCAGGGATGAAAAGGGAATGCGGTGAGGGCTCCACGCCCGAATCCGCAACTGCCCCCGCAACGGTAGGCGACGAGTTCCACGCTAAAGACCACTGGAGAAATCCGGGAAGGCAGCGTCGGGGCGTTCGAGTCGCAAGTCCGGAGACCTGCCATCGACCGTGGTCAACACGGGCCCTTCGGCCGGGGTGCGCCGATGGAATGCCGCCAAGCCTCCGGCAGGAGACCGGGGAAGCGGAGCGAAGCCCGTGCTGACGCCCGACTGCCCATGGGGGGTCTTTCGTGTCCCGTTCGATAGTCCGTCTTGCCACCGCGCTCGCGCTCGCGGCCCTGCCCGCGTCCGCGCAAACGCCACGCTTCACCGTCGGCCAAACTTTCATGGCCGGCTCCACCGATCCGGGTGAGGGCAGCGCCGGATGGGCGCTCGCCAGCCATGGGGTGGCTGAAAAGTTGTTCATGGTCGATGCCGAGGGGCGTCTCGTCGGCAGCCTCGCCGAGAGCGCGACCAAGGACAGTGACGGGTCATGGGTGGTCACCATGAAGCCGGGGCGGAAATTCGCCGACGGTACGCCGGTGACGGCCGCCGAAGTCGCCGCCAGCCTGGCGCGCACCAACGAGAAGAACGCCGCCGCACGTGCATCCATCGGCAAGATGACCCTGGAAGCGATCGACGACACCAGGCTCCGTATAAGGAGCGAGCGACCGACGCCGGTGATGGCCGCGGTGCTCGCCGAATGGCCCTTCGCCGTCTACCGGATGGCCGACAAGCCGGTTTTCACGGGCCCGTATCAGATCGCGGCATTGCGCACCGGCGACGGTATGGATCTGGTGCCGAACCCGAACTATCCCGACGCGGCACAACGCAAGCCGGTGCTGCTGAAGCGCTTCCCCGACGGGCAGACGATGGCGGTCGCGCTGGAAGCAGGTGAGCTCGACATGGCCTTCAACCTGCCGGTGGAAGCGCTGCCCCGGTTGAAGGCGCGCGGTATCGCCGTGAAGACCTTCCTGGTCGGATACCAGTACATGATGTGGCAGAATACGCGGCGCGAAGCGCTGTCCGATCCGCGCGTTCGCCGGGCAATCGACCTGGTTCTCGACCGGGCCGAGCTCGCGACGGCGATCCAAGGGGGCGAGCCCGCGAACGGCGCCTTCCCCAAGGGCACACCGTTTGCTTTGAACGATCCGAGGCCGACCGATGCGGCAGCGGCCAACCGCCTGCTGGACGAGGCGGGGTGGAACCGCGGGAGCGATGGCAGACGGGCCAAGGACGGCAAGCCGCTCGACCTCGTTGTCACCGCCTATCCCCAGCGTCCCGATCTCGTGACCTTGCAGCCGGTCGTGCGCGCGCAACTTTCCGCCCTCGGCATCGGCGTCAGGACACGGGTTGTGGAACAGCCCGGCCCGATATCGTCCTCCGGCGACTTCGACCTCCTTCTCTGGGCCGTGCATACGCTGCCCGCAGGTGATCCGGGCTTCTTCCTGAACGGCTTCTTCCGTGCTGGAGCAGGCAACAACTATTCCGGATTCTCCTCGGCGGTGGTCGATCGGCTCCTCGACCGGCTCGCCGGCATCGCAAGCGCTCCGGAGCGTGCTGCCGTGTCGGGCGAGATCCAGCAGGAGATTTTCGCATCGGCGCCCGTGTCGTTCCTGCTGACACCGGCCTGGCATGTCGGGGTCGGCCCGAAGCTCGCCGGCTACCGCCCCTGGGGCGCGGACTACCACATCATCCGGCCCGATTTCGGATTGTGAGCCCGGAAGCGTCCTGGCGATGACCGCGCTCCTGCGCGCCGTCTTCCTGCTCTGGCTGGCGAGCCTCGCCGTCTTTGTGCTGCCGGCCCTGCTGCCGGGCAACCCGGCACTGCTGGCCCTCACCGAGCGCAACCAGGCGGCGACCCCGGAGAACGTCGCCGCGCTCAAGGCCGAATGGCGAATGGAGGACGGCCTCGCCCGGCAATATGCCCGCTGGGTGACGGGCCTCGTCAGCGGCGACTGGGGATTGTCGCTCCGCAGCGGCCGGCCCGTGGCGGATGAGATAGGCCCCCGATTGCCCTGGTCGATCGCCATCGGCGGTGGCGGCATCCTGCTCGCCGCCCTGCTCTGCCTGCCCCTCGGCTTCGCCGCGGCGCGGCGGCCTCACGGCATAGCCGACCGGCTGACCCGGCTCTTCAGCATCGCGGCGCAGACGGCGCCGTCCTTCCTGGTCGCGATCCTTGCGGCTTGGCTGTTTTCGGCGCAGTGGCGACTGCTCGACCTGCATACCGGCGGGCCGATCCAGCGCGTGGCACTGCCACTGCTGCTGGTCGGGATCTATTCCCTGGCGCCATTGACGCGGATTGTAAGGAACTGCTTCGTTGCCGCGGGTGAGCAGGCATACCTGCGCACCGCCCTCGCCAAAGGCCTGGGCCCCGGCCAGGCCCTGCACCGCCACGCCGGACGGCCGGTAATGTTGGCCCTGCTCGCGGCATTGACGCCGCAGATGACGTGGATCGTAGGCGGCACGGCGGTGGTGGAAGTGGCCTTCGCGATTCCGGGGCTTAGCCAACTCGTGATCGAGAGCGTCGCGACCCGCGACTATTCGGTGCTCCGCGTCTACGTCATGGGCGTTGCGACATTGATGGTGGTTGTCCATTCGGGCGCCGAACTGATCAGAAGCCGCCTCGACCCGCGGCCGGTCGCATGCGCCGCCTGATCGGCCTCTTCGCCGTTGCGGCGGTTGCCGTCTTGTCGACGGGCGGCGTGCTGATCGCGGGGCACGACCTCCATGCCGTCGATCTCGCGCATCGCCATGCCGGGCCCGGCGCCGAACACTGGCTCGGAACCGACCATCTGGGGCGGGACATCTTCGCTCGTCTCGCCGCCGGCGGCGGGCGAGCGATGGCGGCGACGGGGCTGGCGGCGGCCATCGCGCTCGCCGGCGGACTTGCGCTGGGCCTTTTCGCCGCGTTCGCACCGCCCGCCGCGCGCTTCCTGGCGCTCAGAACGGCTGATCTCGCCGCCATCATGCCGGAACTGGTCATCGCCATACTGGTGGCGGCGGCACTGGGTTTCTCGCCCTGGTCCATAGCCCTCGGGCTCGGCATCGCCGGCACCGGCAGCACCGCCATCATGGTGCATGGCCTCGCCACCGCGGCGTTCCGCGAACCCTACGTGAAGGCGGCCGAGGCCTTGGGTACCGGGCCGTTCGGTATCGCCTGGCGCCATGTTCTGCCGGCGGTGCTGCCGCCGGTGACGACCAATCTGGCCGGACACGTCGGGCATATCACCATGAACTACGCCGCACTCGCCTTTCTCGGCCTCGGCGCCGACAGTGGCGCGCCCGACTGGGGCAGCATGCTGTTCGAATACCGCTTCTTCCTGTTCGACCATCCGGCCCTGGTGTTGTGGCCGGCTCTCGCGCTTCTGCTCTTCGTCGGCGGCCTGCACTGCCTGATCGAGCCCGACTCGGGAAGCACCCGCCGCTCCGTCCTTCCTTTCCGCAAGGTGTCCTCGCCGTGACCGTCATCGACGCTCTCCTGAACCGCCGCTCCGTTTCTCCCAGGATGATGAGCGGTCCGGGACCTGCCGATGCCGAGATCGACCTGATGCTGAAGGCCGGCGCCCGGGCCGCCGATCACGGCCGGCTGCGTCCCTGGCGTTTCGTCGTCATCCGCGGCGAGGCGCGGGCGAAACTCGGCGACGTCTTCGCCAAGGCGCGCACATTGCGCGATCCGGGTGCCAACGCCGCCGAGATCGAGAAGGAGCGCGGCAAGCCGATGCGCGCGCCCGTCGTGCTGGCGGTGGGGGCCCGCGTGATCCGCGATCACGCGACGGTGCGGACCATCGATCAGACGCTTGCGGCCGGGGCGGCGGCACAGAACATCCTCCTTGCCGCTTTCGCGCTGGGTTACGGCGCCATGTGGCTGACCGGGACCAACTGCTACGACCCGGTGGTGAAAGCCGCCCTCGGCTTCGACGAAGACCATGACGTGGTCGGCTATCTCTATATCGGCACGGTGGCGGAAATCCCGGCACCGCTCCCGGTCGAGGATCTGCATGATCTCAAAGTGGAGTGGCATGGTCCGGGCTGAGCCTGCGGGAACAAAATTCCCGGCGCGGCGATAGGGGCTTCATGGCCGCTTTCGTCCCGCGCTCAGACATCCCCCACCGGTTGGATCGCCTGCCCTGGAGCCGTTTCCATACGCTCGTCGCGACGGCGCTCGGCGTGACCTGGGTGCTGGACGGGCTTGAGGTGACGCTCGCCGGGACGCTCGGCGCCGCGCTGGCCGACCCGAAGGCGCTCGGCCTCAGCGCCGGCGAGGTCGGACTGTCGGCGAGCTTCTATCTCCTCGGCGCCGTTTCGGGAGCAATCGTCTTCGGTTTCCTCGCTGACCGCTTCGGGCGGAAGAGGCTCTTCACCGTCACCCTCGGCCTCTATCTCGTCGCCACCGCGGCGACCGCCTTCTCCTGGGACCTATGGTCCTTCTGCCTGTTCCGCTTCCTCACCGGCGCCGGAATCGGGGGCGAGTATTCGGCCATCAATTCGGCCATCCAGGAACTGATACCGGCGCGCTATCGGGGCCGCACCGACCTCGCCATCAACGGCAGCTTCTGGGCCGGGGCGGCACTCGGCGCCGGGATGTCCATCGTCCTGCTCGACCCCGACTTCTTCGGTGCCGACACAGGCTGGCGGATCGCCTTCTTCTCCGGCGCGGTGCTCGGCCTCGCCGTGCTGTGGCTGCGGCGCTTCCTGCCCGAAAGCCCACGTTGGCTGTTGGTGCACGGCCGGTTGGAGGAAGCCGAGGTCATCACCGTCGACATCGAGAGACGCATGCCGGCGGACCTGGTAGCGGCCGAGACGGGACATTTGGAGGTGCACCGGCCGGTCCGGGCGACCTTCGGCATCATCATGCACACGCTGTTCAAACGCTATCCGGGCCGGACGTTCCTGTGTGTCGTGCTGATGGGATCGCAGGCGTTCCTCTACAACACCATCTTCTTCACCTATGCGCTGATCCTGGCGAACTTCTACGGCGTGAAGGCGGAAGGTGTGGGCTGGCACATCCTGTTCTTCGCCGCCGGCAACCTCCTCGGGCCGCTGCTCCTGGGCAAACTGTTCGACGAATGGGGCCGCAAGCCGATGATCGCCGGCTGCTACGCGCTATCCGGCATACTCCTCGCCATCATCGGCTTCCTGTTCCAGGCCGAAATCCTCGGCGCCTGGTCGCAGACCTTCGCCTGGTCGGTGATCTTCTTCTTCGCCTCGGCTGCGGCGAGTGCCGCCTATCTCACCGTAGGCGAAGTGTTTCCGATCGAGATCCGGGCCAATGCCATCTCGCTCTTCTATGCCTTCGGCACCGGCGTCGGAGGCGTTGCCGGGCCGTGGATCTTCGGCAGGCTGATCGATACCGGCGAGCGGTCCAGCATCCTGATCGGCTATCTGATCGCGGCCGGGCTCATGCTGACTGCGGCGATCCTCGAGGCGATCATGGGGATCAAGGCCGAGCGGCAGCCGCTCGAAAGCGTGACGCCGCCGCTGTCGAGCCAGGCCGACTAGGAGAACCACTCCGCCTGGTCGCGCTGGAACAGCGACTTCACGTGCTCCCACAGGGCCCGGGTCCGCGCGTTGCGGTTGGTCTCGAGGTGCGAGACCAGCCAGATCGGCTGCTCGTAGTCGAAGGTGATCGGCAGCCGGATCAGCCCCGGCGCAGTGAAGCGGCTGAACAGCGGCAGGAGGCCGATTCCCCGCCCGGCGGTGATCGCATAGGTGAAGGCGATCGAGGAGTTCGACCGGAACACGACATTCGGCCCGCGGTCCAGGAACGCGGCCCAGGGCGGAAAGGCGCCGTAGGGGGGTTGGTCCACCACCCGATGCCGGATCGCGATTTCCTCGAGCGAAGCCGCGAGGCCGAACTCGTCGACATAGCTCTGGGCACAGAACAGGCCGAAGCGCATGCGCCCGACGGGGATGCCCACGAGCTTCGGGTCGGTCGGGCGGGCCAGGCGGATGGCGAGATCGGCATCCCGCGCCGCCAGATCGACCACCGCGTTGCCCGTCAGCACTTCGACGATCACCTTGGGAAAGCGGTTCTGGAACTCGCCGAGGCGGGGGGTCAGCCAGAAACTGCCGATCCCCTCGGTGGTTGCGATCTTCACCGCGCCTTCCAGTTCCTGGTCGACGCCGGCGAGGGTCCGTTCGGCTTCGGCCGCCAGCCGTTCCATGGCCTCGACCCGGGCCAGGACCTCGCGACCGACCGGGGTGATCCGCATGCCGTCGTAGCGGCGGTCGAACAGCTTGGCGCCCAGGCGTCGCTCGAGCCCGTGCAGGCGCCGGCCCACGGTCGACTGGGTGGTGTTCAGGATGGCCGCTGCCTTGGTGAAACTGCCCGCCCGGGCGATCGCCAGGAAGTAGCGCAGGTCGTCCCAGTCCGGCGGGGCTTGCAGGGAAGTTCGTCTATGCACTTCGGTTGCGCAATTTTAGTCGAGGTTGTCGAAAAGGCTCGGATGATATTCTTGCGACCGCCTGTCGTCGCGACGCGTCTGGACTATAGATCAAGGTCGTCAATAAATGAATTACTACTCACCCGCAGATGGCCCTCCCGATCACGACCCGGAAGACGGATCTGCACAGGCGCATGACCCTTTCGCCGCACCCGCCGTCCCGCGGGAGGAAGCCGCCGTCGGCATCGACCACATCCTGCTCGCCCTGATGCAGGAAATCCGCCGGCTCGGCATTCCCCTCTGCGCCGAACTGGTGGTCGCGGCGCGGCAGGCGATCGCCGACAGATTGCAGCGCGGCGAGGCCGCCCCGGGCGACTAGGCCTTCCGGCCCTCCCGCGTCACCCCCGAGGCCAGCAGCGCATCGATCTCGCGCTCGCCATAGCCCGCCTCGGCCAGGATTTCCCGGCTGTGCTCGCCGAGATTCGGCTGCAGGCGCCGCACCTCCGGCTTGGTACGGCTGAAGCGCGGCGGAATATCGGTCATGCGGATCGGCCCCTCGGTCGGATGCTCGACCTCCTTCCAGAAACCGGTCGCTTCCAGCTGCTCGTCATGCAGCAGGTCCTCCAGCGTCTGCACCGGACCGTGCGGAATGTTCGAGGGTTTGAGCAACGCGATCCATTCGGCGTTGGTGCGCGTCGCGCAGATCTCGGCCAGGGTCGCATAGACGACCTCGATATTGGCGAGCCGGGTCGCGAGCGAGGCGAAGCGGGGATCGGCCATGATGTCGGGCCGGCCGACGAGATCGGTGAATTCCCGCCAGTTCGCATCCGTATAAGGCAGGAGAGCGAAGAACCCGTCCTTCGAGGGATAAGGCCGGCGTTCCTTGTTCAGGAGCCGGCGATAGCCGGCGCCTTCGGGGGCAGCCGGGCGGAAGGTCTCTCCATAGAGATGCTCGACCATGACATAGGCGACCAGGGTCTCGAACATCGGGACTTCGATCGCCTGGCCCTGGCCCGACCTCTCGCGCTCGTAGAGGGCGGCCAGCACGGCGGCGACGACGCCGTTGGAGCTGGTCTTGTCGGCGACGATGGTGGGCAGGAAGCGCGGCGCGCCGGCCACCACCGTCTGCAGCGAGGCCATGCCCGAGGCGGCTTGGATGATGTCGTCATAGGCGGCCTTCGGCCCCATCGGCCCGTCGGCGCGATAGCCGTAGGTGGCGAGGTAGACGAGGCGCGGGTTGATCTTGGCCAATGCCTCGTAGGAGACGCCGAGCCGAGCCGCCGGCTCGGGCCGGTAGTTGTGCATCAGGACATCGGCGGTTTCGGCCAGCTTGAACAATGCCTTGCGCCCGTCGTCCTTCTTCAGGTCGAGCACGATGCTGCGCTTGTTGCGGTTGCAGCCGAGATAGAAAGCCGCCATGCCGGGATTGCGCTTGGGGCCGAGCTGGCGGGTGGTATCGCCTTCCGGGGGCTCGATCTTGATCACATCGGCGCCGAGATCGCCCAACTGCTGCGCCGCCCAGGGGCCGAGCACCACCGAGGTACAATCCAGAATCCGCACGCCCGCCAAGGGACCGGCCATATTTTTTTTCCTCCCGCGACCAAAAGCGGTGCGGACGTTAGCACAACCCGTCCCCGATCAACCCCTGCTCGATCGCCGTGCTAAGCTGAAATCGGATGGAACGCAGCTCCAGGACACGGGAAAAATCAATGGCGACCAAGCCTGAAAAAGTAAGCGTGATCGGTGCCGGCCTGATGGGGGCGGAGATCGCCCTGGTCTATGCGATGGCGGGCCACCCCGTCATGCTGACCGACACCAGCGACGAGGCGCTCGGCAAGGCGAAGACCCGCCTCGCCGACATTCTCTCGAAAGGCGTGACGCGCGGCCATTTCAAGGAGGCCGATACGGCGGGCACGCTGAACCGCATCCGCCCGACCGTCAAAATGGCCGATCTCGCCGATTCGGACCTGGTGGTCGAAGCGGTGTTCGAGGACGAGAAGGTGAAGGCCGAGATCTGGGGCAAGCTCGACAAGATCGTGAAGAAGGGCGCCGTCTTCGCCACCAACACCTCGACCATCCCGATCTCGACGCTGGCCTCCTACGTCGGCCCCGAACGCCGGCCGAACTTCCTCGGCACGCATTACTTCTCGCCGGTCAGCCGGATGAAGCTGGTCGAGGTGATCCCAGCCTTCGATACGTCGGAAGCCGCCATCGCCACCGCCTTCCGGCTGGCCGAGGGGGCCGGCAAGGTGGCGATCCGGGTGAAGGACGTGGCCGGCTTCGCCGTCAACCGCGTGCTGCACGCCTTCCTGATCGAGGCGGTGCGCCTGGTCGAGGAAGAGGTGGTGACCGCCGAGGAACTCGATACCGCCTGCCGCCTCGGCCTCGGACATCCGATGGGCCCATTCGAGTTGATGGACGCGGTGACCAATTCGCTGACGCTGCAGGCGCAGGCGATCATGCAGGATTCATACGGCGAGCGCTTCCGCCCTCGCCCGCTGTTGAAGCAGATGGTCCAGGCCGGGCGCATCGGCCGCAAGGCCAATGCCGGCTGGCGCGTCGGTCCGGGCACCAAGTAACCAAGCAACAACGATGGGAAGGAAACGCGCATGCAAGAGGTGGCGACCGGCTATGGCCTGATCGAGGGTCCGGTCTGGGATCAGGCCAAGGGGCTCTATTTCTCCGACGTGCTGAACGGCGGCGTCTTCCTGCTCGACCTGAAGGACCAGGTCAC